>JBDRKP010000038.1:0-7464 GCA_043813875.1 archaeon | reverse complement strand
ATGTTAAACAGCAGAATATTTAATATGCAGTTTTATAAAGGTTTCACTTGTTGGTGGTGATTGTTTAAACGAAGGCGCCGCAATATTTAAATAAATTAGAATCTTATACCGGAATATGACAGAAGCAGCTATCCCTGAAAAAATAGCCGATGAACTTGCGGCAATCAGGCAGGATCTTGATTATATAAAAAAGCACATGGTAGACGTAGACAGCATCATGACCGAAGATGACTACATCGCACTTCAGGAATACAGGAAGGAAAAGAAATCGGGCAAATTGGTTTTACATGAACAAGTTAAAAGAGAGCTTGTATTATGATGTTTGGCATTAAATATTCTTCACAGGCACTAAAATTTCTTAAGAGTGCGGATAAAGTTCTCGCTAAAAGATTGATAGAGAAAATAGAGTCTTTGCAGGAGAAGCCTGTTCTGCACGATACAAAGATACTTGAAGGATCTAGTGAAAAAATGTTCCGGGTCCGTGTAGGCTCTTATCGTATCCTGTATGAAGTAGATCATGAGAATAAGGTCATTGGAATCGTAAAAATAGACAAAAGATCCCGTGTTTATTGACACCAATCCGGTCTGTCTATTGTCTCTTGTTTTTTACAGCCGGGAAACCCGGATGTGAAGAGGGTGACGGAATGACCATGAGAAACCCATCTTTTCGCGCTCTCTTGCGTGAAGACTTCTGCGCCGCCGGCTTGGGGGTTCAAGGTGTCGCGCCAGTTGAAGATTAAGATTTTCATTTTTTATGCCTTGTCCAATTGATGTTGAAGAGTTAAAATATGTAGTTTTATAAAGGTTTCACTTGTTGGTGGTGATATTTTATGTCATGCGGGCGCGCATAAAACAGATTGTACGGGCAATGCGTTTGAACCAACCAGTAAAATGCGCTATTGCTTTGCATTGCGGGTTTGCTTGCTGTAGAAAATGATCTAAAATCCTGTGTTATCTCAGCTTTTGCCTTTCAGGAACTCCCAATGCCCATTTTTGCTTGGACCCTTCCACGAGATTACGCCTTCCTTTGTCAGTTTCCTGATATGATATTTGACGCCGTCTAATGTGATATTCAGGTGGCCTGCAATTTCTTCCTTTGATATGAGCGGATCCTGCCTTATGAGCCGCAAAATATCGTCCCCGGTTTTGAGGGTAGTTTTGAGGGTAGTATCTTCTTTTCTTCTATAGAAGACGACCAGAAATCCAGTCTTAGTATCTTTGAATTCTACTTTTACGTTGCCTGAACTGCATTCCTCATAAATCCTCTTCAACCCGGATCCCCATTTTTCAATCTCCTTTGACTTATACAACACTTCCGCTATCAGCGGGTTCCTTAAGACCGACTGCTCAACACCCGCGATGAAATCCTGTGGTGTCATGCCCTCCGGAAAAGTTCCAGGATTCCATATCTCCACGCGGTCCTTAAATATCGCGATCTTGTTGCTTTCAGGAGCATAATAATCCCTGTGGCAGAATGAATTGACCAGAGCCTCGCGAATCGCTTTTACCGGGATTTCAGGGATCTCCTTGCGCTCAAGCCTCCCTATTTCAGCCCGCCAGTTAATGTGCTCCCTAATATATTCCTCGGACTTTTCAAGGAGAGAAAATATGGTCCCCTCAAACTGCCTTATGTCAAGAAATGTGACCTTGTCCGTGCCTGCAAAAACAGCTGCCTGGACCTCAAGAGAGTTCTCATTCGAGAACAAGACCTCTGCGGCCTTAAGCAACCTGTCATCCCTTATAAGATCCAGTTTTTTCATGATGTTTTTTGCATTGTCAAAAGCAAAATTTATTCTTCCCGCACTGTTCGCCTTTTCAATATATAGTAAAAGTCATAACTTTTTGGACGACATGACTTTTCCATATAATTGACGTCTATTGGTTTATTGGCGGTATTTGTCCAGCTGGTAACGACGTCAACTATAGCCTTTCAAGACATTTTCATCCACTCTCTTCAGATCGTAACCTGAAAATTCTGAATCCCATCTCACCTTATCCTTGTTCTTTTTTAGGATAAGCGCCTCAAGCTCTTTTGCACAAAGCTGCCTGTCCTCGTCTGATACGCGAATATACGCCCTGCCGAACGCATAATACGGCACATTATTTCCCAGAAACAATACTTCGATGCAGGGCTTCCCATCAATATCACGGCGGCTAATTTCCGGATATATTTTCGGCTCAATATGATCCGCTATCGACTTTGATATGTCCCTTAGAGTCTTATCGCTTATCTGTTGGCCGACTACAGTCCCGTCATTTCTTATCCCGAAATAAAGCCTTCCATGCTGATGCTTATTCAGGATCGCAGCTATCGAGATGACTGCCTCATCACGTTCTGCAGTCGATTTTTTGAATTCAAGTGTTTCCGATTCGCCGTTTGAGACCAATTTTTCAATGTCCATCATGCATATTTAGCGCAGGCAAATTTAATATGTTTTGGCGGATTCCATCACAGAGAGAAACTCTTTCGCGCTCCTGTCCCATGTGTGGTTTTTGGAGTCTTTTAGCGCATTTAATGTATATTCTTTTAGTCTTTTTTTATCATTAAAGAGTGATGTTGCAGATTTGGCCATATCGTCGGGGTTATTCCTGCACAGAATCCCTGTCTTTCCATCTTTTACCGAGTCTCTTAGGCCTGGAACATCGTAGGAAATGGCGGGAGTTCGGAGCGCTGCGCCCTCCCTGACCGTGCGCAGTTATCATGGCTGAGAAATCATGTACAACATTATTTCCCTTTATCTCGCCAGTTCTCGCCAGTTCTCGCCAGAACATAATATGTTTCCCTGCCGCTGCCCAACTTTTCAATCACCTTTTTGCCTGCAAGTTCGTTCAGTTCCCTGTTGGCAGTCCTTTCAGGAATTGAATGGATTTTTTCATATTCTGCCCTCGTAATCCTTCCGTGATCCTGTAAATATTTCACTGCGCTTTTCTGCCGCTTATTTAGCTTCAGGGCATCCATATATTCGTCAGTTATTGCCGTACGCAAAAGAGTGACTACGAAACTGCCCATCTTCTGCTCAAACGAGGGCTCCGGGAGGTTCAATTCCCTGCATTTCTGGATAATATCTACTGTTCCGCCGCCTGCGTCTTCCACATACGCAGCCCGGTAAAACTGCCTGAAAAGCAGCGGGTTTGCCGGTATTGACGGATGTGACTTTCTTAGATCATCTATATCCAGCTGTGATGGAAGCTGTCCCGGGTTCCATATTTCTACCCTGCCCGGAAAAACCCTTATCTGCACTTTTGAAGTCGACTGATAATCCCTGTGAATTACAGCATTAATAACTGCCTCGCGTATTGCCTCCGCAGGCAATTCATAAGCTTGCCTTGCTCTGACTTCTCCCGCAGCCACCCATAGTGACCGGCGTATGTTCTCAAGAACAAATGCTGTAGCTTTATCTGCCTGTTCAAACAGGTTCCCGCCATATTCCTGATATGAGGTGTAGGGCTTCACAAATTCGCTTGTCTGGAGAGCAATGCATTTTACGCCCGACTGCAAAAAGAACAGGCCTGCATTCTTTCCGAACAGAAAGATCACAGCATTTGTCGGCTTGTTGTCTTTCAACAGCTTCAGTTGCATCAAAACATCGCGGATTGGCACTTCTTCCCCTATTGACAGGCGACCCTCATCTCTTGCCTTCCTCAAAAACCAGCGCACCTTCTCCTCGTCAATATCCGCCAAGACCGCATTTTCGCATATCAATTCATCCCAGTGAACTTTCGTTCCGGATTCCTTTGCCAGATTTCTTATTTCGGATGCTGAGAGCTTGTGCCTTGATTTTCCAACCCGAATGTACGCTTTGCTCTTGAAAAAAACCGGCTTTTCGATGCTTTCTTTGACCTCAATAATAACAATCTCCCTGCCCTCTGCTTTTACAGCAGATATTTTCGGGAAAATGTGGTTATCTGTGTTTGTTTTTATGTAATTTGCCAGATCCTCGAGCGTCTTTTTGCCTGTCTCTACTCCGGCAATTTCCCGGCTATCAGTAACTCCAACAAGAATTATCCCACCGGAGGTGTTTGATAGCGCCGATACTCCTTCCCCTATCTCGTCTTTCAATGCAAGGGATTTCTTGAATTCAAGTGTATCGGATTCGCCGTTTGAGACCAATTTTTCAATGTCCATCATGCATATTTAGCGCAGGCAAATTTAATATGTTTTGGCGGATTCCATTGCAGAGAGAAATTCTTTTGCGCTCCTGTCCCATGTGTGGTTTTTCGAGTCTTTTAGCGCGTTTAGGGTATATTCTTTTAGTCTTTTTTTGTCATTAAATAGTGATATCGCAGATCCGGCCATGGCCTTTGGGTTATTTTTGCATAACAGGCCTGTCCTTTTGTGTTTTACTGAGTCTCTCAGGCCCGGGACATCGTAGGAAATGGCCGGAGTTGAGAGCGCGTTGGCTTCTGTGACCACCAGGCCCCAGCCTTCGCGGACTGCGGGGACCAGCAGGATGTGGGCTCTTGACATGAGGATATGCTTTTTTTTGCTGTCGATTCTTCCGAAATGGGTTATGCTGTCTGTCTTTTTGAAGTTTATGTAGCCTCTGCCTATCATCCAGAGTCTTGCGGAAGGAATCTCTTTTTTGATCATCCTGAAGGCCCGGACAGCGTCTTGTGGCTTTTTTGCCTTTTTCATGCGGCCGACAAAGATGAGGGTGAAGTCTTTTTCTTTTACTGCGGGCTTACCCAGGGGCGCGAAGTCTATGCCTTCGCTTACTATGGTTATGTCTTTGAAGCCCCATGATTTCAGGTCTTTTTTTGTGGAGCCGGATACGGTCACTGTTTTTGTTTTTGAATAGAGGCGCATGTACAGGGGTTCAAGAAGCCAGCCTAAAATCCCGAATACCGGGACTTCATATAGCCAGAACCCGCGGGCCAGCTGGTGGATGAGGGCGAGCTTTTTTTCTTTCACGAACAATGGGGTGAAGAAGGGGATCGTGTTTATCTCGTCGATGAGCTGGACATCGAGGAAAAAACAAAGAGAAAGGTCGATGTACTGACGTACAAATCAATCCATCCGCTTTTGAGGGATATCATCCTGAAGGAAGAGGTGAGAATCTATGAAGAAAAACGAAAAGATATTCCTGGGGCATGTGCTTGAGTCAATCGAAATGATCGAAGGATTCACAAAAGAAATATCAAGGGAAAAATTCCTTGATTCCCCCTTAATACAGGAAGCTGTAATGAGAAGAATCGAAGTGATAGGCGAAGCTGTTAAAAATATCCCTCCTGAGTTCAAGGCAAAACATCCACAAATCGAATGGAAAAGTTGCAGGCGCGAGCAGATGTACTGATCCACGGGTATTTCGGGATTGAAATCGACCTTGTATGGGATATCATAAAACGTGACATCCCCGAACTGAAAAAGAAAATCATGGCGATCCTTGATAAAATGCAGGAATCATCATGAAAGAAGATGACTACATCGCACTTCAGGAATACAGGAAGGAAAAGAAGTCTGGCATACTGGTTTCTCATGACCGGCTTAAAAAAGAGGCTGGATTATGATGTCCGGCATTAAATATCCGGTGTCCACCCTCTGTTTATCCGGACTGCTTCGCCTGGATACGGGAATAAAACATATTACAGAATCCGGTTCTATCACACATACTTCATAAATTCTTCCCGCGTCATTCCCAAATCCTTCTTTATAATCTTATTAAGAAGCCCAGGCCCGATCTGTTCGCCCTCGTGATGAGGAATGGTTGTGCGTCTTCCATCACGGTGCTTATATACCATGTGGCTCCCGGTTGCATGGCTGTAGACAAATCCAAATCTCTCTACGATTTTAGCAAGCTGTTTGCCGCTAAGTCCTGGCATTTTCGTCAAGAGCCTACACCTCAAGCTGCTGTACTCCCACGAATTTTTCAGAAACAAGCGGTTTTTCATCGCTCTTCAGATATGCCCTGATAGCTTCTTTTGTTCTGTCAAGAAGCTGGTCCATGCTTTTTGCCTGCGTATGGCAGCCAGGCAACTCAACTACTTCAGAAATCAGCCAGCCTTCTTCATCCTGTTCTATAATAATCGTATATTTTTTCGCCATAATATCATCTTATTCTAATAAACATATAAGCATATCGTTATTATCGTTCAAGGCCGGGATGCCGGAACATGGGCGGAAACCAAGATTTATTAATGAGCGCGGACAAGTAAAAGGCATGGCGACCAAAAATGACAAACAGCTCGAAGAGATCAGGAAAGCGATCATTCCAATCCTCAAGAGGAACGGCGTCATCAGGGCAGGCATAAAACAGATTCACGGGCAATGCGCCTGAGACAGGCAGTATCTTATTCCTGGCACCGAAATCATCCGGTTGCCGATACATAATCCGTTGCCCTGCATTTACTCTTTGAACTCAATATGCCTTTATCTACAAGTTCCCTCAAATCCCTGTGCGCTGTGGATTTTGTCACTTTGCAGAGCCTCATGTATTCCTCACGCGTAATCTGTTTCTCCTTAATAATATGCCTTAATGCGGATATCTGCCTTTCGTTCAGCTGGCTTATAATCGTCCCAAATCGTCGAGCGTTCAGCAGGGCCTTTTTCCAGAAGCTCTTCCGGGGGCCGAAAAGCGTAGCAATAACAGTATTTCCAGTGTCCCATATTTGGGGCACTACCCCAATCATGTTGGCATAAAGTTGGCATAAAGTTGGCATAATTACGCGAGTTCGTAATATACGCCTTTTTTTACCCCTTTCATCAATATGATTTTTTTCTCTATAAGTTCATTCAAGTATTTTCTCAATGTTTCCCTTGACACATCCGGGCACAGCTTTTGGTATTCCCGGTTGGTTATCCTGCCATGCGCTCTCACATATTCAAGAGCCGCCTTCTGCCTCTCATTAAGCTCTATCGCCTTATCCTTCCCGAATTTTTGCCTTGTGGAGAATAAGGTGACGGTCATCGTGTACCTGTCCGCATCTATTGCCGGAATTTCCGGCTTAAGCGGATGGTTTTTATGCTCCTCAAATATCTTATCCCATCCCTCGCCCATTTCTTCTATATAGCCTATTTTGCTTAAGACTTTTGCAATAGCGGGATTCCGTGAAAACTGCTTTTGCGTTATGTTTTCAGGCGTTATCTCTTCCGGAAGTCCGCCAGGATTATAGAATTCCATGCGGTTATCAAATATCCTGATCTGGAGCTTGCCTGTTGTTTCATAATCCCTGTGGCATATCGCATTTGTAATCGCCTCCCTTATAGCGCCCGGAGAATATTCCCGCTTTTCTGCCGCTCTATTTTGGCGGGTTCCACCCATGCGGCTTTGCCGATATCCTGCCGTTATCCTGCCGATATCGCCGTTAATCTGTATCTTCTTCCTTTTTTTTTTCTCCGGCAGGAGTTAATATTTTGAGCTTAACGAGAGTTTCAAGGTCGCTGCGTAAAGTTCGCTCAGGGATGAGCGGAAAAATGTCTTTATAATCAGCAATGCCTAATTCATATTTTTTCTTTACAAGCTCCAC
>JBDRKP010000037.1:0-3041 GCA_043813875.1 archaeon | reverse complement strand
TAATATTTTGAGCTTAACGAGAGTTTCAAGGTCGCTGCGTAAAGTTCGCTCAGGGATGAGCGGAAAAATGTCTTTATAATCAGCAATGCCTAATTCATATTTTTTCTTTACAAGCTCCACAAGCTTCTTTTGCCGCTCATTCAGTTTCGCTTCCAGCAACTTTGCGTTAACCGCAACTTCACCAACACGCACCGGAAGCTTTGCAGAGAATAGCGTGATAATCATATAATCGTGTAGTCCTGAAAAAATATCTTGTAGTCCTGCCTTTGCCATCGCTCGTTATCTGGCCTGCTTTAGCCAATCGCCTCAAGTCATCTGCTGCGGTTTTATTGCTGACCCCGAAATCATCCGACAAATCATCCGAAATCATCCGATTATCGATACATAATATGTTGCCCGCCCCCTGCCAACCCGTTTTATCAGACCCATGTTTAGCAGCTCGTTCAGATCCCGATTAGCAGTATCCGGAACAATATTATTTAACTCACAATACAATTTTGCAGTTATTCTTCCTTCTCTGAATAAATACGCTATGCTCTGCCTTTGCCTTTCATTTAGCTTTACCCCGGTTTTTTCGATCTCTCTGATAAATCCAACTATGCCCGCAGATTTTAGCACAATTTTTGTCCAGTGCTTATCTATTTCATAGGCAGGTTCAGGGGCATTGAGCCTTTTGCACTCCTCCCTGATAAGATATATGCCGGAGCCGTATTTCTCTATGAACTCTACATCCCGCATAAGCTGGCATAATATAGGATTTCTTGGGACGTGCTTAGGATTATCAGGTGTTGTACCCACGGGAAATGTGCCCGGATTTGTTATTTCAATCCGGTCATCAAATATGAAGACTTTTACCTCAGTCGGAACTTCATAATCGCGGTGAATCAAAGCATTTATTATAGCTTCTCTTATCGCCTGTGGAGGATATTCCGGAACATCTATCCTTTTGAAAGTGTATCCCGTCCTGAAGCCGTGCAGCTTTATATTTTTTCTCACAAACTCTTCAGCCAGTTCTACCTGTTCCCATATTGCACCAGAATATAGCTTGTCATCCGAAGTATTCCGGGAAACATCTGTTCCTTCAAATCTCACACAATGAATTCTTGCCTGTAAAAAGAAGTCTTCCGGATTTTTTCCAAAGAACAAAATACCTGCATTTGTTAATTTGCCTTTCGCCAGCCCGCCAACACTTGCCAGAATTCCTTCAATGTCCAATGCTTTTGGTGCCTCACGGACTTTTCTTCTTCTCTGTAAGAACCATTCTACTTTCTCCTCGTCGATATCCGACAAAGCCGCATTTTCGCATATCAATTCATCCCAGTAAACCAACTTTCCGGACTTTTTTGCCAGATTCCTTATCTCGGAGGCTGATAGCCTGTGCCTTGATTTTCCCACCCGAATGTACGCTTTGCCCTTGAAAAAAACAGGCTTTTCATCGCTCTCTTTTACAACGATAACAACAATGTCTTTGCCTTCGGCTTCAATGACAGAAATTTTGGGGAAAACGTGGTTGTCGGTATGTGCCTTGATGTAGTTGGCCAGATCCTCAATCGTCTTTTTGCCGATCTGAACCCCGATAATCTCCCTGCTATCAGTAACTCCAACAAGAATCAACCCGCCGGCTGTATTTGAAAGCGATGATACTCCCTCTCCTATCTCGTCTTTCAGGGCAAGGGACTCCTTGAATTCAAGGGTCTCTGATTCGCCGGATGATATGATTTTTTCAATGTCCATCAGGATTTTTTGGTTTAGGGATTAATAATGGCGAGGTGTTGATGCTGCCGATAGAGTTGTTTTCATGGGGGATGTGTTGGCTTTTCCTGAGCGGGGGATGATGTGGTTTTCGGGGCATTTGTTAAAATGAGAAGAAGATAAAGGGATGTGATCAGCGAGATGATGTATCCGGCGTATGTGAATGTCTTTTTTATTTCTGTGTCTCTACTGTATTCCCAGATGTTTGTTGGGTGGCCTTGTTGTTTTTCTGATGCGCCCAGGGTCCATGAGTCGTCGCAGGTGTCTGTCTGGATGACGTAACCATTCGAGCGCCAGTGAGCTGTGAGCTTTACGGCTCGTAATGTCAAGGTCGCAAAGGTCATATATCCAAAACAATCAATATTTAAAAAGCAATGTTCTATATAATTTATATAGCTGTGTGAACAAATCCGATTATGGAGGATATCATTTCCTTGATCGGCAAATATAAGGGGCACATCGAATTTACTAAACATGCTTTGATGCGCCTGGATACAAGGAAAATCAGTCCTGCTGAAGTTATAGAAAACGTCAAAAATCCAGGGAAGAGCCTGATTGACTATAAATCGCAAAGCGATAACAGATATGTGCTTATATTCGGGCAGAATGGAAGAAAATTATTGATGGTTGTTGTCCTCATCGAAAATGAGACGATTTTCGTCATTACGGCGATATCAACAACAAAGAAATTATCCAAACTGGTGAAAAAATGGCAGAAGTAAAATTTGACTACGACGATAAAAACGATAATCTGTTCCTTATTGATAAATCGGCGGATATCAAGTCGTCTGTCATGTTCGGGGATGTCATTCTTGATATTTCAAAAGACGGCAAGCTGATCGGCATAGAGATGTTTGATGCATCAAACATGGTCGGTGTTTCACGGGATGAACTGGAAAATATTAGGAAGGCAGATATGCAGGTATTTTATAAGCTGAACATGGTGATTGTCAGGATTCATCTTCATTTCAGGGATTCTGAGAAGGATATTTCTATCCCGATAGCGACGGAAATGCAGCTTGCCAGCGCTGTCGCATGAGACCGGAGATGATCTTTTTTATGACATGCGCGCCATGTGTGGGGCGGGTTCCATCCATGCGGCTTTGCCGATATCCTGCCTATATCGCCGCTAATCTGTATCTTCTTCCTTTTTTTTCTCCGGCAGGAGTTAATATTTTGAGCTTAACGAGAGTTTCAAGGTCGCTGCGTAAAGTTCGCTCAGGGATGAGCGGAAAAATGTCTTTATAATCAGCAATGCCTAATTCATATTTTTTCTTTACAAGCTCCAC
>JBDRKP010000036.1:0-6990 GCA_043813875.1 archaeon | reverse complement strand
AAGTTCATGAATGACAGTCTGGTGATATGATTGAGTGAAATTGCGGTTATCGGAAATGATGAATTTACGGTGGGCTTCAGGCTTGCGGGAATCAGGAAAATTATCAATGTCACAACGGACACACTTGCCGATGAGACTCTCAAAGCGCTTGAGGACAAATCAATAGGTATCCTTGTGTTGAACAGGGATGATGTCGGCAAGCTGCCTGTAAGGATCCGCGACAAAGTGGAGAATACGGTGCAGCCGGTCTGCGTGGTCCTGTCAAAGGACAGCGCGAGTGAAGATGATCTCAGAAGAAAAGTCAAGAAGTCGATAGGTATCGATGTATGGAATAAATGATGATATAGGTGATAAAAATGGTAGTTGCTAAAACAGATGTTCAAACAAAAAAAGCAGGATATATCTACAGGATAGCAGGTCCTGTGGTTGTCGCGAAGGATATTACTGCGCGCATGTACGACGTGGTGCGCGTGGGCAATGAAAAGCTTATGGGCGAGGTCATCCAGATTGATGGCGAGAAGACGATCATCCAGGTCTATGAGGATACCACAGGCATCAAGCCCGGTGAACCTGTCATCAGCACGGGTCTCCCGCTTTCGGTTGAGCTTGGGCCCGGTATGCTTACTTCAATCTATGACGGGATACAGAGACCTTTGCCTGTACTGATGGAACATATGGGGGACTTCATCAAGAGGGGTGTTGATGCGCCGGGTCTTGATCATGAGAAGAAGTGGAAGTTCACGGCAATGCTCAAGAAAGGGGATAAAGTCACAGGTGGCGCAATACTTGGAACTGTCCAGGAAACTGAAGGCGTATTACATAGCATTCTTGTGCCGCCTAATGCAGAAGGCACAATAGCTGAACTTAAGAGCGGAAGTTATACTGTTGTGGATGTCATCGGAAAGCTTGATGACGGGACAGAGCTTAAGCTTGCGCACAAGTGGCCTGTCAGATATTCAAGGAAATCTAAAAGAAAGCTCATACCTAAAATCCCGCTGACTACCGGTATGCGTATATTTGATGCTTTGTTTCCGCTCGCAAAGGGCGGTGTCGCGGCAATCCCCGGACCGTTCGGAGCAGGCAAGACAGTCACACAACAGTCTCTTGCGAAGTGGTCTGATGCAGATATTGTCGTATATATCGGATGCGGCGAGAGAGGCAATGAGATGACTGAGGTGCTTACGGAGTTCCCGGTACTGAAGGATCCGAAAACCGGCAGGAGCCTTATGGAGAGGACTGTCCTGATCGCGAACACATCCAACATGCCGGTTGCGGCAAGAGAGGCGTCTATATATACCGGAGTCACTATCGCTGAATATTACAGGGATATGGGGTATTCTGTCGCGCTTATGGCTGACAGCACTTCACGATGGGCCGAGGCTATGCGTGAGATATCTTCACGATTAGAGGAGATGCCTGGTGAAGAAGGGTATCCTGCTTATCTTTCAACGAAGCTTGCCGAGTTCTATGAAAGGGCAGGTGTCGTCATACCGCTGGGTACGGATAAGGAAGGGTCTATCACGATCATCGGCGCTGTTTCGCCGCCTGGCGGTGATTTTTCGGAGCCGGTCACGCAGAATACGCTGCGTGTCACGAAATGTTTCTGGGCGCTTGATGCAAAGCTTGCGCAGAGAAGGCATTTCCCGTCCATCAACTGGCTGACGTCGTACAGTCTTTATCTTGATCCGCTTGAGGGATGGTTCACCAAGAATGTCGCCTCGGACTGGAGGATGTATGTTGACCGTTTCATGAAGATCCTGCAGGAAGAAGAGAAGTTACAGGAAATCGTGCAGCTTGTCGGGAGTGATGCGCTGCCTGAAAAGGAGCAGGTCACTCTTGAGGTCGCAAGGCTCATCAGGGAATTTTTCCTGCAGCAGAATGCGTTCCATGAAGTGGATATGTACTGCGAGCTCAAAAAGAGCTATCAGCTCATGAAGACGATCATGCATTATGCTGACCTGTCTTATGCGGCGCTTGATAATGGTGCCAGGGCATCATCCATCCTTCTGGTTAAGTCAAAGAACCTGATAGGCAATGCGAAGTTCGATAAGGATTACGAGAAGCTCCTTAAATCTGTCGTTTCCGAGATGGATAAGGAGTTTGCTAAACTGGAATAAGGTAATGGTGATTATTATGGCTAAAGAATATAAGACGATTTCAAGGATTGCCGGGCCTCTTGTCTTTGTTGAGAAGACAGAGGACGTAGGATATGGAGAGCTTGTCCGTATCACGATGCCTAACGGCGATGTGAAGAACGGGCAGGTGCTTGATACTTCAAAGGATATCGTGGTCGTGCAGATTTTCGAGGGCACGAGCGGTATTGACAGGAACTCGCGCGTGAAGTTCCTTGGAAAGACAATCGAACTTCCGGTGTCATCGGATATGCTCGGTAGGATACTTAACGGCGCAGGCAAGCCGAAAGACGGCGGGCCGGAGATCATCCCTGAGATGAAGATGAATATCATCGGCGCTGCTATCAATCCTTATGCACGTTCGCCTCCCGCGGATTTCATACAGACAGGCATATCTACGATAGATCTTATGAATACGCTTGTCAGGGGCCAGAAGCTCCCCATATTTTCGGGATCCGGCCTTCCGCACAACGAGATCGCTCTCCAGATAGCAAGGCAGGCGAAGGTGGTCGGGCAGAAGGGTGATTTTGCGGTGGTGTTTGCTGCGATGGGTATCACGAATGAAGAGGCGCAGTATTTCATCAATGATTTTGAACAGACGGGTGCGCTTGAGCGGGCTGTCGTGTTTTTGAATCTTGCAGACGACCCGGCTGTCGAGAGGCTTATCACGCCGAAGATGGCGCTTACTGCTGCGGAATACCTTGCTTATGAGAAGAATATGCACGTACTTGTAATACTGACGGATATGACGAACTACTGCGAGTCGCTCCGTGAAATCGGAGCTGCGCGTGAGGAAGTGCCGGGGCGGAGAGGGTACCCGGGCTACATGTATACGGATCTTGCGACGATCTATGAGCGCGCTGGCATGATAAAGGGAAGAAAAGGATCCATCACGCAAATCCCTATCCTTACTATGGTCGGTGATGATATCACGCATCCTATCCCTGATCTTACGGGCTATATCACTGAAGGGCAGATTGTCCTTTCGCGTGAGCTTCACAGGAAGAATGTGTACCCGCCGGTCGATGTGCTGCCGTCGCTTTCAAGACTCATGAATTCGGGTATCGGGAAGGGAAAGACTCGGGAGGACCACAAGCAGGTTTCTGACCAGCAGTATGCAGGCTATGCCGAGGGCAGGGATCTTCGCGGCCTTGTCGCTATTGTCGGCGAGGAAGCGCTTTCGCAGCGCGATAAGACCCTTCTTAAGTTTGCAGGGACTTTCGAGGATAAGTTTGTCAGGCAGGGCAAGAAGGAAGACAGGTCTATCGAGAGGACGCTTGAGATTTCGTGGGATCTGCTTTCCGCTATCCCTGAAGGAGAGCTTACAAGAATCAGCCCGGATATCAAGAAGAAATATTACTTGGCAAAGAAAGATTAATTAACGGTTTTTTTATGGCGCAGGATATAAAGCCGACCAGATCGGAGCTCATGAAGCTCAAGAAGAGCATAAAGCTAGCGGTGGCAGGATATAACCTGCTCAAGAAGAAGAGGGACGGACTTATACTCGAGTTCTTCGAGACTCTGAAGAAAGCGAAAAGTGTGCGCAGCGAGCTTACAACGGAATATATAAAGGCTGAGAGGTGCATCAATATCGCCGAGGCGATTGACGGGGCGCTTACGGTGCAGTCTTATGCTATGGCGCTCAAGGATTGCCCGTCTATCGAGCTTTCGAGCAAGAATGTGATGGGTGTCGTGGTGCCGAAAATATCGGCGACAAGCGTGGTCAAACATATGCACCAGAGAGGATATGGCATTATCGGGTCCAGTTCGAGGATTGATGAGGCTGCTTATGCTTATGAGCATGTCGTCGAGAAAATCGTGGTTGCTGCTGAGGTGGAGACTACGATTATTAAACTGCTTAATGAGATCGAGAAGACTAAAAGAAGAGTGAATGCGTTGGAGTTTTCGGTCATCCCTAAGATGAAGGCGCAGGCGGGTTTTATCCGATTACGGCTTGAGGAGATGGAGAGGGAGAATGTGTTCCGGCTCAAGAGGATGAAGAAGTCATAGAATATAGTCAAAGCCCTAATAAATTGAGTGTGTGGCTTTGCCATCTGCTCAAGGCAGTATGATTTTTTGTTGAAATTTGCTCAATTATTACGTGTCTTGAATATAGCTCTTTTTTTGCAGAAAAATAAAAAATCATGAAATTTAGATGTGATTGAAGAATTTCAAGCTTTTTTATTGTAAAGATATACTTTAGATACAATATATACAATAAAAAAATCAGTTATTATTTATCTTTTCGGGTTCCATATATTATCATGTCATCTGATATGATCAAGAATATCATGCATAGCCCGACCTTTGTGAGTCCAAGTGATACTATAGATGATGTCTGCAAGATAATGGCAAAGAAAATTGTGGGGTCTGTCATTGTCGGCACGAAGGATGAGCCGCTCGGTATTTTTTCTGAAAGGGATGTAATCTTCAAAATCGTTGCAGAGGGTATCGACCCAAAAAAGGCTAAAGCCAGTGAATACATGACATCGCCGGTCATAACGATCGATGCGGGTTCTGCGATTTCTGATGCGCAGAGAATATTTAGTGAAAAAAAGATTCGACGGCTTCCTGTGGTTGAAAACAAGATCATTGTCGGGATCGTGAGCGCAAGAAGCGTCCTGAATAATATAAATTTTGATTCCATCAAGAGAAAATATTTCGATTCTTTGGAACCGTCACGATTTTAGCTGGTTTAATGCTCTTTTTCTAAATCTTTAAATTCAAGGAAAACCATAGTTTTTCTATGATCGAGGCCAAGGCGCTGCAGAGAATAAGGCATGCGGAGATACGTGCAGAGAAGCTGATCGATGAATGCATGAAGGATTCTGCTAAAAGAATTGTTGCAGCTCTTAGATCGTGCCAGAACAGGATCGAGACCGAGATGCAATGGGCGAAGAAAAGGGCAGAGAAGATTGTCGAGCATGCAAAGAAGCTTGAGCTAGAGGAAAAAGAAAGCAAGGTCTGTCAGTGCAAAAAAAATACAGTGGCTTTGAAAAGGTCATCCATGCCCAAAAAAAGGGCTCGCGAATATATACGGAACAAGATCTTTGGTGTGGGCGATGATTAAGCCTGTGAAAATGAAGAAAGTGAAGGTAATAGCGCCCCTGAAATATAAACATGATGTGAGCCTTCTTCTGCATAAATCCGGTGCCGCGCATATCAATGATATATCGAAAAGAATCACTGATGCCGAGTGGAGGCATATCGTCTCTGGAAAGGTTGTCAATACTCGCCAAGATCAATTTTTTGAATATCTTGGGCGACTGGATGATATTGATCGCATCAATTCCCGCATCCCGAAAAATGATGTGTCAAAGCGCTCTTTTTTACCTAAAGCTATGCCTAAGATCACTGTGAGTGAGTCAAGTGATGATGAAATTTCACGCAGGATCGATAAAATTCTTTTTAAGATTGAGGCAAGAACACTTGAGATCAGGGATGAAATCGCGAAGCTTGATGAGTCTTTGGAAGAGCTGAGTGATAGAAGAAATGTACTGGAGTTACTTTCCGGGGTTGATTCAAGACTGGATGTGTTATGCGATTCTTCTTATTTTTCTAATATGCTGTTTAAGACCGGTAAGGAGAAGTTCAATAAGGCCAAAGCCAAGCTATATGCTTTAGGGAAAATCGTCATCGAGAAGACGGATTCCGGGAATGATTCGTATGTGCTTCTCTCGTATCCAAAAGAACTTGATGATGCTGTGGCAGGATGCCTGAGCGGTACTGATGTCGTGAAAATTGAGATTCCTCCTATATCGAGCAGACCAAAGGATGAAATACATAAGACTGATAGAAAAATAAAGGCGTTGAAGTGCGAAAAAGAGTGCCATTCCAAAGAACTGTATGCATTGAAAGAGAAGTACGGCTCAGATGTCGCTTTATTGAAGGAGGAGGCAGGCATCATTCTTGACAGGTATACTATTTTCGGTAAATGCGCCTGTACGGAGAGCTCTTTTGTGCTTGAGTTCTTTGTGCCTGAAAAGAAGGAGAAGGAGATTGTCTCTTGCCTGAAGGAGGCCACAGACGGGAAAGTCATCATATATTCGATTGAGCCGATGGTTGAGGAGCAGCCGCATAAAGTGCCTGTGCTTCTTTCTAATCCGGCGCTCCTGAAGCCTTTTGAGGGCCTTGTGAATATGTATTCTGTGCCGAAGTATAATGATTTTGACCCGACGATTTTTATTGCGCCTGCAATGATGCTGTTTTTCGGGATAATGCTTAATGATGCCGGTTACGGGCTGCTTATGGCTCTCATCGGTGTCATGATCTACAGGTCTTATGCGGATGTGAATGAAGGAGGAAAGAATGCAGGAATAATGCTTGTCATGCTTGGCTC
The DNA here is from genome assembly GCA_043813875.1 of archaeon. Lineage (GTDB taxonomy): Archaea > EX4484-52 > EX4484-52 > EX4484-52 > B79-G9 > B79-G9. Next base: position 519 of record JBDRKP010000036.1, on the reverse strand, counting down.
TTCTGCGGTCGTTTTCGGCATCATCAGCGGGGGGTATTTCGGTGATGCGTTAAGGCGTGTCTTTCCGGATCTGTGGTATCTTATCGATCCACTCGGCGAGTCGCATGTTACGTTTTTTGGCGCGAGTGTCGAGAACCCGATTCTTTTCGTGCTTGTTTTTTCGCTTGTCGTGGGGGTTGTCTACATCAACATAGGGTATATCATCGGGATTCTTGATTGCGTGAGTAAGATAAGGGGCGCTCTCCACACAGGTCAGAAGAAGACGATTGAGGGCCAATATAGCCAGATCGTCAGCCATCTGGGCATAATGGTGTTTCAGGTGGGGCTTTTTGGCCTTGTCTTTTACTGGAAACTTGGCTGGTTTGTTGATGTCGCTTATTTTTCGTATATGGCGGGGGCGGTCATGATAGCCGGGATTGTCATGCTTGCCAAAAGCGGCGGGGTGCAGACGCTTTTCGGGTTCTTTGATATCACGGGATACGTGGGTGATGATCTTTCTTTTATCAGGCTGCTTGCGCT
>JBDRKP010000035.1:0-5505 GCA_043813875.1 archaeon | reverse complement strand
AATAAGGGTGAGGTCATTGATGCAATTCAAGATGCATTTAATGGAGTACCATTCATCCCGCCGGTTATTCCACCAAATAATACCTGAAAGGTATTAGGAAGAGGCATAATGCTAGTGAAAAATCTGGGCTGAGTAGTTACTTTTCTTCAAGCAATGTCAACCTTTTATCAATATCATGAAAATATTCCATGAGTTTTATTTTAGCTCTCAGGTTATTTATCTCTTCTCTGTTTTTGTCGATTTTGTCAAATTTTCCATTTGCATAAGACCAAATAACGAACATTAACCCAATAAGAGTCATAATACCCATAATAGTAATACTTTCTTGAGTTGTTGGTTTAAATATCTGTAATATAAGCGGTATAAATGCAAGAATCAAAACAAGAGTATCATAGACTTTCATGAAACAACTTAAAAAACATAAATTTTAATTTATATCCATCAGACTTAACAGCACACAAAAAACATCAACATCTCTGGAGCCATATCCTATCAATATATAATATTCAGCCATATTATATCAAAAATGCACTCAAAAGAGATACTCTACAAGGAAAGCAGGATAAAGATACTCACCGACAAAAAGGAACTCATTCCGCTGGCCTTCGCTGAACTTGTAAGACAAAGATCACTCCTCGAAAGATACATAAAAAAAGACAGATTTTTCGAAACCTCGCTTGAGCCCGTCAAAGTGCCAAAAAGCGCACCACAGATAGTAAAGACAATGTCAAAAGCAGGGATTATAGCCGGCGTCGGCCCCATGGCCGCAGTAGCAGGAACAATATCCGAACTGTTATCAGAAAAACTCATATCTTCAGGCGCAAAAACAGCCATATCCGAAAACGGCGGCGACATCTTCGCGATAACGGAAACACCCGTACTGGTCGGCTTATACGTCACAAAAAAACCCCTGACAGGAAAAATAGCATTCCGTCTCGACAAAAAAAACACCCCGCTCTCTATCTGCTCATCATCATCAATCATGGGTCACTCATTAAGCTTCGGCGACTGCGACCTCGCGACCGTATTCTCTAAAAGCGGCAGCATCTCAGACGCCTCAGCGACAGCGCTATGCAACCGCGTAAAAAAAGAAGAAGACATAGATAGCGCCCTCAACTGGGTGATCGCCCTCAAAGGCGTAGAAGGCGCCCTCGTCATAAAGAACGACAAGATAGGCATGATAGGAACTATCCCGGAAATGATCAGGACAGGCGACAAAAAAATCAGGGAAAAAGTGACAAGATTCGACAATCATAACCTAGATCTTTAAGCTCAGGGCCTTGTACGGGCACACCGGGATGCACGCTTCACATGCGACACACTTCTCGGGCATGAATCCGACCTTCATCCTCTTCCTATCCTCAACAAAAAGCGCCCCTGTCAGGCAATGGCTCACACATGCAGTGCAGTTAGTGCAAAGATTATCATCCTTTTCAATATCCTTTGAAAGCGTCCTTATATTAACGCCGATCTTACGTAGATGCTCTAACGCTGCCTTATAATCACTATCCTTTCCGTCTAATTCGATGATCACAAACCCGCTTGGGGTGGAATTGATATCCGCCCGCAGAATATTGAAATTCAGGTTGAACTTCTTCACCGTATCCGAAATGACCGGCTTTCCGACAAGCGAACTTGGAAATTTGAGCACAAGTTTATTCTTCGTCATGTGATATTACCTCTTTTTCATTGCATATAAATTTATCTCTTCTCAATGAAAAAGCTTGAAATCCGCCAACAACAACAAAATTTCAAGATTTTTCAGTCTCCCTGTGATTCAATGGCTTGAACTTCTTATCCGACCCCGCGCCTGGCAGAAGCTCTGCCGGCTTGGACAAAAGGAATCTCCCATCATCTATTTCATCTTTCAGTTTTCCTGCGATCTCAAGAGCACAATAATAGCTTGAAAGAGCCGAAGTAGGGATATCCTTTCCCTTGACATTGACCATTCCGGATTTCAGTTCCGCATACGTTGCAAACCCGTAATGCTTCGGCTTGCAGTAAGGGTAATCATAGCTATAATCAACAACAGGCGCAGAAATATCTTCATCCTTGAGCGCTGCGAACCTCGCGACCTCCTCGTTAAGGATCGGTATAGGGACACCGATACCGAGAGCAAGCGACATACCATACCCCTGTAAAGATGCACCCCTTAGATACTTTGCATCAGCCTGCTTAAGATCAGCGATAACAGCAACAGTCCCTGCACCTCCCATAGGCACGCCATGTTCATTCCTCTCGGCATTGGGATTATGTTGCGTCCCATGCCATGTGATATATCCCTGCGCCCCTGCGACCCATATCCTCGTCCCGATGCCGATCGTCTTATACAGCGGATCTTTGAGCAGCGGCGAAAGCTGCCCTGCAGAGGAATAATTTATATTACCTGCATTCGGCTTCAGCGTACCCATATAAGTATAGATGGGTTTATTGCTGAGATTGACAGCGACATTATAATTCTGGTAGCAGTTCCTCGGGTTGAAAAGGATTGCCTCATTAAGATCACGGATATTGATCCACGTCTCAAGCTCCTTTCTTGGATAGCAGTTGGTACCATACGCATGCACCTTCAGCTTCAAATCCTTCCCTCGCACAAGATCCTCTATGACATGCCCTCCTCCATACGCGAACTTCCCGGGATGGATCTGGTTTCGCGGGTCGTTCCACTGGCACGCCGTCGCCCCTATATAAAGATCGACCGCAGCAAGCCCCGCATACGCCGGCACTTCATTTATATACGCTTCTCCCCCGCCAGCCTTGATTTTAGGATTGGAATGCCCGAAATTGATAAACACCCCGGATGAGCACATAGGCCCGAAAGTTGCAGTAGTGACAACATCCACTTCCTTAGCCGCATCCGTCAATCCTTTGCTCTCGACAGCCTCGATGAACTGGTCAGCCGTAAGAACAACAGCTTCCTTGTTCTGTATCTTCTCATTTATCTCATCATAAGTTTTTGTCATAAGATGAATGATTATCTATTCCGATTTAAATACATGCTTGTATAAATTATTCTGATAAGAATATTAATCCTCAAAGGAATATGTCTGTTCTTTCAGCACTCATGACTCTAAAAATTTAAATAAAGCAATCCAATAAATTCGTATGCGCATCCAACGTCTCACAGACACAGTGACCATGATACAGATAAGCCCCCTGGATTCCAACATGTACCTAATAAACGGGAAAGGTGATAGTAGTGGTAGTAGTAGGGGCAGTAGTGGTAGTCGTAGTCTGCTCATAGACACGACCTCCGGCTATCATGCCGCATTGATTAAAAGGGCACTGACAGCCATAAAGCTCGAATTTTCCGACATTACCTGCATCATAAACACCCACTCGCACATAGATCACATCGGCGGCAACCATCTCTTCAGTAAGGCGAAAGTCATGATGCATGAAAAAGCCCTTGATGCCCTAAAAGAGCCGACATTGAAAAACACTCTCGCAAGATACTACAAATCAACCCTAAAAAACACACTGGTCAACGTCCCATTAGTCGACGGCGACACGATCAGGGTAAAAGGCACAAAACTACAGATAATCCACACCCCTGGCCATAGCATCGACAGCATCTGCATCTACATGCCAGAAGAGAAGATCCTTTTGTCCGGCGACTCGATAGCAGTACGCATCGACAAAAAGATAAGCTACTACATGAAACACCGCGAGATAGAAAAAGGATCCCTGAAAAAACTGACCTCACTCGAAATAAATAAGATTCTCCCTGGTCACGGGAAAATAATAAACAGCCCGCAAAAGATAAAAGAATTGCTCAAAAGTTGAATGATATGAGCGAAAAACTGATAAAAGCAAAAATCGCGCTGGACCGCGGCAAATACTGGATGAGCTACCTGAATTTCGTGATAATCATCTTCATCGCGACAGCAAGCCTGAAAGACTACCCCGCGCTCACATTTCTCCGCGGCCGCTACTGGCTCCTCCTCCTCCTCATAATCTCGCTTCTCTCATTGGCGATCCTCGGCTACCTTGACCTGAAAGTCTTCGGCACCTACCAGAAAGAGATAGAGGTCATGGCCCGCATAAACCCCATCCAGCAGAAGATGCTCAAAAATCAGCAGGAGATCTTGGAGCGCTTGGGAAAGCTTGAGCGCAAAGAAAAAATCAATGATTCATAAAACCTTCTTCATTCTCTCTTGCAAACCCGGCTATCCAACAAATTTAAAATTAAGAAAGAAAAATACACACATGGACCCAAAAGAATCTTTCAGGCAATACATCACATCCCTTGATCCAAAAGACAGGATAGCCATCCTCCACCACACAGATTCAGACGGCATCACAGCAGGCCTCATAGCAAAGAAATCGACAGAATTGATAACCGGCCTGGAAATCAGCATCCACTTCCACCAGAAAGAAGGAAAGATACCGATAACGAAAAACACAATCGCCTTCGTAAAGAAAAACAACATAAACAAGCTCATCATAGTCGATCTCGCGATAGACCACGACCCACAGCCGGTAAAAGACCTCGAGAAACACGCAAAGATCCTTCTCATAGACCACCACGAAAAAACCCACGACATAAACTCAAAAAACACGACCATGATAAAAGCACAAGACCTGAGTGACATCCCCTCAGACAAATATCCTGCATCCAAGCTATGCTACGACCTCTTTTCAGACCTTGCAGACATAAAAAACCTCTCATGGCTCGCAGCCATCGGCATCTGGGGCGACTACGCCCAGTCCCAATGGCCTGACTTCCTGAAAAAGACAGGCATAAAAGAAAGCAGACTCGAGCAGGCAGACGAACTCATATTCTATTCCGGCTCGATAAAAGGGGCCGACGGCCTCACTAGGTCATTCGACATAATCGACAAGTCAGAAACAATAGACGACATCATAAAAAACCCGGAACTTAACACCTACAAGGACACAGTGATGGCCGAACTCGACAATTACCTTGACATCCACAGGACAAAAGCCGATTTCCACGGCAATCTGATAATCTACGAGATAGAGCCCAAGCACAGGATAAAATCACGCCTGATAAACATCCTCTCGCAAAAATACTATCCCGACAGGACCATTGTCCTCATCCAGCTCGACGGGGACCGCGCAGCCATCTCCGCAAGGCGTCAGGACTCTAAATATTCCATGAACGCCATGCTGAAGCACGCTCTAAAAGACATTCCCGACTCACAGGGCGGCGGCCACATCCCCGCAGCAGGCGGCTACCTCCCGGCACAATACCTTGAAAAATTCAGGCAGCAGGTGATATCATATTGTAAAGAAAAAGACCTACAGTAAAGACAATGAATCCTTCACATGCCCTGTACTGAAAACAAAAGTTACCCGCGCATACTGCGAAAGCCCGCCCTCCATGTCAGACGAGACCGGCAGATGCGCAAACCGCAAGAGATGCAAAAAATCCCTCGAAAGCTGGATGTCCTGAAGTGAATTTATTGCTTCTTCACCTCAACTTATAAAAAATAGGCCCGCTGAGATTCGAACTCAGGATCTTCACCGTTCCCGGGCGCA
>JBDRKP010000034.1:0-31711 GCA_043813875.1 archaeon | reverse complement strand
GTATCTAAAAATAGATAATTTTATATTGTTTGGGAGCGCAATTGTTTTATGGCAGAGGAACTAGAGAATATTATCGGCGCAAAGAGCAAGATCCGGATAATCGAGGCGATGTCTCTTGAAAATGCGCTTATGTCGATACATTCCATTTCTGAAAAAACCGGTGTCGCTTATTCTGTCGCATATAAGGATATCCATGAACTGAAGGATGCGGGTTTTGTTGTTGATGAGAATAAGAAATACAGGCTGAACGGCGAGCATCCGATGTATCTTGCGGTCAGGCAGCTTTTTTCGCTGAAGGAAGTGCCCAGTGCAGTGATATCGAACAGGCAGAAGAAGGATATCGCTAAAATTGTCGAGGAATTGCATAATCACCAGAAGGCGCAGATCATCATGCATCACAATGCGGACCCGGATGCTGTCGGGAGCGCGGTCGCGCTTGCTTTGGCTCTTATGCATATGGATATCAGGGTGACTGTGAGTGCGCCGCTCGGCATCAGCCTGCAGGCGAGGCAGGTGCTTTCCAAGTACCCGTTCCATATAAGGGATGAGACTGAGAAGAATCCCTCGATTGTGTTTATTGTCGATTCGTCGTCCAGCGAGCAGATTGGCGAGCTTGCTTTCCGGACGAACCCTAAGATTGTCCTGATTGACCATCACCAGAGGGGCAATATCGCAAAGGAGGCGGATCTGACGTTTATCGATACTGATGCGCATTCTACTGCTATTCTTGTCTACCGGTTCATTGTTGCGGCAAAAATACCGGTTGTCTCTGTGGCTGCGCCTTATATTCTTTCCGGGATTGTTGCGGATACGGCGTTTTTGCGTATCGCGGATAAGAATGATGTCGAGGCGATGAACGAGCTTCTTAATTATGTTGAGCTGTCGTCTATTTTTGATGCGCTGAGCGTGAAAGAGGACATATCCGAGCGTATCGCGAAACTGAAGGTGCTTCGGAGGTGCGAGCTTTTCCGCGTGAGGGATCTGATTATCGCTTTTTCGAGGGCAGGGTCCTTTGAGTCGCGGGCGGCGACGCATCTCATCAAGAGCGGAGCGGATGTGGCTGTCGTGTCGAATGTCAAGAAGGATGAGATCCGGATCAGCGCGCGTGTGAGGAAGTATCTTGCTGATGATATCGATCTTGTGAAGGTGCTCAAGAATATAGAACCGCTAATCGACGGGAGTGCCGGAGGGCATGCCGAGGCGGCTTCTGCTAATGGGAAAGACGGGAAGAATGCGGGCAAAATCGTGCGGGTGCTTGTTTCAGAGTTCGAGAAGAGGGCGAACAGCAAGGCGAAGGTTATTACGTAAAGATTTTAGAACGGAACGGATGCAAAAAGACTTTACTTATTCGCTGATTTAAGCTGATTCTGTATATTATCATATATCTTTTCTGCAAGAGGTCTCAATTCTTCATCAGTAATATCTGTGACTAGATGAGGACTGTCGTTTTTACCTATCCCAAGACCGATCATTGTGGCAGTGCGGTCCTCGCAAACACGTCCATCATGATTGTTTCGTGAATCTGCTTTGTTCAAGATAATCCTTAAATCAGGATATATTAACCTATTATTCCAGTCATCTTTGTATTTCCCACTAATCATTGTAATTGTGATATCATCATGATTTTTGATCTTGCCATTGACAACAGAATGGTATCCTTTATCATCAACGTGATATTCGGCACTATATGGTGTTGCAAAAACATAAAATCCATCCACAAAAGCAGGTCCTAATCCAATTACAGGACATGAAGTATATTTTTCCACTGATTTTATAGAGTCTATTGCGTGTTGATATTCAATAGGTAATAATGCTTCGGATGATGAGGATTTATGAATTTTATTAATTTGGGTCATGCGTTATCGCCTCAAAGTATTACTGATAGATGATTTCTTTGGTGGGAAGCCTTATATGTGTTTCGTCGATGACTACCCATAAGTACTATTCTAATACAGATAAGTCAAAGTAACTTTTATGAATATCAATATAATCTGCTGGATACCTAAACTTTAATAAAAGTGGTTAATCAATAATGATGAATGGTTTCAGATGATGGCAAGGATGAACGGAAGATTGTAGAGAGCAAGGCAGTGGATACTCCACAAAAAGTGGTTGTCGGGCTTATTGAAAAGGTGAAAATCGTCGGTGAAAGTATTGTCGAAGCGGATGCTATAATGGATACTGGCGCAACAACGACTTCTGTTGACATAAATATCGCAAAGAGAGCAGAACTCGGACCAATACTTGGCACTGTGAAAGTGAAGAGCAAGACTGCATCGGAGGGCTATACAAGGCGGATCAAAGTGAAGGCCATCATAGAGATCATGGGGAAACTGATTCCCGTCGTGGTCAATATCCAGGACAGGCAGAATATGTATACACCAATACTTATCGGAAGAGATGTGTTGCATTCTAATTTTATTGTGGATGTCGAGAAGACACACAAATCAAAAAAGATTAATGACATCAAAAATCGTGATTGAATGAAACTATGTGTTCTGGGTCCTAAGGAAAGGACTGATACTGAAATTAAACTTCTTGAGAACGCTAAAAAATATTTTGATAAGGTTCTTTATGTGCCGTTATCAAATATGCGTATCGAATCGAAGAATGGACAGTCGATACCTTATTATAAGGATACGAATCTTCTGAATTTCGATGTGATACTGCCCAGAATCACGCGCAAATATTCGGATGTCGGCTATGTGCTCGTGAAACTCTTTGAAGATAATAAGAAATATACGCCGATTGAATACAAAGCGATTGTCTTCGGGTATAATGAGTTCCTGACGCCTATCTACTTGAGTGAGAAAGGGATACAGATGCCAAATACGTATTTCGCTCTTTCGAGGGTGGCGCTTGAGAGGATTCTCCCGACTCTTAAATATCCTGCACTGTTGAAATTGCCATATGAGAAGAAAGGCAGGATGATTCTCGATTCTGAAAGTTCGGCTAAAGGCATCATAGATACCATAGAACAGTTTGCTCAGCCGATTATAATACAGGAGATGGTTGATAATTCGGTGGGACTGAGCATACTTGTTATCGGCGATAATATGTATGCGCTCAAAAATAAAGAGAAGATATACAAATTGAGTGAGAAAGACCGCGAGACTATACGAAATGTGACAAATGCGCTGGGGGCAAGCATATGCCAGATAAACGCACTGAAGACCGCTTCAGGGCTATTCATACACGGGGTGGATATATGCCCGAAGATCGACGGATTCGCGGAAAAGTTCGAGGAAGATATGACTGATGTGATACTTAAATACTTAAAGGACCGTACCGAGATGCATGTCGAGAAGAATATATTCACTAAATTCCTTAAATGGGTTGATTTAGGGATGCCGAAATGAGGTTCTCATGAAATATGCGGGAGAATTCCTTGCTTTAAATCAGTTAAGTGATTTACCAATGAAAAAACCAAGACTGTTATTGATAACACCTAAGAAATATTCTAAAACTACTAAATTGCTGATAGAGGAAGCAAAAGAACAGTTTGACCTTGTGGTGGCACCTCTAGATGATATTATAATCAGCATAGACAATAAGAGGCTGAAGCTTGAGTATGACGGGAAGGATATCACCAAGTTTGATTATATCCTGACGAAGATCGATTCGCGGCGCGCTGTGTACGGATTCGAGGTCGTGAATGCGCTGGATGCGTTTCCTGTGCCGAAACCATATCATGCGGCAACAATACTTGTGGCGCATGATAAATTCCTTACTTCAATCGTGCTTGCGCAAAATGATATACCTATCCCAAGAACGTATATTGTCAAGACCAAGAAAGCAGTCGATACCATACTGCCTAAAATAAAATATCCGGTCATGGCCAAATTAAAAGGCGGGTCCGGCGGCCAGGGGATAATGTATATAGAGAATAAAGAATCGATGGGATCTATCATCTCTTCGATGGAAGTGTTGAAGCAGGAAATACTTATCCAGGAGTTCATTGAGAATCCAGGGGAGGATATCAGGGTTCTTGTGGCAGGTGATAGCATCATCGGGTCCATGAAACGGATTGCAAAAGAAGGTGAAAAGCGCGCTAATGTCAAGATGGGTGGGACTCCTGCGAAATATACTGCGACTGAGGAGGTCAAAGAGCTTGCGATAAAAACGGCGAAAGCGGTCGGCGCGGATATTTGCGCGGTGGATATAATCGAGAGCAGGAAAGGGCCTGTGGTCATAGAGGTGAATATCAACCCAGGTATTGTCGGGTTGATGAATGCGACGAACCTGAATATCGCAAAAAGGATTGTCGATCATATCTATGATTTAACTACCAAGGATTACAAACAGAAAATATAATAACGCTAAAATCCTATAAATGATTCATAATATCATCGAGGTAATCTTTTATGAAAGTGAAAGAAATCATGTCAAAAAATGTTGTCACAATAACAAAAGGATGCCTTATCACTGAAGCAGCGGAAATCATGAGGAAGAAAGATATCAGTTGTCTTGTTGTAACATGCGGCGATACTGTCGAGGGGATAGTCACCGAGCGAGATGTCCTGCGAAAGATTGTCGCAAACCAGAAGATGTTCCATCAGATCCAGATCAAGGAGATCATGAGTTATCCAGTAGTAACTACTGATGGCGAATTGAGCATACATGAGACCTTAAAGATTATGGAAGAAAAACATATAAGAAGACTTGTGATCAGCAAAAACAATAAGCTCGCCGGCATTGTCACTGAGTCGGATTTTGTCAAAATCTTAAGGAAATTAAATATTTAGGCTGTTCACTTGTTCAGGCTTTGTTCTTTTTCTCTGATCTTTAATTTTGTCTTTATCACGGTGTCTGGGTTTAGTGATATAGAATCTATGCCTTCTTCTACCAGAAATTGCGCAAAGTCAGGAAAGTCGGAGGGAGCCTGGCCGCAGATACCTATTTTTCGGTTGTTTCTTTTTGCGCCTTTGATAACCTGAGATATCAGGATTTTTACTGCCGCGTTGCGCTCGTCGTAGATGCTTGAGACTAGTTCGGAATCGCGGTCAAGGCCTAATGTGAGCTGGGTGAGGTCGTTTGAGCCGATTGAGAAGCCGTCGAATATCTCAGAGAATTCGTCTACCAGTATGACGTTTGAGGGTATCTCGCACATGACGTATACCTCAAGGTTATTCTCGCCGCGTTTGAGGCCGTGTTTTTCCATCTCAGCGAGCACTTTCTTTCCTTCATCCACTGTGCGGCAGAACGGGATCATGATTTTTACGTTGGTGAGGCCCATGTCTTCTCTTACGCGCTTCAATGCCATGCATTCAAGGCCGAATGCGTCGCGGTATTTCGGGGAATAGTATCTTGATGCGCCACGCCAACCGATCATCGGGTTGTCTTCTTTGGGCTCGAAGAGCGTGCCGCCTACAAGGTTCGCATATTCGTTCGATTTGAAGTCTGACAGGCGGACGATGACGTCTTTGGGATAGAAGGCTGCGCCGATTGTCGCTACGCCGTGCGCCAGCTTCTCTATGAAAAACTCTTTCTTGTCCGGGTAGCCTTCTGTTATCTCGTCTATATTTTTTATGAGAGATGCGTTTTCATGGTTCTTTTTTAAGCTGGTGTAGTTCATGAGTGCAAGCGGGTGAACTTTGATGTATGAGTTTATTATGAATTCTTCTCTTGCAAGGCCAACGCCGTCGTTCGGGATGAATGACATCTCGAATGCCTGAGAGGGGTTTCCGACGTTCATCATGATCTTTGTCTTTGTGACGGGGATTGTCTTCAGGTTGACTTCTTCTATCTCGAATTTCAGCTTACCACGGTAGACGTAGCCTACTTCGCCTGAAGCGCATGAGACAGTTATATCATGATTGCTCTTTATTGTCTTTGTGCCTTCTTTTGTCCCGACAACGCATGGTATTCCAAGTTCGCGGCTGATGATTGCAGCGTGGCAGGTCCTGCCGCCACGGTTTGTCACTATGGCTGAGGCTATTTTCATTATGGGCTCCCAGTCGGGGTCGGTCATGTCTGTTACCAGTACCTGGCCCTTTTTGAACTTTCCGATGTCGTGGGCATCGCAGATTATGTTTGCCTGGCCGGCGCCGATGAGCTCGCCGACACTTTCGCCTTTGATTATCACTTTTCCCTGTTCTTTTAAGACGTATTTCCTGATGATGTTCTTGTCTTCCTGCGAGTGGACTGTCTCGGGCCTTGCCTGAACTATGAAGAGTTCGCCTGTAGAGCCGTCTTTTGCCCATTCCATGTCCATGGGCTTGAAGTGTCCTGCTTTTCCTGAATAATGGTCTTCAATCTCTGTTGCGTATCTTGCAAGCGTGAGCACTTCATCGTCTTTCAGGCAGAATCTTTTCTGGTCGTGTTCAGGGACAGGCACGTTTCTTGTCGGTTTGCTGCCGTCTTTTGTGTAGATCATCTTGATCTCTTTGGAGCCGATTGTTTTGCTTATTATCGCTTTTTTGCCAAGCCGCAATGTGGGCTTGAAGACGTAGTATTCGTCGGGGTTTACTGCGCCCTGGACGACGTTTTCGCCCAGACCGTACGAGCCGGTTATGAAGACCGCATCCTTGAAGCCGGATTCTGTGTCTATCGAGAACATGACGCCTGAGCATGCGATGTCGGAGCGGACCATCTTCTGGACACCGATTGACAATGCTATTGAGAAGTGGTCGAAGTTCTTGTCCTGCCTGTATGATATCGCCCTGTTTGTGAAGAGGGATGAGAAGCATTTCTTGCATGCTTCTATCAGCATTTCTGGACCCATTATGTTCAAGTATGTCTCCTGCTGGCCTGCAAAGGAGGCGTCTGGGAGGTCTTCTGCTGTCGCTGAGGATCTGACTGCGACGTCGCAGTCGTCGCCGTATTGTTTGCAGAGGTTTGAATATGCTTCGATTATTGTATCCTTAAGTTCTTTTGGGAATTCTGCGTTGAGGATTGTTGTGCGGACTTTCTGGCCGCGGGTCATGAGGTTATGCATGTCTTTTGTGTCGAGGTCAGAGAGGATGTCACGGATTCTCTGTTCGATGCCTGATCTTTCAAGAAGATAGCGGTAGGCATGAGCGGTGATGGCAAAGCCGTTCGGGATCTTTATCCCGCGTTGGGAAAGGTTTCGGTACATCTCGCCAAGTGATGCGTTTTTGCCACCTACGATACCAACGTCTTCTATGCCTAGCTGGTCAAACCAAAGAATAAACATTTTGTCTTTTTCCATTTTCCTCAAACCCCAACACTCTCTTCATTCCAAGAATTTTTTATATTCCGGACATTAATTATTGTGCTTGTATCATATATATAAGTTTCTGTGGCTTTCGACCGAATGGTTTTAAAATATATCCATTGCATTACGGTGTATGATCAAGATTGGTAATGTCAAGCTGAAGAACCGGCTTGTTCTGGCACCCATGGCGGGCGTGACCAACCTGCCGTTCAGGATTCTTGCGCGGCGTTACGGGGCTGCGCTTACGTTTACGGAGATGATTGATGCTGACGGGATGTTCTATGATATACACAGGCATAAGAAGGAATTTGTGACGAATGATGAGGATAAGCCGGTTGCTGCGCAGATGTTCGGGGCGCGGGCGGATACACTTCGGGGAGCTGCGAAGAGTCTTGTCGATCTGGGGGCGAGCATAATCGATCTTAATCTCGGATGCCCGTCGTTCAAGCTTTCGCGCAAGGGGGCGGGGGCGAAACTGCTCAATTCACCTAAGATGGTCGGGGAGCTTGTTTCTGCGATTGTTTCCAGTGTGGATGTTCCTGTCACTGCAAAAATCAGACTTGGGTGGGATTCGGTCAATGTGATGGAGGTAGCGCATACTGTCGAGGATGCAGGGGCGTCTGCTGTGACTGTGCATGGAAGGACTGCGAAGATGATGTATACGGGCGAGGCGGACTGGGATATCATCAAAGATGTTAAAAGGGAGTTGAGGATACCTGTTATCGGAAACGGGGATGTGAATACGCCGCAGCGCGCCAAGGAAATGCTTGACAAGACGGAGTGCGATCTTGTGATGATCGGTCGGGCTGCGCTCGGGAACCCGTTCATTTTTGAGGATGCGCTTGAGTTTTTGAATACGGGAAAGATTGCGGAGCATACGAAGGAGGACAGGCAGAGGGCGCTTCTGGAGTTGTGGGGATTGTGCAAGGAGCTGACTGGGGCGCGGTTGACGGATCTAAGGGTTCATGCGTGCTGGTTCTCGAAGGGGATGAATGGCGGGCGAAGGTTCAGGGAGGAGGTAGGGACCAAGAAGACGATTCCTGAACTTGAGGAGCTTATACTTGAGAATTTTTGCTGATGATTTAAGTCACTACGCATAAGTATTTAAATATTACCCAATAATTGCAGAACATAATAGTGTGATTCTGATGTATAAGGATGATTTGCTTTCTGAACTGATGGCGCCTGAGTTTGTGTATCGATGCCTGATAATCGAGACGCCTGAAAAAGAGAAAGTGTATGTGCCGTTCATTGATGACCGATTCATAAGCGTTATCAGAAGGGGTAAATACTCTTATAAGGAAGCTTTGTATAAAATCAACGCTGCTGCCTTCAATCAATTTGATCACTTTTCAGATATTGAAAAGAGTTATGAGCAGAGTGAAATATTAATCAATGCGCTTAAAAAAACGGATGATGCTATCAAGAAATTAAATACTGAATCAAAGGCTGGCGGAAAATATAAAATCAATGGGATTGTCAATTGCCCTAAATCCATGTATAGTCAAAGACATAACTTTCTGGACAAATGTCTTTGCCATATAGATTAAGGTCTATTGGTTTTTGTTGACTTTTGGTCTTGAAGGTAACGACCTTAACTATAATAAATAGAATCAAAGAAAAAAATCATGAAATTACGGTGCTATTTTTGCATTTCAAGCTTTTTTATTGTCTGTATATAATTTATACACAATAAAAAATGCCGACACGAGTGTCGGCGGGGTTACTTTTATATCCTAGCGCTCATTTTACAAGGCTGGCTTTGCCGAAGGAGTTGAATGCGCGGAAGAAGGTGAGGGCGCTTGCGTATACTTGCGCTTCGATGGCTTTTACTGCATCTTTATCTATGCTGTGCATCTCGTCGAAGAATTGCTTGAATGCTTGCTTGCAGTTCTTGCCGAATATCTCCTCGTCGCTCTTTCCTGGCTGTGCGTATTTTGTAAGCACCCAATTTTCTATCTTTGCATAGAGAGCGGGCTCGTAGATCTTTACAACATCCCATACTATGTTCTGCCAGTATGTTGCGACGTTGCCTTTAAGGATGTCGCCTTTCGGGAACTGGGTCGCGATGAGGTCTATCGGCGTCCCGGTGATGCCGTGCTGGGCGATCCTGACGTTCAGGTTCTCTTTTCGCATGGCTGCAGCGATGTCTTTTGTCCTCGGGATGTCTATCGATACCTGGGCCACTTTCACGCCGTTCTTGTAGATGTTGCCGTGCGTCGAGCCGTTTGCGATTGCAAGAAGCTGAGGATATATGCCGTTGCTGTTGAGTTCCCTGATGAATGTTGTCCCTTCTTTCGGTGAGGTCAAAAGGAAGCCTTTTTCGTCTTTCCTTCCTATCTCGCCGACTTCCACTTCAAGGCCGTAGGATTTTATGCCTTTCTTTTTCATCTCTTCGCTTATGAACTTTGCGACTTCTGTTGTCGCTTTTATGTTGCCTGCAAGTTCCTCTTTCTCGTTCTTGCCGTCGAAGTTGAATATGTGCGATGCGTCTATCGCAAAGGATGTGAAGCCGGCGTCTATCTGCGCCTTTACCAGTTTCTTCGTGCCTTCGATTGTCTCGGGGTCGCCGGATTTTATGCCGATGTGGTCTGCGTGCAGGACCCATTTCTTGAAGCCGATTTTGTCTGCTGCTTTCTGTATGCGTTTTGAGTATTCTTTTGGCGTGTAGCCGGTGTAGCCGCCGTTTATGTCTGATTCTGATCGTGCTATCTCCATGATCAGTGGAGAGTTCGTGTCTTTTGCTGCCCTGAATAATCCTTCTGCGACGCCAGGGATATAGCGGACGTTTGTCGCCATTATTATGCAGCCCTTGTCTTTCAATGAATTGAACATCTTTTCTCCTGATATCGGTTTGTTTTCACTCATATCTTATCACCTCTTATTTCAACATGTCTTCTGCTCTTTTTACCGCTCCCCTGCTTCCTATGTATATCGGGACCCGGTGGTCTACTTTCTCTGGGGTTATGGTCAGGATGTCTTTGCTCCCGGTGCTTATCGCGCCGCCTGCCTGCGATACTATGAAGCCGAGCGGGTTCGCCTCGAAAAGAAGCCTTAATTTTCCGCTCTCGTGACCCTTGTATGCCGGGTATGCGAAGATGCCGCCGTATTTCAGGTACTGGTGGACATCGGCGACAAAGGAGCCGGAGTACCTGAGCTTGTAGCCGTCTTTTTCTAGCGAGTCGATGAATTTTGCGTGTTTGGGTGTCCAGTCTTTTTTCAATGCTCCGCTCGCGTAGAGATTGCCTTCGGGTATCCGGACGTTTTTTTCTATCATGACGAACTCTTTCTTGTCGTTCAAGGCGAATATGTGCACGCCCTCTTTTACTGTGACTGTGAGTATAGTGAGGGGGCCGTAGAGCATGTACATGGCTGCTCTCAGGTTCTTTCCCTGCTGCATGACTTTGCCGTTGTCGTATATGCCGATTATTGTCCCGACTGCGAGGTTCACCTGAATGAGGGACGAGCCGTCGAGAGGGTCCATGGTTACGCCATAGTTCGATTTCGCGTCTGGAAAACTCACCACTTCAGGCTGCTCTTCTGATGCGACCTCTTTTACTAATTTTGATTTTTTGAGAATCTTTATCAAGTGCTGGTCGGACCATTTGTCGAGTTCCATCTGGGTCTCGCCGTAGACGTTTTTCGTGTCCGCATATTTCTGGTTGGCTATGAATGCGTCGCGGATTGGCTGCGCCTGCTTCGCTATGAGCTCTATCAGGTCTTTCAAGTCTTTCGGACTGGCTGTAGAATCCAGATACTGTCTTAATGTCGTCATTATTTACCACTCTCCTCTCTAAATTATATAGTAAAAAGCACAACTCAATTTACAGATAATTGTGCTTTTTCCATATAGATTGCTCGCATTTTTGTCTAAATAGTTATGCGAGCAACTATAGTATCATTGCAGATGACAATCGGTACTATAATATATCAATATAATGATTTTTTGAATAATATATAGGTTGTGGTGTGTGGTGGAATAATAAGAGGGTCAGTAGAAATATTTAACGAAACATATGCAAAAATCGTTGGCATTCAGAGATAATGATTGGCAGAAACAATGATTCTGCCAAGAAAATTGAATGCAGTTAATTGTTACTTTATAGTTTCTAAAATAAATAGATTTAAATTTATCTACCAATAGAGAAACATCATTATTTTGAAAAGGTGATGTAATATGAACGTAAAAAAAATATATCGTGATTCTTTGAGTAAATTAGAAGTTGGCGGTCGTGAAAATTATAATCAAGCATTTCGTGACCTTAATAAGATAATTAGCAGTCATGACTGTCCTTTAGATATAGAACCATTTTCTGCATTAGCCGAGGCAGCACATCGAATAAGTCTATATCCTGCTGATAAGACTATACTTAAAGAAAAATATGCGGACACATTAGAGATATCAAAATCCAGTGCCCAAGCACAACTTTCAGGTAATAGATTAAAAGACTTTGAGAGTGTATACGCTAAAGTATATAAGGATTTATTTGAATAGAGCTATCTAATTGTAATAAAATAGGAACGATTACGGGCAGATGATATTTTAAGTGCAAATGAGGCCCTGATTATTTTTTTCTATAATTACTCCATCCACATTTTTATCTTTATCTTTTATCCAATCATGCTCAGAAGCCAGGGTACGAGAAGGCTTACGAGGAGGAGAGCGAGCGTCATCTTGAAACCAGTTTTCCTGCAATCTCTCATCGCGCAATCATGGTCGCACCGGTCAAAATGAGATTTTCATGTCCTGAGGGGATGGCTTTTTTTAATAAGATATCATAACCTTTCCTATATTCTAATGAATAATCCCTGAATCCTGCCGGAAGATCAAGGGCATAATTGTCATGGGCAGAGCAGGCATCAGCGCACGGGCCATCACAGGAATAGGGCAATACCGAGTTCATACTGGTGTAATCGCGCAAGCGGCTATTGTATATGGCTCCTACCAGCCTGATATAATCGGCTATCTCTGTCATATGATTGATTCAAAGAGATAACTTTAAATCGGTTTTTGCAGGATAATGAAGCGCAGTACAGAGTTGGCTCATGTGTCCTAATGAGCGGGTACGAGAGCTATTTCCTTTGTGGGTCCTGATGCAGGAAAAAGCATGTGTAGGGGATTTTATTATTCTCACAATACTTTATAATATTACCATATATTTCTTTTGAGAGGATAGGCACCGCACAATTATATTTTGTTTGCATTACTGCCGCCGCATGAGATTTAATGGCGTCAGATACATTCTCAGGGCACATGCTCTTTTTTGGTCTTTCTTTTATTATTGAGCCAAAGTCGATAAATCCGTCATAATGCTTATTTTGACTCGGGTCATATACTGTGAGAAGAAAATCTCTTTCCGGCTTATCTGCGTCTTTAAAACGACCAATAACATAAACTATTACGTCAGACTTGGTCTGTTTTTTTGTAAGGGAACCAAGAGGTAATTCCATCATTCCGGACAAACTATTATCTTTCAGCTTACCAAGCAAATCCCCATACCATGACTGTTCGCAGATAGGTCCGAGATGACCTGAATTGTCAAACGGATCAAAATGAGTATTTTCACGTGCTGCATAAATAGCATCTTCGAATCCTGGAACAGTGCCCAATAAATATCCATCAGGAGATGATTCATTTGCCGTATTCTCCGGAGGAACGAGACTCTCAACTTTCGGTACCTCATGAGTTCTTGCATCACCGTGACTTCCCCATCCAGGGTGTTTAGTTTTAAGAAATTGTTTAAGGCTATTTTTCCGTTTTTTACTCATCATAACACCGCCCTAAGTTGTTGTTACTTATTGATGGTCAATATATTTAAAGCTTTCGGTCATTACGGCTATTCTGGAACTAAATCAGATGTGTTGCCAGAGATGCCGCTGAATCTGTTGTGTAGTGAGCGGATGCGGACAATAAACAATATTGAAAAATTATTGAAAAGGATGAGAAATCAATAACATGAGCTTATGTGAATCATCCAAACAAACGATAGAGGCAATCATGCGAACATGCTCAAAAGCCAGGGCGCGAGGAGGCTTACGAGGAGGAGAGCGAGCGTCATCTTCGAAATCGTCTGTGCCGCTTCTTTCCTGTTTTTTATGCCGGCGCCTATCAAAACTTCTTCAAGCATGAGGCCGCCGTCAAGGGGGCGCAGGGGAAAGAGGTTTGCCAGCGCTATGCCGATGTTCAATAAGACCAGCCAGTTTACCAGGCTTGCAAAGAAGCCAATGGGGCCCATAGTCCGGTTCTGCGTGACGACAATGCCCATCTTGCCCTGGGTCTTGTTTTGTGGGTCTTCTACAAGCGTGAGCTGGTATTCTTTTCCGTCAACGATGAGTGTCAGGTTGTCATCCGGGCCTTTGGTGTTCATGACCGCTACAAATTCTGAGACATTCGTCGTATTTATGCCGTCCACTTCGGTTATGATGCCGCCGACTGGCAGGATTCCGGCAGGCATCGTCGAATTCACAGCCCTGATGTAGACGCCTTCGTCAACAAGCGGGACTGATCCTGAGAATATACCGAGAGTCATTGTTCCGAAATAAAGCAGAAGAATGAGAGATGCTGCGAGGATGTTTGAAAATGAGCCGGCGCCGAATATCCGTGTCTTTGTGAGGGAGCTTGATTTCTTGATCTCTTTTTCATCTGGTTCCGCGAAGCCGAGAGGCATGGGACCGAAGAAGCCGTAGCCGAGGGATTTGACCCTTATGCCTTCTTTTCGGGCAACGATGGCGTGGGAAAACTCATGGACCACGAGAATAAAGAGTATCGAGATGAGCCATTCGGCAATCGGGACTGAAAATATCGGCAGATCCGAATCTGCTGATACCTCTACCGGCAGAACCAGCTTTATTGATGATTCTACAACGGCGCCTGTCACGGATGATAATAATATGCCGACTGCACCAAAGAACAGGGTCATGAAGCCATAGCCAGATACCCCGAAAAGGAACGTGAAGGCCATGAGGAGAGATAAGACCGGTCCGGAATATATGACCGGTATCTTGAATGCGTCTATTATGCCGACGAAAAATATGCCGTATATACTGTAAATGAATAACGAAGACAGTAGAAAATATGACGCATAATGGCGTATCCTGTTGAAGCTGCCGGTCTTTTTTTCTATGAAAAGGTATCTCAAGCCCAAAAGACCGAACGAGAACACGATGCCTGCGTCTGCCA
The DNA here is from genome assembly GCA_043813875.1 of archaeon. Taxonomy (GTDB): domain Archaea; phylum EX4484-52; class EX4484-52; order EX4484-52; family B79-G9; genus B79-G9. The sequence continues at coordinate 17,354 of JBDRKP010000034.1, read as the reverse complement.
AGAAGGTTATCAGCTTCGGGTGTTTTTTTGCGATCGAATCTATTATGTCGAGCCCTCTTTGTGTCCTTCTTAAGAAAAGTATGCCTTCGCGCCTGAAATTTTTCCTGTCGAAGATGTAGACTGCGAGCGCAATGAATAGAAGAATCGCAAGTGATTCATAGTTCCCCATGGGACTATAATAGAGAATATCATGTTTATAAAAGCTTTGATTATCTGTGGATATCACCTTAATTAAATTTCATTACCAGAATATAATCATGGAATATAGCACACTTGCCGAGTACTATAAGATGCTTGAAGAGACTAGCTTAAAGACCGAGAAGACAAGGATAGTCTCTGTCTTGTTTGAGAAGACTAGGGCGGATGATATAGAGCAGATTGCGCAGCTTCTTATGGGGCGCGCTTTCCCGTCATGGAGCGAGGAAGTCATCGGGATCGCGTCTAACCTGATGATAAAAGCGATCTCAAAGGCGTATGGCATCAGGGAAGATGAGATTGTCGAAAAATGGAAAGATACAGGGGATCTTGGCACTGTCGTCGAGGAGCTTTCGAAAAACAAGAAACAGAGGTCGCTTTTTGAGAAATCACTCCTCGTCTCTAAGGTGTATTCCAACCTCCGGAAAATCGCGATGGCTGAAGGCGTTAAGTCACAGGATAAAAAGCTTGTGCTGATCGCTGAATTGCTTAGCTCTGCAAAGCCGATCGAGGCGAGATTCATCGTGAGGACGGTCCTTGGTGATTTAAGGGTCGGTGTCGCTGAAGGCATCGTCAGGGATGCTATCGCTAAAGCGTTTTTTGCGGATGTATACTGGAGGGCTACGCTTATCCAAAAAAGCGGAAAGGGCAGGAGATTTGAAAAGATGCTTGGCAAGATAAGCGGAAAAACCATCATCGCAGAAGACAAGATCATGGATTATCTCAAGTCGAGTGACGGGAAGATCATGGATAATTTTTTGAATAAAAACACAGTCCATGTCAGAAAAATAGAAGACATCACCTGCATGAGATCGTTTTTCAAGAAAGAGCAGGCGTTCGATTATATATTTGTCGATGACCAGGAGACGGGCAGCAGGCTGAAAAAATCGATTGTCGATGCGGTTGAGGAAGCTTATGAGATTTCCAATGACTTCGGAATCGTCGCGAAAATGGCAGAAGAATATGGCGAAAGAGGGCTTTCATCGCTCAAGATAGAGGTCATGAAGCCGCTTCGCGTCATGCTTGCACAGAAGGCCGAGACTATCGATGAAGCGTTTTTGGTTGTGGGAAAACCGGCCGCCCTTGAATACAAGTATGACGGATTCAGGATGCAGATACATAAAAAGGGTGACGAGGTCAGGATATATACCAGACGGCTTGAAAATGTCACTGACCAGTTCCCGGATGTCGTGTCTTCTGTGAAAGAGGGGATTCTTGCAAAGGAATGCATCATCGAGGGCGAGACGGTGGGTCTTGATACTGAGACAGGGAAAATGCTGCCGTTCCAGAAAGTCTCAAAAAGGATAAGAAGAAAATACGACATCACAAAAACAGCAGATAAAATACCGGTTGTCGTGAATCTTTTTGATATACTCTATCTTGACGGGAAGATGCTCCTTAAAAGGCCGTTCCTTGAGAGAAGAGGGATATTGAAATCGGTTGTCAGAGAGATAGATAATAAGCTTGTCATCGCCAAGCAGAAGATCACGGATGATCCTAAAGTCGCTGATGAATTCTATAAGGAGTCGCTAACTCTAGGCAACGAGGGACTGATGTTCAAGAATATTGAAGGCCCGTATAAGCCGGGATCCAGGGTGGGCCATATGATCAAACTGAAGCCGATCATGGAGACACTTGATCTTGTCATTGTCGGAGCTGAGTGGGGAAAGGGCAAAAGGTCGGGATGGCTTTCGAGTTTCATGCTGGCGTGCAGGGATGAAGAGACAGGCAGTTTTCTGACTATCGGGAAGATGGGCACAGGCATAAAGGAAAAGCAAGATGCTGGGATGAGTTTTGATGAGCTGACGGAAATGCTTCGAGAGCATATTCTCAGGGAGAAGAAAAATGTCGCCGATATTGCGCCGTTTCTTGTTCTCGAGGTCGCTTATGAAGAGATACAGAAATCGCCGAATTATTCGTCGGGATATGCGTTACGATTTCCGCGCATGAATAAGGTACGTGATGACAGAGGGCCCGAGGAAGCGGACAGCCTTTTTAGAGTTGAAGAGCTTTTTAGGAGGCAGAGAGGCAGAAACTAAATTTGTTACTAGTTGATAATGAATTAATAAGATTTATAAAACTATCATCATATAAACTAGTTATAATGATATGAAAGCAACAACAAGGATTATTAACTCATGAGTAAATTATATAAACATATGAGAACTATAATGATAATAACTGTTTAAGGATAAACGGCCCGGCTAAAAAATTATAATCTGGTAGGTGACTAATAATGATAAGTCAACAAACACTTGACGCATTAAAAAGTATAGGACTGAACCTATACGAGAGAAAATTATACGCATCACTGCTTGCAAGAGGGACTTCTACTGCAGGCGAATTGTCCGAGATGGCAACTGTGCCAAGGTCAAGATCTTATGATGTTTTAGAGTCACTTGCCGATAAAGGATATGTAGTTGTCCAGCACTCAAAGCCGCTCCGATATGTCGCTATAGCACCTGCCGAAGCAATGGAGAGAGCCAAGAACCGCCTGAGGGAAAAAATGGATGTCGGTGTCGAGAGAATCGATCAGTTCAAGACGAGCCCGGCATTGGATGAGCTTGCACTGCTTTATTCTGCAGGTGTTTCTCTTGTCGATTCTGCGGATCTTTCAGGGGCATTGAAAGGAAGATATGCTCTGCACCAGCAGGTTGAGACTATGCTTAAGAACGCAACCAAGAGCGTAGATATAATCACAACAGCTAACGGATTAAAGGAGCTTTATACGCAGCATTCAGGGCTTATCCAGTCGGCTATTGACAAGGGCGTAAAGATAAGGATTGCTGCTCCTGTAACTGACGAAAATCGCGAGGCTGCTAAAGCACTTGGCGCTGTCGTGAAGATCAAAGAGCTTTCAGCAAGTGATAAAGCGCAGATTCCGGACGGAAGGATGTTCCTTTCCGATGAGACGGAAGTCGTGATAGCGCTTACTGATGATAAGACTACTCATTCTTCCCAGGATGTTTCGTTCTGGACGTCATCTGATCACTTTTCCGAGAAATTCGCTAAACCGATTTTTAATCTTGTGTGGAAACACGCATGAGTTTTTTGGCAGATTCTAGCATATAAAACAAGGTTTTGAAAAGAGTCTAGTTCTTAGTTGGAATATTTGAGGGCGGAACAATACATCCTTTGGAAGGAAATGCATAAGAGATATTGTTTTTTGAACATTTGCAGAAGGGTGTTATTCAAAAACCTGGTTTTAAAATAAGGGTAGTGCTCCAGGTTTATTTCAAGTCTGTCCCACGATTTCCCGATAAAATGGATAAAAACTCAATCACTTTTCTGTTATGAGGTACAACCAGTCGTTTCTTCGGACTTTCTTTTCTACTTTCATGCCCACGTGGGAGTTGTTTTCTGCGGATTCTAATCTTTTTGCTCCAGCTTCAAGGGAGTCTACCAACTGGTGAATGTAGGTTGTTTTGCCTTCGATTGTTATCTCATCGCCCAGTTTCAGAGGGCCTCCCACCAGGCGGATGGCTGCGACGCCGGCGCGGGGATAGTAGTTTGTGACTATGCCTATCTGTTTTCGGGTGCGTGTGGCCTGTGAGTCGGATGCGTCGTAGCTGAAATCGCTGCGGCCGGGCTTTTTGAAATAGAACCCAGTCGAGAAGCCGCGATTGTATACTTTTTGAAGGTCCTTTTTGAGGTCCTGTGCCAAGTCTAAAGTGTACTCGCCGCTCATATAGGAATCGATTGCTTTGCGGTAGCATCTGCCTACTGTCTCGACGTAGTCACTGGATCTCAATCGGCCTTCGACCTTGAATGAGTCTATTTTTGCTTTGATGAGTTCGGGGATGTGTTCTATCATGCAGAGGTCTTTGGGGTTGAGGAGGTATTTTCCCTCGCAGACAAGCTTGTTGTTCTCGTCGTCTATCAAGGTCCATGGCTTCCGGCAGGGCTGTATGCATTTTCCGCAGTTGGCGGACTGGCCGTAAAGATAGGATGACAGGTAGCAACGGCCGGATATCGAGACGCACATGGCGCCATGGATGAAGGTCTCTAGCTCTATGCCTGCTTTCTTTTTTATGGAAGATATCTGCTTTAAGGATAGTTCGCGGGCGAGGACGAGGCGGGTTGCGCCCTGATTTTTATAGAATTGCGCTGTCCTGCTGTTTGAGATGTTTGCCTGGGTCGATATGTGGAAGGGTATCTTTATTGATCGTGCGAAGTCTATCGCTGCCGGATCCCAGGTTATGAGGGCGTCGATCTCTGATGAGTGCGCAGTCGTGATTATCTTTTCCATCTTTTTAAAGTCGTTTTCGTAGATCACGGTGTTTACGGCCAGGTATGCTTTTATGTTGTTTTCGTGGGCGATTTTAGAGACTTTTTTTATTTCGCCAAGTGTGAAGCCTTTGCGGGCGCGCATGGTGAGTTCTTTTGCGCCGAAGTAGACTGCGTCTGCGTAGGGAAGCGCTGCCTTGAGGCCAGAGAAATCTTTTACGGGGAGGAGGAGTTCGGGAGATTTAGTTTTCATAAGGATTGTTTGGAGGAGGTTTTTTAAAAAAGTATAGGCAGAGAACCTATGGCGCTGAAATATATATATTAAATTATCGCATTCTATAATACAATATGGACAATATGGACAGGGAAACAAAGATAGTCACTGAAGGAAAAGCCAACGTAGAGATCATCGAAGGGAAAATGACAAAGAAGGATGCGGTCTTTTTCAATCCGGAGATGAAGTTCAACAGGGATATATCTGTCGCGTGCCTTCGGGTGTTCCGGAAGATGACTACTGAGAAGATGGTCATCTGTGATGTCCTTTCGGGGTCGGGGGTAAGAGGCATAAGGTATATGCTTGAAGTGCCTGATATAGAGCTTGCAATTCTCAATGATCTTAATCCGACTGCGGTCGAGATTATTAAAAGGAATCTGGACATCAATAAAGTGAAGAATGCAGTCATTGAAAAGATGGATAGCAATGTGCTGCTTTCTTTGAATAAGAATAAGTTCAATTTCATAGATATCGACCCTTTCGGGTCGCCGGCTCCGTTTATTGATAATGCGGGAAGGGCTGTCCGGCATGGCGGCTTTTTGGGAGTCACTGCGACGGATCTTGGGCCTCTTGCGGGGACGTATCCGAAGACGTGTCTCAGAAGATATGGGGCGAAGCCGATCAAGACAGATATCATGCATGAGACAGGGGTGCGCATACTTGCAGGACATATAATCAGGACACTTTCGAAGCATGATAAGGGATTCATGCCGCTGCTTTGTTTTTCGTCACAGCATTATTACCGGATATTCGGGGCGGTGAAGAAGAGCAGGAGCTTTGCGGACAAGATGCTTGATGAGGTAGGGTTTCTTCTTTACTGCCACAATTGCGGCAGGATGGAATATTCCCACCATAATTGCGGCAGATGCGGGTGCGGCGAGGAATATGATTATGCAGGACCGCTTTATACCGGCAACCTTTATGATGCGGATCTTGTCGATAAAATCGAATCTGCTGATTCAATTATGGAAAAATTTATCGAGATACTAAAAGAAGAGTCTAAGGTCGATGCCATGCTTTACGACATCCACGAGATATGCAGCAGGAATAAGATAGATACGATGAAGAGAGATACGATTATAAATAGATTGAAAGAATCAGGCTATAAAGCATCCAAAAGTATTTTCGGCGGGCTTAAAATAAGGACTGATGCGCCGATCGGTACTATTGTCGAGGCGATAAAGAAGCGAGCTATTTGACGCTCATTATTGATTTTACGCCTTCTATTGCCCAGTATTCTACTTCCTTTCCGTCTGTGACGCTTCCTTTTAGCTCGTCGGGAATCACTGTCTCAAACATCTCGTAGGTATCCATGTCCATCAACTGCACATGGTCTCCTGTGACGGATACGACCTGACCCTGGCGCTTGTCAATTATAGGACTGGGTATCTTTGCGTCACCGGGCTTCATGAGCATTCTTTTCTTGTTGTCTATGACACCGATCGCCTCAATCTTGCATTTTAGGTGACCGTGTTTTCCTGGCGCGGATTTCGCATTGTCCACGACACGGCACGGCACATCATCAATCATGATGTAGCCCCCTTTCTTGAAATGTTTAGCTTCAACCTGTTCTACAGCCATAAGAATTACCTCTTTATTTTTTATTGAATACTGAATAGAAAAATATATGTGCAAAGTTTTTTATATATTGCTTCAGCGGAGTTTCTTTGCAGAAATATCTGCAAGTTTGTCGTAGATTCTCAGCAAGATTATACATATTATTATTTCCCCGCCGACAACCATGATGATGCTCATGTTAAGAAGCGTAAGCAGCAATTGATTGGATATGATTCCTGCAGACAGGAGCAGAAATTCTATAACAGTCAGCAATACTAATCCTGCGACAAAGAACAATTCTATGTTTTTTGGTCCTAATTTCATCATTACACCAGTTCATGTGAATTTGCATGTGATTAAAGCGGCGGGGGTGCCTGTGGAGGGAAACGCCTTCTTTGGAGAATGCTTGTTGCAGCATTCCCTTGAGTGCCCTGACCACCTAATTGCATTGTCTTGAGTCTTTTTTCTATGGATGACAATGTCTCCACCATCTGAGTGTTGGTCTCGGCAGTCTTATTGGACGCATTTTCCATCTTTTCAAGCAAGGGATTAACAACGGTCTCAATCATTTCCTTTGAGATATTTTCGCCGGTTTCCTGTTCTCCTGCTTCTTTTATTATGTCCACGAACTCAGCCATCTTGGTCTGAGAAGCATCTATCTTTGAGATAAGTATAGATATGTCTTCTCTTAAGCCCTGATTTGCTCGTACTACTTCATCTACGATTTTCTGGTTCATCTCCACCATACCGATGACTTTGTCGATGAATTTTTCAAGACTGTTGATGGATTTTGAGGTCTCTATCGCTTCCAACCTCTTTTCAATGCGCCTTAGAGGGGTCACAGGAATTATTTCATAATCGTCTTTTTCAGAGGGGAGTTCAATTTCGCGAGAATCCATATTATATTCACCCATTCGTTTTATTCATTTAGATTATGGTATGAAGGAGTATATATAAGTTATGGTGAGATGGCGAGAGTGTTTTTGAGGGTAACTAAGGAGTGTCAGAGTAAACAAAAACAGGGTGTCCATAATAAGAAGGGATAGTTTAAGGAGATTTTTTAGTGAATCTGTATACTTCACGTACAATAAAAAATAGAAAAATAGAAAAAAAGAGGCTTTAAGCCTCTCTTGTTTAATACATTTGTCAATACTAAATCTACATCATGCCGCCCATGTCTGGTGGCATCCCGCCCATACCGCCTGGCATTCCTCCGCCACCGGATAGCTTGGATGCAATTATGACGTCGTCGATCCTTAAGATCATCTCTGCTGCCTCGGATGCTGAAGATATTGCCTGTGTCTTGATCTTCAATGGTTCTGCAACGTGCTTTGCAAGCATGTCTTCTACCTTGCCGGTGAAGACGTCGACGCCTGCGCCGACTTTACCTTTCTCGTGCTGGGCACGAAGTTCGACCAGAATGTCTATAGGGTCAAGGCCTGCGTTTTCTGCTAGCGTCCTCGGGATGATCTCGAGCGCGTTCGCGAATGCATTGACTGCAAGCTGCTCCCTGCCGCCGACCTTGTTTGCGTATGCTCTGAGCTCTTTTGCAACCTCTGCTTCGGGTGAACCGCCGCCGGCTACGAATTTGCCTACCTCGATTGCTGCTGCCACGCCGCCTACCGCGTCTTTCATTGCCCGCTCGACTTCGTCGACCACGTGCTCTGTTCCGCCTCTTACGAGGATCGATACTGCTTTTGGGTCCTTGCATTCACGGATGAATGTCATCTCGTCGCCTGCTATTTTTTTCTCTTCTACTATGCCGGCAAATCCAAGGTCTTTTGCTTCAAGATCGTCGAGGTTTGTGACAAGGCGTGCGCCTGTTGCACGTGCTAAAGCTTCCATGTCGGATTTCTTTACTCTTCGTGCTGCGTAGATGCCTGCTTTTGAAAGATAGTGCTGTGCGAGGTCATCAATGCCTTTCTGGCAGAACATGACTGTTGCACCGCTTTTCTTTACTTTTTCGACCATGTCTTTCAGCATCTTTTCTTCCTGAGCTACAAATGCCTGCATCTGGCTCGGGTCGGTGATTCTTATCTGTGCGTCTGTTTCTGATTCCTTTATCTCGAGTGCCGCATCAAGAAGAGCTATTTTTGCGTTCTTGACGAGTTTCGGCATGCCTGAGTGGACGCGCTCTTTGTCAATCAGAAGCCCTTTCACAAGCTCGGTCTGGTCTGTTGATGCGCCTGCTTTCTTTTCGATTTTCACGTTGTCCAAGTCAACTGTGGCTTTACCGTTGCTTTCATCAGCTACTGATACGACTGCGTCGACCGCAATCTTTGCAAGGTAATCTTTTGATGATTCTGCACCTTTTCCTGTCATCGCGGTCATCGCAATCTCTTCAAGTATCTTTTTGTCTTTCACTGTGACGGTTGTTGCGATCCTGTTCAGCACTTCAAGAGCTTTCTCTTTTGCAATCCTGTATCCGCGTGCTATCATTATCGGGTGGATGTTCTGGTCAAGAAGAAACTCTGCTTCCTTTAAGAGGCTGCCTGCTAGTACTGTTGCTGTAGTGGTTCCGTCACCTACTTCCTTGTCCATGGTCTTTGCGACCTCGACAATCATCTTGGCTGCAGGGTGCTGGATTTCCATCTCTTCTAAGATGGTCACGCCATCGTTTGTTATAACTACGTCGCCCAGGCTGTCTGTCAGCATCTTGTCCATGCCTTTCGGGCCCAGTGTTGATCTTACTGCATCTGCAACCGCTTTTGCTGCTGCGATGTTTGACCGCTGCGCTGATTTGCCTGTGTCTCTAAAAGCGCCTTCCGGCAATATGAAGATAGGCTGTTGTCCTTGTCCGCTCATATCAATCAATCCTCCATCTAATGTTTTAGTGTCTTTTTAAGAACAAATGTGTGTGGTTTTTCAGGATATTCTATTCAAAGCTAAATTTTATATAGTTTATGTTCATGTGCGTATACGGGGGAGAAAAATCATGGAAGTTCTTTTTTCATGGGCTGGTATGTGAAGCCCAATTTGTGCCTCACTATGCCTCTTGTCTTTTTGAAGCCCATCTTTTCGTAGAACGGCACCGCATATAAAGAGGACCTGCAGGTGATTGATTTTAGACCTCTTTTTTTGAAGAGAGTCTCAACTTTTCTTGTGAGCGCGGCGGCTATGCCTTTTTTCTGAAACCTCTTGTCTACAAACAGACAGGTTATCTTTTTTTGGCTTGACATTATAACTCCGACGACGCTGGAATCCGATATCGCGACATAACCATCGCGTTCTTCACTGAATCGGCTTATATTCTCTTCTGTAATCTGTGACAGGAAGTCTATTGATCCTTTTCCACTAAAAGAGGAGGCTACAAACTCAGAGAATGTGTCTCTTACCAGACGGGTAACATCTTTTGCGTGCTTTTTTTGAAGCTTCCGGATTATCATGAGAGATGTATGGTGCTTGCAGCATATATTTTTGATGGATGGGGATGAGAGAGGGGGGATGGGGGGGCGCAAAACATATATCGTAAAAAGCACAATTGCATTTATAATTAATGTGCTTTTTCCATATAGATTGCTCGCATTTTTGTCTAAATAGTTATGCGAGCAACTATAATTATAAGGCAGATATGTTTCTATTATGATCACGATTTATGTTGTCAGGCACGGGGAGACGGAATACAATGCCCAAAGGAGAATACAGGGACAGATCGATACGCCTCTTACGGATGAGGGTTACAGGAATGCGTTTGTGATGGCAGGGAAACTTAAAGGACTGAAGTTCGACCACATATATTCGAGTGATCTTGGACGCGCTTTCATCACGGCTCACGTCATCGCAGAGAAACTTGAACTTGTGAACCGGATTGTTAGGGAGAAGCGCCTTCGTGAGAAGAATTACGGCGAATTCAATGGAAAACTGCTTGACGAGGTTATCGACACGCCAGGATTTCGAGGAAACCCGGATTTTGTCCCTCGTGGCGGCGAGAGTTTCAAGGAACTTCAAAAAAGGGTTGCCGGTTTCTTAAAAGAGCTTGAGGAGAGGCATAAGGACATGGCGGCGCTTGTCGTAACCCATGCCGGATGCATCCAGGCAATCCTGGGATATTTCCAGAAAATCGAGCCAAGTAAGTGCATGTCATTAAAAGTCAGCAATGAATATATCGGCAAATTCATTATTGAAAAAGGAAAGCTCGCCTATTATGAAAGAGTCAATGGAATTTGATTTGTTTGCCGGATTACCCTGAAATCATTTCTTTGATAACTGAAGGTAGATATCGGTTATGAAGGCAATGCTGAACAATCTGGCTATAGAACATCCAAGCAGTAATGTTGTGATTGATACGAGATATAATTCCATGTTGGATTTTACTGCAGAGGCAACTGTTGTAATCACAGTACCGTATGATACTCCGGATGCAAGCACGCTATCATATGGAGCACCAACAAGATTAATCATCTCAAAAATAGGAGCAATTGAGTTTGATACAACCGAAATGAGGGGGATTGCAAATAGCAACATGAGAATCAGCGAAAAAATGCCTGTTGTGATATATATAAGTATGACTGCAAAAAGGTTTTTGCTTACATAAGTGTAAGATGAAACGAGACTTTTTGAAATGCTGCTTTTTTTGATGATGATGTCCTGTATCACAAAGATGAAAATCAAGCTCAAGAGGAAAGATACCACGCGCCCGAGAGCAGGACTTATCATCGAGATTATACCGCCGATTATGTTCGTCAAAAAGGCCAGGGTTATGAATGCGCCAAAAACGGTCAGAATGTATGGCTTTGCATATTCAAAACTGCTTTTCAAGGAATCATCTTTCTTGTGTCTGTACTGCGTATAATTATAGATGAAAGTCGGAGTCAATAACGAACTGATTATCAATACCAATACGATGGATAAAAAGAAGTACCCGAAGGATTCTATGATAGTGTCAACCACTTGCGGGTCCGGGGTCGTATTATCAAACAGCCCGTTACTGTAGGTCACTTCTATCAGATTGATCAACGGATAAAAAATCAAAATCAATGCAAATATCTGGAAGACGAAATAGTAGGGGAGTTTGCGGATATTAATCGAATAATTTAGCGATGAAATTATTGCTTTCTTGAAATCTAATGTCATAGGTTTATTATGAATGAAACTAGTATATATAGTTTATTGATAAAATAGATAATTTTTGATAACTAGACTTTTGCGTTTTCCGAGCTAAATTAGTCAACTGCAATCGAAACCGTTCGTACAACCTGTAAAACCGTAACTTATTCTAAAAACGATATGCTATGGCTTAAATATAATGTCTCAAGGCAAAAAACGCAAAAGTTCAGATAAATGATGTGAATTCAAAAAAATATCGAGGTTAGGTTTTGTATAAACAGGTATGCGATTGACAGAAATCCAGTATTTATGGCTTTTTCTTGTGTCTGGTGTATAAGAAGTAGATTATAGAGGCGCCTAAAATTATGAGGAGGATTGTCAGGATATTTGATTTTGAGCTTCTTTCTCCCAAGACATAGAAATTGATTGAAGATTCACTGATTGTTGCGAAATCCTCGCGAAAACGGACGTTTGCAAGATACTTGCCTGTCGGCGCATTCAGAGGGATTTTCCATTTTGTTGCCAAGCTGCTTTTTTCTAACGGTTCCAGCGAGGTTTGAAGCTTCAGGATGTCCGCATACATTAAATCAAGCTGCTCTGTGTATATCTCGGTTTCAAAGTAAGGGTCTTCTATTTTTTCGCCGCCGTTGATAACAAGTATCTCCAGACTAGCTATCTTACCGGAGTCGTAGCGAGTCCTGTCAGGAGTGATTATTATTGTCGGATAACTTTCCTTATAGGTGATCTTTATTGTCTTAACGGAATTTTTTTCAAAATCGCCAAGATGGATCATCGTTATGCCGGTGTCCCCGGTGTAGTCCAAATCATTGTCAAACGAATCTTTGATTGAAAATATGTTTTTTGATGATATAGGCACAATCATCTGAACGTTTTTGTATCTCTCTTCTGCAAAGTTTTTCAGTATTATTTCCGCTTCCAGCTTTACATGCTTGTTTTCCAGTTTTTCCAACACGTCTACGTTGCGGTCGACTTCTATAACCGGCGGGGTCAATACGCGAATCTCGTAGGTTCTTGACTCAGACGGACCTATCGTGGTTTCCCAATTGGCATACATCTGGTTGTCAACCATGTCCATCTGAACGGATTCGTCTATGCTTTTACCGTATATATCATAATAACCGACATATGTAGATACGGCATCTTTGAATACCTCTGTCCTGAACTGGGATTTTGTCGGCCTGTTGTTCCTGTTGTAAATCGTAACGGATTTCCTGAATACTGCAGTTTTTCCAACGATTATGGTTTTTGCCATGGTCAAATCCTCATCCTCGTTTATCAAGAGTGGTAATTGCTTTTCCGGGACTATTATTTTTATCACGCCATATCGTGTCAATTCGATTCCCTGGTTTACGCCAGGGTCGAATGCAGCAATCTGTACGGGTAGAACATAGACGCCTGCTGATGAGATGTTCATCTGATATTCCAGTGAGAGATAGTCATCTGTGAAGTTCCAACCGTCACCGTTGGGTGTCACGTTCGTGTATTCCCATACTGTGACGTTCAGGCCGTCGCTTGTAATGGCCGTTCCGAGGTTTGTCCGGTTATAATGGATGTTTTCATACCAAGGAGTGCCACCGGATATGATCCGGATGGGGGTTGTGTTTGTGATGCCAGTTGGCAGGTAGTCTACAAATTTGATGTTTTCGATTGTGCCTATGGTGCTTAAGTTTATTGTGACGTTCACAAGTTCCGGGGTTGATGGATTGTAGCTTATCAATTGCTTCCAGGCGTTAAGGCTGTTCTGTGAAGCTAATTTCAATTCGGAATCGGATACGGTCACCGGAGTGCCTGACTGGGACCAGAGGGTCTGGTTGCCATCGAAATGGAACCATTCTCCATTGTCTATGCCGGAGGTTGTGCTGCCGTTATCATATGTCCAGAGTTCGTAATACAAGATGATTTTGTGGGTAGTTGTCAGGTTTTGACCGACTGTCCCGCCCGTGTAGATTGAAGCGGCTGCAAGGTTTGCTATGTCTAATACAATGCTGCCGTTTGAAGATGCGGTTGATTGGGTTGTGGTTACTTTCACATTGGTGCCGTCGATAGTCAGATTATATGTCCCGGTGCCGTTCTCATAGTAAACTACCGGGTTCCTTATGGTCATGTTCGCATAGCCGCCGTTGCTTGTGTCTTTGTTGGGGATGATGGAATAAATCCGGATTTTGCCTGATTTTACCTCGTTGTCGGATGCGCCGTTGTGAATGGCTGTTATGTTGTATCTCAATAGCAGGGTATTAATTACATCCGGGGTGAATGTGTCCGGAGTTATTTTTGTGGCGATGTCGTCAATCTCATAGAGGGTGGGCAACTGCATTGTAATGTTTAGTGTGCCGCTGTAGACGTATGGATCGGTCTCGTTCCAGAGGACGTACCAGTCGAAGTAGGGGGCGATGTAGGGTTTGTCTGCCGCGGAGGATGCTGTTTCCCATGAAGGTATCTTGTATTCATCACCTGCGCCAAGGAGGTAGTTTAAGTTGTTGTTGCTGCTTATCTGTTGGTCTATTGAACCGGTCGATCCTGTGACGTTGTAGATGCGCCACGAGGTTACATTGTATGTGAGGTTGTATTCGCCTGAGGCGACGGATGCATTACCCATGTTTCTTATGAATGATTTTACAATCCAGTTGGTGCTTTTCATAAGGTCGATGCCTTCTCTTATCGGGCCTCTTGCGAATCTGGCGGTGAATGTTATCTCTGACAGGACTGCGGTGCTGTTGGTGTATGTGGCGCGCGTGCCGATTGTTGATGTCTCGCCGTTCAGGTTGTTTGTTTTTCCTATGTAGTTTGTTGTGCCCTCGATTGTGGCGTTGAATGTGACGTATATTTCGGTGTTAGCGTTCAGAGGTCCCTGCCATGTGATTGTGTCGTTGTCGTTGCCGCCGCCGCTGTTTGATGCGGTTGCTGTGCCGCTTGTTGCGGATAAGGTCGTGTAGTCTATGCTTGCGGAGGACTGGGCAGCCGAGGCCTCGTTGAATCTTATTGTCACTGTGACGTTTGAGCCGGCATAGTTCTTATTACCTGCACCGGCATCATTTCTTATCGTGAAGTTGAAGAACATCGTGTTTATGGAGGTTTCGGTGTTGTTTATCGAATAAAGGTCGTTTCCGCCTTTCGTGTTGATGACTATCATCGAAAGGTTTATGGGCGGAGCCCAGTCGTAGTCGGGGATGTAGGTCAGCTGCTGGTTTCCTGATGTCGTGTTTACGTACATCCTGGTACGGGTCGATAATGTGGGGTTAGACATGGCATAGTCGCGGTATGCTGTGAGTGTGCCGTTCCATCTCTCTATGCTTGTGCGCGCGTCTGTATTTGATGAAAGGTTCAGCCGGACGTATTGGAGCACGTCGTCTGTGTTGGGTACTGAGACATCGATGTAGCCCTCGCGGGTGAGTGCTTGGGGGGTGCCGCTTGCGCCGTCAAGACCTGTAGTGTCGTAATTTCCTATAACCGTTTCTGTCAGATAGGCCTTGGGACCATTGTATGATTGCACAGGCGATGAGAAGATGGTAAGCAGCATAACCAGCATGAATCCTGACATCAGATGCTTTTGCTTCATAATACATACCCAGATTTATTCAAAAATTTAATAGATAATAATATGTCGCACTTATATTTATAGATATAGACATCCAGGGGTAATTTATTCTCATCAAATACAGTGAATCTTAAGATATTCTGATGACATGTCTTACTGATTAAATCCACAATATCTAACTGCCAATATTTCTATCGGTCTAAAGATCTGCGGCCAAGCATGATGCAAACTATATATAGTTTTTTTAATCAATAGTAATGAATTTAGTTAATAGTAATGGAATATTGGTGATTAGATATGGCAGAACCAGCGAATATGTTCATTGAAGGGATAAAGGATGCTTTGGTCAGGAATTCGGTTGATGCGTTTTATGCGATAGCCATTTTGGTTCTCGGATACATCATTGCTGTCACTATCGCCTATGTTGTAAGAAAGACGCTGGTTGAGCTTAAGGTAGACAGGTATATCACAGAGAAAGGGAAGACACCTATCAGATTAAGTTCTCTTATCGGTACTGTGGTAAAATGGTATCTGATGCTCATTGTCCTGCAAGTGGCTGTAGGGCAGCTTGGGCGTCTTGATGCTGTCGCTGTCCAGATACAGAATCTCATCAGTTTCATGCCTACGATTATTGAAGCCGGTGTCGTCTTGTTTCTAATCTATGTGATCGGGACATACATAAAGGATGAGATTTTCGGTGATAAGGAGATATATTCGAGCATCGTCGGTCAGGGAGTGTTTTTTATTCTTGTGCTTATCGGCATTGTGATGTCCCTTTCTATTCTGGGGATCGATACGTTCCTTATCAGCGCAATAACGCTTGTCATCCTGGGATCCGCAGGGCTTGGTTTTGCGATCGCTGTCGGGCTCGGGCTTAAGGATTCGGTTGCAGAGATTGCAGAGGGTTATCTGAAGAAACATAGGAAGAAGTAGGATTATAGCCCCGGCAGATAAAAGAGAATATGCTCCACAAAGGGAATTGGACAGTTGTTGGTTGATTTTGAAGATTTATAAGCTTACGCATCGTTTTTTGCTAATTCTATTTTGTATGCTTAGAACTGCTGTGAGTTTTCAGTCTTTCCCTGAGCATGATTCTTATTTCATTTATTTTCTTTTCGTCCATTTTTTCGAGAATGTTTTTGGATTTTACAAAATATTCAGGGGCTTTTTTTACCATATCATTAAACTGGGTGTCAGGAACGTTCCTGTTTACATAATATTGGGCATCGATTCTTGCTTTCAGCGAGTCCTTTAAGAATTCGATATCCTGCGGGCTGAAGATGCCGTTTAGGAATTGTTTTGCGAATTCTAATGTGCATGCATGAATTTCGCATTTTATTCCTGTCCTTACAAGTATTGCGTAAAGCGAGAAGTACATTGTGTAGTAGGCGGTTGAGATTTTCCACTCTTTTATGGTGTTGATTCTCATTGATTCGAGGGCATCTTCTGCTTTTTTGAGGTAGGCTCCTGCAAGGTTAGGGTTTGGCTCAACCAGGCTTATTCCGCCTTTTTGTCTTATGCACCAGTCTATTTTATCCATTTGTCGTCACCATTGCGGTTTTTATGAATCTTTCTGCGTCCTGAAAGATTATGTGGTCGTTCTGGATTTCTTTTAGAAGGATGTCTCTTTTTATTTCTTTTTCAAATATTTCTCGCGGGTATGATTTGGCGCTTAGTTCTATGCCGTAGAGTTCTGATGTTTTTTTGATTGTGTTTTTGTCATAATCGCCAGCAATGAATATGTCCAGATCTGATTCTTTTTTTTGCAGGCCTTTTGCGTAGCTTCCAAATATCAGGCCTATGCCAGTGATAGAGGGGGTTATTTTTGTTATTATCTCTTTTATCATGGGCTTGTTTTCAAGGAAGGATATTTTTTTGTATTGTTCGGCGATGATGAGATAGTCTATTGCTGACTGAGTGTTCTTCAGACGGTAAGTTCTTATTTTTCCTTTTAGTTTTGATTCGAGGACTGCTTTCTTTTCGAGGTCATTGAGGATTAGTTGCGCGGTTCTTGGGCTGATCTTCAAGAGTTTCTGTACTTCCCTTATATAATACTCGCGGTCAAAGCCTCTTGTGAATAAGGTTAATGCCTGAAGATGATTTTCGGTGATGTTTAGTTTTTCATACATACGTATTATTTAGAATACATGGTTTATTTAAAGATTTTGGTTCGAGGCCATAAAACAAGGCAGATATTCCAAATTTGCGTCAACCTTTGCGTCAACCAGCTCGTCAACCAGAATATAATGAAACCAGTTTCATTCCAAAGAGGATATCACATATTTTATTCACAACTACTAATTTAGTAGAAATTAGTATTTGGTTAGTATTTGATTACTCTCTTCACACTGACTTTTGCGTTTTTCGAGTCAGAACGGCCTATAGGGAGTGATTTTTTTGAGAATTGCGGGGTTTGTTTTCCTGAGTGTAATTAGCTGCCTTGGCTCTGCGCATCTATGTCAGAAGTTCTGAAACAAAATATACATAGTCCCAGCAGGA
>JBDRKP010000033.1:0-13114 GCA_043813875.1 archaeon | reverse complement strand
GTCTTCCACCAGTCTCTTTGTTGTCATAAAACACTTTGGATACCAATGGCACAAACGGCTCCCAATCTATTTTTCCTTTCATGAGTTCCAGACGGTCACCAAGACCTTTTACTTTTTCATAATTTTTTCTCATGATAAATTCCTAAACTCCCATTGAATTAGGCACTGTACTAAAAAGTACTGCTGCGTGTCCTGAGTTTTAGCGCAGTCTCTGGAGTTTTTTAGTGCCTAATAGGCACTATGTAGTTTATCTGATTCCACATCCTTTGACATCATAGTGCCTAAAATAGCGGGAATTTTGGAAATTGGCTAAAATCCATATCAATCACCCAATTACATATATGGGTGAACTAGAATATAATGATTTTTGTGAATAAAAATGAGGGTTATTCAAAACTCTCATTATTCTTTTGTAAAATCAAGGCATCTGGTATTTCTTGTATTTAGGTCGACCACCGTGACCTTTCCGGGATTTGCGATATGGCCCACGCGATCCATAAAAGGCGTCTGATTCTGGAATGTGCTTGATGATATGAGTGTGATTCCCTTATAGTTGTCTATTGCATGCGAATGCAGATCTCCTGTCTGGAATATATCCGGAATTTTTGTGATAATCAAAGAGTCTTTTTTTTCAGGGATTGCGATTGTAGAGCCATAAGTCGGTGCCAGATGCCTTCGCCGAAGCACATATGTCATAACATGTTGTGGATTCTGTAATCCTTTCTGCCTGAGATATGGAACTGCATCAACAATGCTCGTAAAGCTGTACCCATGATACATAAGTACATTTATGCCTTCCGAATCAATAGCATGTATATTGACATATGCCGGATTAGTTGTAAGATATACATTCTTCATATCATGGAGCTTTGGAACCAATTCTCTCGGAAGGATAGGTTGTGGTTCACCCATTCTTACAGCATCGTGGTTTCCCGGGCATAAGATGATCTGTATATGCTCGGGTATTTTCATTATGAATTCTTCAAAGAGCGCATATTGGGCATATATGTCTTTTACCAGCAGATCCGCCTCCTGGCCGGGATATATTCCGACCCCATCCACGATATCTCCGCATATGAATAGATATTTTACCTGCGCTCCCTCGCTGGACCTGATCCAGTTAAGGAATCGGCTCTCGATTTTTTGGCTGAAATATTTGCTTCCATAATGCGTATCTGATATGAATGCCGCAGAAACCGCATCATTGACTCTCCTGATAGCCCTGCTGAGAGGAACATCAGGCAGCACGATTGACTCCACAAACAAGAATCCGTTGAATATGCTGCCGGTGATACCAAGCACTTCATCATTTAATATATCTCCTTCCCCGATATCTTTATTCTCCTTTATGATGGCTTTTATCCTGCCGGTCGGATCTTCTATCTCTAATATTGTGTTGTCGTTTTTGCTTTTAGATATATTTGATACAAGCCCGATAACGGATATGTTTTTGTCATTGCTGAACTTTGTGAATCTGCCTATAGACACAAGATTCTTTAGCTCTTGCCTGTGCGCCAATATGTTTTTCATTGCATTATAGCGTGCGTTGAAATATTCGACAAACGAACCGACATTTTTTTCCGCAGGTTCATAGCAATTCAGATTCTCAACAATTACAGAATGTGGTATGTCTCTTGAAGACTTTAGGCATGGCTTTATTGCCTCTGGCTCTTCTTTGATAGTCTTGGTGACAATATTCTCTTTCTCATGCTTCTTATCCTCTATCTTTTCCTTTACAGGCTCAATCAGCCTTTTCAGCTCCCTCTCTAAAATCTCCCTCGTAAGTATAAGTGATTTTATCTTCAAGCCCTCGATTTCTTCTCTGGATATATTGTTCTCGTCAATAAAATCAAGAGCGCCCCGGTCGAGTATGATTCCTCGTTCCCTCAGGCCCAGGACTACGCTAGAAAGCTTGCTCATAGAATTACTTTTATAAGATAAATATTAATGTTAATCGTATTCTGGATTCTACTCGACTTTGATCTTGTTTTTCTTGATGAACTCATTTGCGACCTTGATTGCCCTGTCTCCGATAACAATTAGGTCCTTGTCCACTTTATCTCTATGGTTATTCCAATTCTCTATCGAATGAGTGAATCCTGCCTTCACTATGCCTCGTATCGTTTTATTCTCCACGCCGTAAAAAAGCGCATTTCTGATCGCTGAAAGCAGATTTAATATATGGTCTTCGTCGATTTTATCGTATATTTCTTCCCAGGATATCAATTGGAAATTGCCTTCCTTTATCAACCTTATTGCACGTTTACCCAATCTGAATGACATTTCATTTGACATATCTGTAGTTACGTTACATAAGTTTCTTAAATGTTTCTGTTTTTTGATGATTTTTCACCAGAAATTCACTATAACTGAGTAATATTCCTGGTTTGTACCCGCTATGGCGGCATATAAATGCATATAGTCAATCCAATAACTATTGGATTATTGGATTGAGTATCCTGAGCTATGCTCGGGAGCTTGCCACATAGTGGCAAAGATATGGGAATCCGACATTGGCTCAAAAGTTGTTGGATTCACTATATTTTAATTCAGGATAAATTAACTCATCATAAAAATAATTAAGAATGCAAAGAACAGCCCATATATTTCTATTCGTCATTCCGGGTGATGTTATCCGCTTTTCAGTCTTTTCTTCAAAGCAGCAACTATGAATGGCAGGACAATTGTGATATCACTGATAAGATCAACATACTCTGATTTCTCGCCAAGCTTGCCCCATGAAATACCCTCTTCAAGACTTGCCCCCGACAATCCGCCTGGCTCCTGTCTGTCCGTCGTGACCTGGACCGCGTAGCTATGAGTGCTGCTTGAAAACTGCATAGACTGTAGGATGAAATTTTTTGGCGTCCCGCCGCCGAGTATAAATACTCCTGTTTTCTTGGCGCTCCATGCGATTTCAATGATCTCATTAAGATCGATGAACGTATTCACATGCAGCTTGTGCTCAAGCATGAACGTCCATGCCTGGAGGCCGATACCGGAATCCGCAATAGCCGGGCAGAATATTGGTACATTCTTATCAGAGGCGGCTTTCAGAATTGATTCCTTGTGCTTTACTCTTTTGCCGATTTCATACAAGAACTCCCTTGAAGACATCTCTTTTTCCGGAAGGTCTTTTAGGACCGGCTGAAGCTCATCCTCAAGCTTCTCATAGACCCAGTTAGGCATGAAAACATCATATATCCTGTTTATTCTCTTTGCATGAAGCTTCTTGTCATCCTCTTTTTCGCATCCCACAAGATGCTCTCCGCCATACGCTTCTACAAGGTCGTGAGTCATATTGGCGCCCGTTGTCACGACAACATCGACCCAGCCGTTTCTGATCATATCGATCAGGAGATTCTTCATCCCCGCAGGAACAATAGCGCCTGCGATCCCCAAAAATACCTTGCAGTCCTTGTCCCGGATCATTTTCTCAAGAATATCGACAGCCATCCCGAGCCTTTTAGCGCCAAAGCCGCACGTTTCCATCTCCCTGACAATCTCATCGACAGTCGAATCCTCATCCACCTTTATCTGGTTTATTCTCTTGTTTTTCATATCAGTCATGCTCTTGCGCTTTTAACAATATATTAACAATATATCTAAAAAAACGACTTATTAAATCTTTGTACTGACGTCTGTATCTCAGAATAAGATGATAGAAGCAATATTTTGCGATAACATCGAATTTAAATAAAACTCACGATCAAATAACTCAATAAAAAAGAAAAAATTAACCCTTGTTGATAGCGCTCGCAGGGCATGCCTCAA
Organism: archaeon; assembly: GCA_043813875.1. Lineage (GTDB taxonomy): Archaea > EX4484-52 > EX4484-52 > EX4484-52 > B79-G9 > B79-G9. The sequence goes on along the minus strand of JBDRKP010000033.1, from coordinate 9,340 downwards.
TGCAGTCTCCGCAGTCAGTGCATTTCTTGGTAGGATAAACACCGCCGTCCTTTTCCTCGATTGCCCCGTTTGGGCAGACGCTAACACATGCAAAACATTTTATACAAGCATCCTGATCTATCTTTATCATCAAATCACCTCAATAGAAAAAGAGTTTCTTTCAGAACTCATTTTTCGAAAATATAACTCTTTTATTAAAATCAAGATTTAAATGCTTTTAGGACATTGTCTGTATATTCGATGAGTCATTATCCGTCTTATCATAGTTATTTTTAGTACCGCTCTCGCTCGGTTGTTATCGTAACTCAGATTACTCTCATATTGAATTTATTGAATAGCCGGGAAGCGTAAGTAGTAAAATCTTCTTTATCCTTTTTCTCTATGACCTTGTAATTAGCCGCCACGATTTCATCTAAAACATCCGAAAAAGAGCCCTCTATAAGATAAAAGTCTCCTCCATCATACAGTTTTAATGGATTGGGATTTATGCCCGCAGCCATTTTTGCATAATCTCCCTCAATTTTCACAATATATTTCTGTACTTCATATGGTTCCTGAAGCAGGACATATCCTTCTTTTCCATCTGGGCTTAGAATATGTGTGGTACCGGGATGAAGTTCGGTATTTCCAAAATTAGATGCTATATGTTTTGTTCCTTTAATTTTGCGTATGTCTTTCTCTTTGATATTCCCTATTGGCATCTTGCCGTTGTATATATGAAATTCTCCCTGATATTTTTCATTTTCAAGATGCTCGACAATATCGCCGGAAAGCGTCCAATTGCCATTCCATAGGGTCATCCATTTTTCCTCATCAAACATAGATTCGCCTTCAAAACGATAGACATTTATCATAAAAAAACACGCTCATCCAAACATATCTTCACCCCGTCAGTCACTACATATCATCTCCTCTTGGCATGAAGCTCATGCAGTCGGTATCCGGGGTAAGATTATAATTTTTGCGCAATCTTATAATTTTTGCAAAAAATGCCTTGCCGTCACAGTAAGTTAATTAAATATGCCCATTCAAGAATAAGCAGATTAAAAGAATCGTGTGGGATGTGTGACCATGAAAGTGACCGTCGTATCGCATGACAGCTCAGCCAAAAAAAGAATCGAAAAGAGATTGAAAGACGCATCACTAGTTCTGGACAAAAACTCCCCCGACATTGTCTTCGTCTACGGCGGTGACGGCTCTGTTCTTTACTCAGAGCGCCTCTATCCGCTCATACCCAAAGTCGCAATCCGTGGCAGCGCCACCTCAAAAACCAGCTTCTACACGGAAGACTCCCTTGACGGGATAATCAGAAGGATCAGGGACAATAGCTACGAACAGAAACATTATTCCAAAATCACCGCAGAATTCCAGGACAAGGCATACGACGCCTTAAACGAGATCCAGATACACAACAAAGACCCATACATCGCAGTAAGATTTAATGTATACGTCGACGGCGCCCTCAGGCACGGCAACGTAGTAGGCGACGGCATATTGGTCTGCACCCCATTCGGCTCCGGCGCATACTATTACTCGCTCGGCGGCGAACAGTTCAGCGAAGGCCTTGGCCTCGGATTCAACAACCCGCACGAAAGAATTAAAAGTTATGTGCTGAAAAAAGATTCAGTGATAACGATAGAGATAACAAGGGGCGACGCACTCTTGATAAGAGACAACGATGAAAAGATGATCCGGCTCAAGCCAAAAGACAAAGTCTCGATAAAAGAAAGCAAAGATACAGCACGATTTTTGAGATTCCCCGGATTGGATGGAAGGTGTTTACAATGACAGACATAAATGAGTTGGCCCTGGCGCTTCACAAGAAATACAAAGGCAAGATAGAGATAAAAAGCAAAGTCCCGCTTGAGACAAAGATGGACTTGAGCCTGTATTACACTCCGGGCGTCGCAGAGCCATGCAGGGCCATACATAAAGACAAGAGCACTGTCTATGATTACACCTCAAAAGGCAATCTCGTCGCAGTCGTCTCAGACGGCTCCGCAGTCCTCGGCCTCGGCAACATCGGCACCTACGCAGGCATCCCTGTGATGGAAGGAAAATGCATACTCTTCAAGAGATTCGGAAATGTCGATGCCTTCCCGATCTGCATAGAATCACAGGACCCTGACGTCATCGTAAACACAGTGAAACAGATTGCTCCTGTATTCGGCGGAATCAACCTGGAAGACATTTCAGCACCAAGATGCTTTGAAGTGGAAGACCGCTTGAAAAGAGAACTGGACATCCCCGTCTTCCACGATGACCAGCACGGCACAGCGATAGTCGTTGCAGCAGGCATCATAAACGCGCTCAAGGTCGTCTCAAAAAAGATAGAAGATATTAAAATCGTGACCAGCGGCGCAGGCGCAGCCGGCATCGCAGTCTCGAAAATGCTCCTCAACCTCGGCGTAAAAGACATAATACTCTGCGACAGCAAAGGCATAATATCGCATGACCGCAGCGACTTAAACCCATTCAAGAAAGACATGGCAGAACTGACAAACAAAGAAAACCTCAGCGGTACGCTAAAAGACGCTCTTGTCGGTGCCGATGTGTTCATCGGCGTCTCAGCGCCGGGCATAGTCACGCCCGAAATGGTACAGAGCATGAAAAGAGACGCGATCGTATTCGCGATGTCAAACCCCGTGCCTGAGATCATGCCGGATCTTGCAAAGAAAGCAGGCGCAAAAGTCGTCGGCACAGGCCGCTCAGACTACCCGAACCAGATAAACAACGTCCTCGCATTTCCTGGAGTATTCAGAGGCGCACTCGATGCCCATGCTACACAGATAAACGAGAAGATGAAGATCGCAGCCGCATTCGCCCTCGCAGGATGCGTACCGGAAAATGAATTGACAGCAGACTGCGTGATACCCAACCCCCTGGACCCTAAAGTGAAAGACCGTGTATCAGAGGCAGTAAAAAAAGCAGCAGAAGAGAGCGGCGTCGTGCGCATATAATTCATAGATAAACTTTAAAATAATACCGGATACGTATTAAGTGTGATTCTAATGACTAAAAAGAAAATACTCGTTATCGGTACGGGTGGAACTATTGCCTCCGTAGACAAAGGCGACGGTTTGAGGCCTGCCTATAAAACCGAAGAGTTGATATCATTTTTCCCGGAAGTCAGAGCAATCGCGGATGTCGAAGGCAGGATGCTTTTTAACATTGACAGCACAAACATGCAGCCTCACCATTGGACCGAGATCGCAGACGAGATAGAAAGACAGTATGACAACTATGATGGTTTTGTGATAACTCATGGAACAGACACCATGCAATACACGTCTGCAGCGCTCTCATTCATGCTCCGTGGCCTAAAAAAGTCCGTCGTCTTGACCGGAAGTGTCAAACCCTTTGGCAAAGGAAGCGATGCAAAGGAAAATTTCATAGACTCCATAATAGTTGCCTCATCCGGCATAAACGAGGTCTGCATAGTATTTCACAGCAAAATAATCAAAGGCTGCAAGGCACGAAAAGTGACAAACGAGTCAACAAAGATAACAAACGAGAACCTGGATGTTTACTCAAGCATAAACTATCATCTCATAGGCGAGATGATAGGAACCCTTGAAGATAACAGCAAACGGAAAATCGTATTTGAAAAGAGACGCCCGCCATCTAATAGCTCTGATCGCAGTAAATTGGAAGTCTTATCAAAAATAGATGACCGTGATATATTTTTAGTCAAGATTTTCCCTGGTTTTAGCCCGTCTATATTTGATAAGTTGACTGAGTTTAGATGTATCCTTATAGAAGCCTATGGTCCCGGCAACATTCCTTTCATTGAGAATTCGCTTATAGAAAAAATCGAGATGCTGAAAAAAAGGGGAATTCCTGTTTTTGTCACGACACAGAACACATTTGGCGAAGTAGACATGACTCTTTACGAGGCAGGGAGGAAAGCGATGGCTGCTGGCGCAATACCCTGCCACGATATGACTAGTGAGACTGCATTGGTGAAACTTATGTGGCTCTATGGCAATTTCAGCAAGGATAGCGAAACCATCAAAAAACTGATGCTGAAGAATTTCGTCGGCGAGATAAGGCCTTGAATTAAAATATACTGATTTATTTCTATACCTCCATTTTATAATCATGCCGATAAAAATCCAGAGCCTTGTAGAAGGCTCGAAAAGCGCAACAGGTATTATTGTCATAATCGACGTTCTAAGAGCATGCACAACAATCCCCATACTCCTGAAAAACGGCGCACAAGAGATAATTCCAGTAAGCACCCTTGAAGAGGCAGAAGAATATGAATCCGTTGGATATATCCTCATCGGCGAAGGCGAGCACGGACACATCCATGACACCTATCATCACAACAACTCTCCCTCAGAGATTTATGCAATAGATTTCACAGGAAAAAAGGTGGTCTTAAGAACAAACAATGCCACGCAGGCCATATTGAACGCAGGAAAAGCATCCGACATCATACTGGCATCATTCGTAAACCTCACTGCCTGCGCTGGATACATCAAGACGCACCACATAAAAGACATAACTCTAGTCCCCTTGGGCAGATTAGGTAAAAAAGGGCTGGAAGACGAGTTATGCGCACAGGCAATAAAATCAGTGCTGGAAGGAAAGCCATTTGATTTCAGAGAAATGAAAGAACAGATAAGCAATTGCGAAACCGCAATCCTTGTAAAGGAAACGCTAAAAAGGCCAAAAGACGTCGAATTGAGTCTTGATATGGATTCATATCCAATCGTTCCGATAGTATGTTTAGAAAACAGTAAAAGAATAATACGGGCTATAGTTTAATCATAAATAAAAAACGCCATTGAATGCCACTCTACTCATTCATGGCTTCAGGCGCAGAAATATGCTTTATGATTGCGATATCATCAATCGCTCGAATCATCGGGTAAGGTATGATTACGCCTCGTTTCCCGCCGACAACACCAGCAAGATAAGACCCTTTGGCAGCATCGACAACGATTGCTCTCAGTCTGAACTTTGAAAGATCGAACTCGACATCCGCGATTTTACCGCAATAAGAACCTTTATCTGTAAAAATATCTTTTCCCATGATTTCACTCATTTCCTGTTCGTTGACGACCATATGATTGCACCTCTTCTTGAAATAATAGACTAATAGCTTGATAATCTTTATATTTATTGGTGTGGCAACATTATTAAAAGTTTTCATTTAATGATGCTTTACGTGTCAGGGTCGCCTAGCTCGGTATGGCGGTAGCCTGCTAAGTTGCTGTCCGCAAGGACTCGAGGGTTCAAAAAAACTCAAAAATTATTTTTCTTGAGTTCTGAAAATCCCTCCCCTGACGCCATTATTCTAATTTAGGTTATCTTTTCTCTAATAATCGATATATTTATAAAATTGTGGTACTATTTAGAAGTACTAACGGGAATCAATATGACATCAACAACGACATTCGCAGGAATCGCACTCACCTCAGTCCTATTCATAAGCCTTTTCGGCATGGTCGCGCTGATCATGAACAGCGCAATGGCCCACACCGACACGATGCTTCAAAACATAGGTAGCTACACAGCCAATCCGACCGAAGAAAACAGAGATATCCTGAAAAAAAGCATAGATGATACTGATAATTTCATGAAAGACATATCCTCTGTTTCTGCAGAATACCTGAAAAGATATCTCGATACCGTTGACACATCAGTCCTCAACGAAAACGAAAAAGAATCGATAATAGAAGCAAAGAAGATGCTTGACAGGATAGAGACAAAAGACCCAAGCGACCCCGATGCTATCCGCCTGAAGAAAAATCTGGAAGATATTCTGTCGAAGCTTGATGATTCTAACTAGTTTGGATTTTATACCTCAGGAACGCAGCGATTCCTCCGAGATGATAAAGCTTCTCACCCGCCTCATGCGTTGAATTGATGATGCTGGCCTCCCCTCCCTGTCTTTTTTGCTCCCGGAGTATATCCTCTATATCCTTCTCCTTGATGAGTTTATCCGAAATGATTATCTCACTCGCCGCGCCGCATTCGACCGCGCTCCTGACATGATCTTTGCCATACGTTACAAGCCCGCTATCCTTGCCGAGTTCCTCAAGCAGGCGCTCAACCGTCTTCGTCTCAAACGATATCCTGCTCTCCTTCATCACGCGCTCAAGCCCGCCGCGCTTTATGACCTCATTTATCCCCGTCTTTCCGGTAACACTTGACACCTCAAGAATGATTTTCGCTTTCAATTTAGCATCCTTTATCGCCGCATACATATTGTCTTTCGTAAACCCCGGACCGGCAAGTATGATTTTATCAGCCTCATCCATATTCTCCTTCAGATAAGATATGACTTCACCATAGAACACAAGCGGCGAATCCCCGCCGTACTGCTTGCCCGCGGATTTAGCCGATATCGACGCCTTGTTAATAATTTTCACTTCAGTCGCAAGAGCGATATCCGCCTTTCTCTCATCGATCACGCAGATGATGACCTTCATGCCCTTATACTTCAGCGATTCATTCAGCCTCATGACTTCATAACTCTTCCACTCTTTCTCGATTGAGATAATATCATTCGGCTCAATAGAGAGGCTGTGGTATCCGAACTGTATATCATCCGGCCCCGAGATGATCTTGCCCTGGACGCGCAGCCTGCTGCCGTCCTCATCAAATGATAGCTTCTCAACGCGCAGCTTAAGATACACCGGCCGTTTTTCGCCCTTATCCGTCGCCTGGAGCGTACGAAGAGTCTTTGCCCCGACAACATCGCCTTCATCCAGTATGTTCTTAAGATTCCAAAGATCATCCATGTTTTCAGGCTTCAGCTTTGTTTCACGCTTCAGGTCTTTTTTAATAAGTTTCATCGTACATGCCGCCATGTTGCTCAGATAGCCCTACATGCAAAAATATGAGCGATCTGATGCAAAATCACTAAATTATAAATCTTGCCTTTATCGGCTTTTTACTATAGTTGATGTCGTTACTAGCTGGACAAATATGACTCCATGAACCAATAGACATCAATCTATATGTAAAAGTTACCTGTTCACTTTTACTATATATTTATATTAATTAATATAACCTTAAAGGTAATAAGGATACATATGGAAGATTTCGTCAAAGTTTTTGTAGTCGGTCTTTTTATATTCGCGCTTGCACTCGTCGTTCTCGGTCAGGTGCCAAACGAACCCGTCGACGATAAAAAACAGATAGATAAGGACACGATATATTCAAAAGAATCATTAGGCGACATCGGCCTGATAAGTTCACGCTCAAGAATCATAAAGCTGGGCAGCTTCGATGTCGGATACACCTTGGGTAAAGACAAGGCAGTCACAGAAGACAAAGCACTGATCGAGAACGGTTGGTTCAGGAAGAACTCAAAAGAGATACGTTTCCCCGGATTAGACGCAGATAAGGCGATAATCGAGTTCGATGTAGCTGACATGAACGATTACGGCAACCTTTCGATATCTCTGAACGGGGACGTGATTTACACAAATATCACCTATCCGCGAAAGTTTATGCTGGTGGTCGAAGATATATCCCCTGAAAACAACCTCATTATTTCTGCCGCAAGTTCCGGCTTCAAGTTTTGGGCGCCGACAACATATCTGTTAGAAAACATCAACGTGGTCGTAGAGAAATTCGACGACAAGACAAAAGTGATTCCCTTCGAGATTTTCCCGTACGAATATGAGGGCTGGGGTCATGGAACCCTTTCATTTTCCGTAGACGACACCGAAGGACTAGCCGATTTCATGGCATTGATAAACGGGAAGACTGTCTATGAAGGAAGACCGCTGCCCGGCGACATCATAGAAAAAGAATTCACAAAAAAGGACATGAGTCTGGCTCTTGGCGAAAATCTGATTACCTTCAAGACAAGAAAAGGCGTAACTTACGATCTAAAAAACGCAGAATTGGCCATCTTTTATTATGCCGGCGGTGAATCGAACACGAAAGTCGTGAATTTTGATGCCGATCGCTGGTGGAAGATATTGTCCGAGACCGCAAATGTGACCGGAGAGATTCGCTTCTTCGTCGAAAAAGTGAACATTGACAGCGGGATTACAGTCTATTTTAACGACAAGACATACCATATACCTCATCTGGCGGAAAATGAATGGTTCAGTCTCGAATTCACATCAGAGGATCTGAAAGAAAAGGACAACGAGCTGAAATTCTCGGCCACGGGTAGCTATCGGCTGGGCGCACTCGAGATAAAAGTAGCCGCAAAAGAATGACTGATATAAATCGGTTATCGTCCCCACAATGTGATGCTAGGATACGAATTAAATATTCAAAACTATATATACTATCGCCTCACATATTTTATAACAATATCATTACTATGTTGGTATTGGGGGCGTGCGCATGAAATATGTCAGTATGTACTTATTGGTTATTTTTCTTTCAGTATTCTTCTTTTCAGATATTGCCTTTGCGCAAAATAATGATTGCATAAAATGCAGTGATTGTGATCGTTTTAGTGTCTGGAAAACCCTATGTGATTTTATCTCCCATGTATGTATTACAGGAGAAAACCCTGAAAGTTATTGTGCCAATGAAAAAACGAATTGTATCCAAAAGATTGAAACGTTTATTTCCTCTTGTAAAAACTCCTGCGAACCCAGTTGCAGGATAACCGATGGTTGTCCGGACGGCACCTGTTCAGCCGGCGAAAGATGTCCTCGTGATGCTGCGACATGTGAAGACACGAGCTGCTACGAGCCAACCTGCTTAAATGGTTGTGGCAGTAAGCCTGTAGTTTTTGGTTCAAAAGATGAATCCTGTAATGATAAGTTGGGATGCACAAATCCGCCTTGCGCCTGTGACGGTCAGGGCAATTGTATCGAAAAAAGAAAGAAAACTCCCCCATGCGCCTCCTACGGCGACCTGGATAAAGATGGTTACGTCACAGATGCCGACGTGAAGCTCGCCTACGACTGGATTGATTTACCCTCCCCCACTTCAGACCAGCTTTCACGAGCCGACGTTAATGGTAACAATCGGTTCGATTTTGACGACCCAGCCAAGATAAATAATTACGTAGTTGGCAATATCTCCACATTCTCCGTCTGCAGGCAATGCAATGATAGCGACGGCGGCAAGAATTATTACGAGATAGGTTATACTTCTGGTCCAAACAATAGAGCGGCAGACTGGCTATTTGGAGAGGAAGATTATTGTGATGATGATCTGGTCGGCGAATGGTTCTGTATTGACGGCAAAAAAGATATTGAGTTACATACCTGCCCGAACGGCTGCAATGACGGCGTCTGCATCAATTATACTGTCCCCGCTCCACCAAGCAATTGTGACAAATACGGTGAATCCTTCTGGTGTTCCGATTACAATAGTTGGAAACTGGAGTGCCAGGGCCGTGGCACAT
>JBDRKP010000032.1:0-15631 GCA_043813875.1 archaeon | reverse complement strand
GTCTCAAGTTCCCTTAGAACAGATAACTTAAATTCCCTTGAAAATTGTCTTCTTATTCCCATTTTCTGCACCTCATATTTAGCGTACTTTTGCTCACTTTTATTCGTTATCTATGTGTCCGCCTTTAGGGGTGCACTCCACATTGTTCATGAAGGCCGTGATATAATCTAACATTTTTTTCGCTAAAGGCGACTTTAACTCGATTTCATTTACATGTCCATCTATAACATTGTCTAAAACCCTTACAAGAAAAATGTAGTCCCCACATAAAGATAATATCTCTTCATTTTGGCTCCTACCTCCGCCCAGATTATAGTAACATTTGCCTGCAGTGCTTTTCTCATATGTGCAGGTATTGTCTAAACTTATTTTAAGAAATGTCTTCTCGTCATCAGGTATTTCTAAACTTTGAATATTCTTGTTCATGCCTTTATGATTTATAAGACTGTGATAATAAGCAGTAAGGGGATCCATAGAACTACCGCATCGTGCTAACTTTATAAATATTTGTTTTCTAGAAATCCAAATCATTTTGCAAGATGATTGTAATTCATTGAGAAATTGGTGGGGCCTCCCGGATTTTCAGATGCGCACCTAATCACTTTTGTTGCGCATGATTTGAACCGGGGTCCAAAGCTCCCAAAGCTCTAAGGATAACCAAGCTACCCCAAGGCCCCAAATATGTTTTTGTGTCTATTGTTTTTTGTATAAGCTTTAAATTTTTGTCGGTTGTTTCCGGTTGTTTTGGTCAATGCTCTTGCTATCTTCTGAATTCCAGTGTGTCGCCTGCGCTGAAGTCAACTGATAAGCCTTTTTCTACCTCCAGCACGTATTTCGCTTTTTCTTTTGGGGTGTATATTTTCCATGTTTTCGGATTGAATGTTATTGGCGGTATGTTCTTTTTGATTTCTGTGACCTTTTTTTCCCTGTCTATGTATATCAGGTCTAGTGAGTATCGCATGCATAGCATCCAGATGCCGTGTCTTCCAGCGTACGGGAATTCGAGCAGCATGTTGCCTTTTTTTTTGAGCATGAGGCCTCTTGTCAGGGCTAACGGGGATCTTGCGTGCATGGCTTCAAGTTCTATTTTTCTTGTCTGGTTTATTATCCGCATGTAATCATTTATTTATTCTTTCACTGCTTAAATATGTTATATGAAGCTTATTAAGGATATTTTCGGGAAGCGGGCGTTGGGTTCGAAGAAGGGAGATTACGGGCGGCTTCTTGTTGTCGGCGGGAGCAGGATATATACTGGTGCGCCTGCGCTTTCTGCTCTTGCTGCGATCAATTCCGGCTGTGATATTGCTGTTGTGGCTGCGCCTCATAGGGCTGCTGATATTGTCGCTTCTTTTTCTCCTGCGCTGATCACTGTTCCGCTGGACGGCGATTATCTGAGGCCGGATCATGTGGGTTCCCTGCTTAGATATTCAGAGCGTTCGGATGCGCTTGTTATCGGTCCCGGCCTTACCCGGGAGACTGTGGTGCTTCGCGCTATTGCTGATTTCATGAATCGTGTGGAAATCCCATGCGTGATTGATGCGGATGCGATTTATGCATATTCAGAGTATGGGAAGAAGATGAATGCTCTCTCTTGTATTGTGACTGCGCATCGCGGTGAGTTTCTTGCGCTTACCGGGGTTGATCTTAGTTCGAAGAAGGATATTGTCAAAGAAGTGGAGGCGGCTGCAAAGAAGTTTGGTGCTGTCATCCTTCTAAAAGGGCATCTTGATATCATTTCTGATGGCAAGAGGACTGTGGTCAATAAGACGGGAAATCCTTATATGACTAAGGGGGGGACAGGGGATGTTCTTGCCGGTATTTGCGGGGCGCTTCTTGGAAGAGGTGTGAGCGCTTTTGATGCTGCGGTCGCTGGTGCTTATATCAGCGGCGCTGCAGGGGATGCGGCTGCAAGAATCCATGGCGAGAGCCTGCTTGCTACAGATGTTATTGCTGAGATTGCTAGCATTGTCAATGTGAGCCAATAGATTTTGCAGTTAATTTTATATGCTAGTGATGCTATAATTTGTTTCTTAGGGAGAGAGGGAGATTGTGAGTCATTATCATAGGCATGTTTTTGAATGTTCTGACTGCGGTATGTCGCTTCATATCAGCGAGAAGGTCTGCGAGTTTTGCGGATCGAAGCTCAGGGTAGATAAGCTGCGGCATGTTTTTAGGCATAATATTCCGTATCTCTCGCTTATGATTGTGATTCTTCTAGTGGCTGAGATGGGCCTGTCTCTAAATCATGCGCAGGAGAATCTGATTCTTTTTTTTGATGAGTTCATCCTGGTTGTGTTCCTTTTGGATATAGGGCTTGATAAGTATCTTTACCGTGGGCAATACAAGCATTTTATGAGGCGAAGGGCTGTCGATATATTGTTTGTGCTGCCGCTTTTGAGGACATTGAAGGTGTTTGAGGCTGTGCCGGTGCTTGGGAGGGCTTTCAGTGGATTGCACGCGATGCAGCATGTGCCACAGGTGCAGGCTATGGTGTCTTTTGATGTAGGGAAGGCAGGGCATATTGTGAAGTATGCCAAATATGCTTATCCTGCGTTTTTGAGAAGGTAGTTATCCTATCCTGAAGAATTTTTTTGCGTTTTCTGTTGTCAAATTGTCGACTATTCCTGAGTCTATGCCTTTTATTTCTGCTATTCTTGCTATGACATTCTTTACGCTTGTGGGTTCGTTTCTTGTTCCGGTTTCGCCGAACCACGGGGCGTCGGTCTCGAGCATTATTTTTTCCAGTGGCATGTCGCGGCATATTTTTTTGTGCTTCTTTGAGCGCAAAAGGATCGGGCCGAAGGATACGTTCCAGTTGTTTTTTATGATTCCTGGCACCAGCTGGTTTGCGCCCCACAGGTGGAGCAGTACGTGTTTTGCGTTTTTTTCTTCAAGGATGTCTAAGGTGTCTTGGTGGGCGTCGCGCGAGTGGACGACTATCGGCTTGTCTAATTCTTTTGCGAAGTCTATGAGTTCACGAAACATGTCTTTTTGCTTATCACGCCATTCTTCTTCTTTTGTCCAGTAGTAGTCGAGGCCGATTTCACCGATTGCTGATATGTGTTGTATGTTTTCTTTGATATTTTCTTTCAGCTCTTCTTTTTCCATGGGTTTGAGTTCTTTAATGTATTCGGGGTGGAGGCCTATGCAGATGTATATGAAGTCAGGGTGTTTTTTCTTGAGTGAAAGCGTCAGGTCGAAGTCGCGCGGGTGGGCGCATGAGGTGATTACTGCGTCCATCTTTTCAATGCATCTTTTGATGACTTCTTCGCGGTCTTTGTCGTAGTCTTTCTGCTCCAGGTGGCAGTGTACGTCTATCATGGGCTAAATATGTGGGTGTGAAGATATATATGTTTTTAATGTTTTCGGCTATTTTATAGCGTCAAAAGAAGGGGTATCAGGCTTATCATTCCAAGGATGATGCAGAATTTATAGAACCTGATCTTTTCTGCTAGGTTGATGAATGAGCTGATTGAGAGGTAGCCGACGATGAAGGATGCTGCAACTGCAATCATGGCGTTTGTGTCTAGGGTTATTTTCTCCATGAGGTTTAGGCCGATTTCTGCAGCAAGGACGGCGGGAATGCTCATGAGGAAGCTGAGTTTCAGGGCTGTTTTTGCGTCGTATTTTCTTAGGAGGAGGCCGGATGTGGTGAGGCCTGATCTTGACAGGCCTGGCATTGCCGAGAAGCCCTGAAGTATGCCGATGATCATACTGTCTATTGTTGTTGCTGTTTTTTTCGTGTGTTTTTTTTGTTCTGCTTTTTTTTGCAGGAGGCCGGTTATTATCAGGAGCAGCCCTATGAATGCGGTTGCGGTTGTGCCGCTGAAGCTGAGATTGTCAAGGCTGTATAGCATGATGGGGAGGCCGATGATTCCTGTTGCTGCTGTTGAGATGATCAGGAATGTTGTGGTGGCGTTAAGGTCTATGTTTTTTTTGTTTCTTTTAAGGTAGTCGGGGATGTTTTTTATGATGGCTTTCAGGTCGCTTCTGAAGTAGAGGATGGCTGCAAGCAGTGTGCCTGTGTGGAGCCAGATGGATATTGGTATGGCTTCTGTCAGTGTCTGGCCTTTTGCTACCATGTAAAGTGAGGTCATGCCTTCGCTGCTTACCGGGAGCCATTCGAAGAGACCCTGTATCAGGCCGAGAATCAGGGCGTCAATCAGGTCCATTTTTTTCACTCAAAAAGGTCTTTTCCGCTGTTGTGGTAGAATCTGCCAGAATCGTATACCAGGTTTCCGTTGACGAATGTTTTTTTTGGCCAGCCTTTTAGGATCATTCCTTCGTAGGGTGACCAGCCGCATTTTGTGATCTGATCTGTTCTTCTTACTTCTTTTTTTGCGTCCATGTCGACGACCATTAGGTCTGCCCAGTTTCCTATCTTTATCTCGCCTCTTTTTTCTAGATCGAAGCGTCTTGCGGGGTTTCTTGAGCAGGCGTTTACGAATGTCTCTATCGTGATCTTTTTTTTGTTTACGGCATCTAGCATGAGCGGGACCATGAGCTCTACTGACGGGATGCCTGAGGGGGCGCTGATGAAGTCCAATTCTTTCTCTTCCAGTGTGTGCGGGGCGTGGTCTGTTGATATCATGTCGATTATGCTGTGTTTCAATCCTTCCCAGAGGGATTCGGAGTCTTCTTTCGTCCTTACAGGCGGGTTCATCTTGCAGTAGCTGCCCATTTTTGCAAGGTTGTCGCGCGTGAAATAGAGGTATGTGGGGGTGGTGTCGCAGGTGAGGTCGATGCCTTTAGCTTTAGCTTGTCTTATCAGGGATAATGCAGTATGAGTCGTGATGTGTGTCAGATGGGTCTTTGTGCCGATCTCTTTTGCGCAGGATATTGCGTAATCTGCTGCCTTTGTTTCGGCTGTGCGGGGTCTTGAGTCTGCGTGGGAGAGGAAGTCGGTCCTGTTTTTGTTTAGTTCTGTTGCATTGTCCAGTGTTTTCTGGTCTTCTGCGTGGATCACGATGATTTTTCCTGTTTTTTTTACTTTTTTGAATGATTCTTTCTGGAGTGCCGGGTCTGTCAAAAGGAGGTCGCCTGTGGTTTTGCACATGTGTAATTTGAAGCCGCAGACGTGGGGTGCGACTTTGTCAAGCTTGTCGAGGTTGCCAGGGCCGAGGCCGAAGTAGAGGCCGTAATTTATTATGCTTTTTTTGGCCAGCTCTTTTTTTTCCATGAGCCGTTCGTAGGTTGTCGTTGGCGGGTCGTTGTTCACCATGTCAAATACTGTCGTGACACCGCCTTTTGCTGCTGCTCTTGAGCCGCTGAACCAGTCTTCCTTGTAGCTTTGCTTCAGGTCGCGGAAGTGGACGTGGATGTCGATTGCGCCGGGGAGAATGAGCATGCTGGTGCAGTCTATCTTGTCGCCTTCCAAGTCTTTTTCTATTTTTATGATTTTTCCGTCTTCTATCCCTAAGTCTATTTTTTTTAGGGTGCTGCCCGTGAATACTGTTGCGCCGGATAGGACTTTCATAATCCTCTTATGTTGCATCAGAAATATATATAATTATTGCGGATGAATTATTCCTGTTCAGAAGGTGATTTGTCTTTCTGTTTTTTCTTTGTTTTTTTTGGTTCGGATGTCTCTTTTTCTTTTATTGGTTTTGCTTCTGGTCTCTTCATTATGTAGGCCACTAATATCAGGATGATGATCAGCAGGAATGTTGTGGTTGCTGAGATTGTGCCTGTAGATGTGGGTTTTTCTTTGGTGCTTTTGTCCTCTAATGGGATGGACGTTTTGGCTGATGATTCGCTTTTTTTGCATTCTTCGTCTATCCTGTATATGCATCCTGCCGGCTCTTTGCATTCTGCGGTTGTGCATTTTTCCTGTGCAGTGCATGTGACTTGCTCGTGGCTGCAGGCATAGTCTCTGCATCTGTCTATAGTGCAGGCAAGATTGTCATCGCAGTCTTTGTCTGTTCTGCAGTAGGCGATGCATCCATGGCCTGATATGTATTCGTTTTCGGTGCAGTCTAATCTTTTGCAGTAGCCGTCACAGTACTCGAATTCCAGGCAGTCGCTGTCTTCTGTGCAAATCTCTGGTTCTGTGCATATCTTTGATGTGGTTGTTTTGCAGATGGGCGCTTTTATGTGGAAAAGCTCTATGTTTTTGTCTGTTGTCCATTTCAGGCTGTATCTGTCATTTCCCATGTCTGAAATATCTATCTTTTCTATTTTTGATTGTGGGTCAATATCGTTGGATTTCCCTTTGTCGTCGCTTGCGATGTAGGTCAGGTTCGTATTTAGGTTCCAGTCATATTTGCCTTTGTTTTCTATCTCAAATAATGCGTAGAATGCGCCGTCGTAGTTGTAGCATCGTGAAATGCTGGTTGAGAATATCCTGCAGCTGAATACCAATCCCGGGCAGTCTACTGCTTTTTTGACTGTGTCTATTGATGCGAATGTTATTGTTATTGTGTATTCTGCCTGTTCGTTGAATTGCGCTTCTTCTGATGTGAAGATTCCTCCTTTCCATGTGCCGGCGACATTGAATGTCTTGTTATCTTTGTCTGTGGCTATCATGTTTACCCTGTAGGAGCCGCTGGTGTCGATGTTGTCTGGGGATCTGATTATTATGCCTCCTTTGTCGTTGCACGCCATATCGTATTTTGACGGGTCTGTGTCGAAGCTGTAGGCTGTGCTGGATATGAATGACATGCATAAGATAAGGGCAATTATTGTCTGGTATTTCATTAGTATATACCTCTATTAGAGTTTAATTCATATTTGGGTCAAGAATTATTTATATCTTCGTTTGTATCTTGATTTGATATCTTTAGCGGATTGCTATCTGCCAGATGAGTGTGAAGTAGTCCATGTAGTCTTTTGCTATGTCCGGGTTGTCGAAGAGCACAATTATGGGTGAGTTTTCTGTGAATACCATGACTGCTGACTTGCCGCCCCATATCATGAATGTCGATGGCACTGAGTGCTCTTTCGGGAAGTACCTGACTCTTGAGAGGGGGGCTTCTGATACTTTTTTGCCTGCTTCGAATGAGTTGAAGATGAAGTTGATCCAGATGCCTTTTTCTACTCTTTTTTTTACGTATTCCGGGAATGTGAATCTTAGTATTTCTGCGATTGAGTTTTTGCTTGCGAGGACGAATATCTCCTTATTGTCTTCGGCCTGTATGTCCATGAGCGCTTTCAGGCCTGGTTCGCCGTAGAATATGCGTATCTCCTGTCTTGTTTCAGGGTTTTCGTATAGATTTTTCAGGTCAGGGATTATTGTCTCTATGGTCTTTTCCTTGTTCTTCAGGATGGTCAGGAGCTCTTTGGGGTCGCTTGGCTGGAAGTATTTTTTGTTGTTTTTTGTTATGGCGCTTACGAGCCCTTTTTCTGCCAGGCGGTCTATCGCGTCGTAGACGTTTCTCCTGTGTACGCCGCTTTTTTCGGTGATCTCGCCTGCTGTGGCGGAGCCTAGCCTTAGCAGTGAGAGGTATATTTTGGATTCGTTTTCTGTGAGGCCGATCTCGTCTAGAAGTCTTGTGTTCACAAGTATTTTATTGTCTTATGAAAGTATATAAATCAAATCGTTTGTGTGCCTCGTTCTATGGCTTTTTATGTTGGGGGTTGTGAGGTGGAAGTTATTTCAGGCATATGCTTATCATAAGATGATTCGGGCATGAGTGAGTAAAGCAATGTCTTCAAAGTTTGGATAGAGGCAATGCTATGAATTGATTCTATAATCTGCCGGTCTTCAGGTATATTGAGATTTTTTTTGAGATATTTTCCTGCTCTTTCCAGTTGCCGTAGATGACGCCTTTTGGCAGGAGTTTGTGGAGCATCTTTTCTGTGTCTTTTTTTATGCCTGATGCTTCTCTTTTAGCGAACGGGGTCAATGGCAGCGGGATGAATGCGTGCGCGTGGATTTTTGCGCCTTTGCTGATAAGGTCGTTCATGACTTTTATGGTGTCTTTTATGTCTTCAACGGATTCTTCCGGCAGGCCGAATATGAAGTCTACGTTCGCTTTCAGGCCTGCTTTTGTTGTGAGGTCTACTGCTCGGTATATGTCTTCTACTGTGTGGCCACGGTGGCACAGGTCCAGAAGCTTCTGGCTGCCTGATTCTGCTCCTATTATGATGTTGTCGTTGTCTGCGTATTTTTTGACAAGCGCTATCGTCTCTTCTGTCACATGTTCCGGTCTTACTTCTGACGGGAAGGAGCCGATGTAGAGTCTTCCTTTTGGCTTTATGGTATCTTTTATTCTTTTCAGCAGATCTTTTAGCTTTTTTATGTTCAGTTTCCTGCCGTCTTTTGAGCCGTAGGAGAATGCGTTCGGGCTTATGAGTCTTATGTCGTAGCGGTTGCAATCGATCATGGTCCGGGCATGGGTGCAGATGTTTTCTATGCTCCGGTGCCTTATAGTGCTGCCGAATATGCGGGGCGTCTCGCAGAAATAGCAGGCGAATGGGCAGCCTCTTGTTATCTCTATGGGGCCGAATCTGTTGTGCCTTGCTGCAAATGACGGGTACCTGTCCAGGTCTATCGGCGGCCTTTTTGCGTTTATGTGATGTGTGCCTTCATTATCGGCGTATGCTATGCCTTTCATTGTTGTGTAATCGCTTCCAGAGTCTATGTTTTTCAGGAGTTCGATGAATGTCTCTTCCCCTTCGCCTATTATCGCTATGTCGAATCCCAGGCTCAAGGTCCCTTTCGGGTCCCCGGTCGGGTGGGGGCCGCCTGCTATGTATAGCGGTCTGGTGTTGAGTTTCTTTTTGAGTCTTGATATGAGTTTTTTTGTTTCCCATAGCTGGGTTGTGAGGAATGAGATTGCGATTATTGTTTTTTCGTGGGTGTTTTCGATTCCGCTTATTTTCGAAATGAGTTCTTTTTCGTTGTCAAGAAAGAAGATGTCTAGGTCTTTGAAGCGGGCGTCTGTCCCGATGGCTCCGATGAGTGCGTTGAAGCTGTTCCTGTTCGGCTGGTTGTAGTATAAGGCTAAAGCGATATTTTGTTTCATGGTCTTTAGACCTGTCTCTTTTTTGCATTTTTAGAAAGCGGTTGAGGCTATATTTTCTGTTCGTGTTCGCAGTATGTGCATTTTAGTATTATCGGGTCTTTTGATGTGACGTCGAATTCTGGTGTTATGTAGGTCTCGTGGTTTGAGATGCATATTGGGTTCTTGCATCTTATGATGCCTTTTATCCTGTCCGGGAGGGTTATCTTTTGCTTTTTTACGACGTTGTAGTTCTTTATCGACACGACTGTTGCTGTCGGGCTTATCAGGGCGACGTAGTTGTATTCGTCTGATTCGAGCTGCTTGTTTTCTATCTTTAGTATGTCTTTTCTTCTCATCCTGGTGCTTGGGACGTTGATGGCTATTATCAGGCTCTGTTTTTCGATGCCTTTCAGGATCTTGTAGACGTCGAGGGCTTTTCCTGCTTGGATGTGGTCTATGACTGTTCCGTTCTTTATCTTTCCTACTTTAAGTTTGTCTTCGTCCATTTTTTGCACCATCTTATTTGATTTTGCCTAAAAGAAGCGCTATGAGGGCCATCCTTGTCGGGACGCCGTAGTGCGCTTGTTTGAAGTAGACTGCTCTTCTGTCGCTGTCTACGCTGTATCTTATCTCATCTACCCTTGGGAGTGGGTGCATAAGTATCATATTTTCTTTTGCTTTTTTCATGGTGTTTTCGTCGATGTAGTAGCTGCCTTTGACGTCGAGGTATTCTTTTTCTGAGCCGAAGCGCTCTTTCTGGATGCGCGTGGCGTAGACTACGTCGAGGTCTTCCAGTGATTTTTCGATGTTTTCGCGTTCTATGACGTGTATGCCGTTCATCTTAAGGTGGTTTATGACGTAGCGGGGCATCTTTAGTGATTCTGGGGATATGCATGTGATCTCTACGTCTTTGTATTTTGAGAGGGCGCATGCCAGGGAGTGGACGGTCCTTCCGTATTTCAGGTCGCCGCAGAAGCCGACATTCAATCCGTCTATTTTTCCTAATTCTTTTTTTATCGTGAATAGGTCAAGTATCGTCTGCGTGGGATGATGGTGGCCGCCGTCGCCGGCGTTTATCACGGGCGCGTCTGCGAAGTCAGCGGCAACTTTCGCGGAGCCTTCTATCGGGTGTCTCATCACGATTATGTCTGCGTAGCCGTCTATGACTCTTATGGCGTCTGCGAGGACTTCGCCTTTTTTCCCGGATGTGGAGTTAGGGTCTGCGAATCCGATTGTATTCCCGCCGAGGCGAAGCATTGCGGATGAGAATGATAGCCTTGTCCTTGTGCTCGGCTCGAAGAAGAGGTTGGCAAGGATCTTTCCTTTGCAGAGGGTTGAGCCTTTTTTTATGATAGGGATCATTTTCTCAGAAACAGAAAGTATGTGGTCGAGTTCTTTGCGGGATAGGTCTTCAATGTTTATTATGTCTTTTCCTTTGAAATTCACTCAGATTCACCAGTGAATATTGGGGAGTTATTTTTATAAAGTTTTTAGCGGGGGTAGGATTCTTGGGTGTTTTGCCCTTCGATCTCTTTTTTCAGTGCAATCAGATTGTCTATCGCCATTTCGATCTGATCTTCTGCAATGGGGTTGTTGTCTTTTAGCATCTGTCTGGCTGTGTCTTTTTCGGCTTCTATCTCGAGGAGGCGGGCATCGTAATCTTTGTTGTTCAGGCTTGCTATTATCGGTCTGACTTTGTCGAGGTAGTCTTCGAGCTCTTCGAGCTTGTAGGTGGTTTTTGAGGTGTATTTTGCGATTGTTTTGTGGATGAGGTCTCGTTTGAGGTAGACGAGTATGAGGAGGATCAGGAAGATTATTATTAAGTGCCAGTTGGTGCCTTCTTTCGGTGGTTCCTTTTCTGGCAATAGTGGGGCGTTTTCTGCCATGAGCTTCGCCTGGAGTGCGAGCTCTTTTGCTTCTCCGTAGTTTTCTTTTGCAAAGGCGGATTCTGCTTCTTTCAGGATATTTTCTGCCTCTTTTGTGTCTTTTGTGATATAGTTCAGGATGGTGCTTTTTGCTTCACTGATCGCTTTTTCTGCTTCTTCTTTTAAGGTATCTGAAATTATGACTGGTTTTTCTTCTTTTGCGCACTTATTCTCCCTGCATATTTCGCCTGTCTTGCATTCAGCATCAGAGCAGCATTCGTATTTTTTGCATTTCCTGTCTTTTATGTATTCGCAGGAGTCGCATGTGATGGCGACGCAGTTGTAGTTTTTGCATACCTGCGTCTTCAGGCAGGCGGTATTGTTCTCGCATTCGTGCTTTACCGGTGGCAAGGATATGCCCCCGCCGCCTCCGGATGAGCCGCCGCCGCTTGAACTGCTTGAGCATGCGGGGCAGTCGGCAGTTCCGCAGGACTCGCCTGAGTCGCATTCGCCGTCGCCGATTGTGTGGAAGACGTTCATGGTTATCAGGAACGTGTCAAGAGCGGAGCCGTGGGCTGTGATCGTCTCGTTTGCCTGCCAGTCGCCTACTGATATGTCGTCCGGTGTCAGCGTGATGTTGATTATCGCAGACTGGAGCGGGTTAAGGTACTGATTCGATTGGATGGTTGTCCATGATTTTGTCTTGTCGAATGTCACGTTTATCGGGATTGATGAGGGGTTTGTTATTCTCACTTCTATTGTGCGTGACTGTTTTTCTGTGAGGTTGAGGGCGATTGAGGACTGGTTGAACTCGAGGGTGCCGTCGACTGTGAAGTTATTTACCCCGACAGACGGATACCTACCAAGGTTTTCGTATTGATCGCTGAGGTTCATGTAGTAGAGGATTGTGGTGTTGGCGTTGTATTGCGGCAATGTTATTGTGTGATTTAATCTCATAGTCGAGTTGGACAAATAGTTCCAGCCTGATCCTGTGTCGTATGCGAATGTGTAGTTGCTTTCTTCGTCTGTTGTGATGTTTACTGTGATGTTTTGGGATTCTATTGCGGTTATGGAGATTGATGATAGGATGGGGCCTGTTGTGTCGGATGCCTCGAATGTGATTGTTGATTCATCAGTATTGTTTGCAAGGTCTTTCACGATTAATTTTGCAGTGTAGTTTCCGACTATATCGGGCGTGTAGTTTGCTTCGGACTGTATGGCGACGGATGTCGGCGGAGAGCCCTGGTTCACTGAGCCCGTCTCACTCACTGTGATCAAAACCGTGCTATTGTCCGGCTTTGTGATGTTGACTGTGCCTGTGACTTTGCTTATTATGTCGTTGTCCGACGAAGTTGATGTAAACGTTATCTTCTGGCCAACAGAAGGCGTATTGTCATCAACACTGAAGAGAGTTATCTGTGGGGCAATAGAATCGTTTGCGGTAAAGTTCTTTGTTGAAGTTGACGTGTTTCCTGCGATGTCGACTGCTGTTAGAGTTACTACGTATGTTCCGGGGATGGTTGTGTTTGTGAAGTTTGCTGCGTATATGCTTGAGGAGTTGGTGAATCCCGTTATCGGGATGACATACGAGTCCGGCCTTGTTATGTTTGCTATGACGAAGTTCACTGCGTTGTCGTCTGTTACGTTTGCACTTATTGTGACTTTCTGCGTTGTATTGATTGATGCCGGCGTTACATTGAGTTCGTTGATTGATGGGACCTCAAGGTCAGCAATAGAGAAGTTTGCTGTTCCCAAAGGGTAGCTGAACGAATAGAGTGTGTTGCCTGAAGTATCATTTGCAATAATGTAAAGCGTGTATAGTCCAAGCAGACTTGTGTCTGTGAAATTGCCGTTGTACGGATTCTGGCCTGAAAGAACTAAAATGCCTGATGTTGAATCAGGCTTTGTGATGTTTGCTATTGTTGCATTGATTGCATCGTTGTCTGTGATGTTTGCTGTTATTGTGAAGTTGGTGTTTAAGTTGCCGAGTGTCGGCATGACTGTGAGAGAGTTCAGTGAAGGTATTTGTGTGTCGTTTATTGTGTAGTTTGTTGTGATGGTTGCGTTGTTGCCTGATGCGTCATATGCACGTATGTTTATGCTGTAGAACCCGGGCTTGTGGGGGATTGAGCCTGTTGTGTTTGAGTACTGGCTGCCTCCTATCGAGGATAGGATTTTTGTGGAGTTCAGAGGTCCTGTTATGTCTGCAAATACCTGAGATATATTGTAGTCTGTGACATATGCTGTTATTGTGACTATTGTTGTTTCATTCTTTAATGCGGGGGTGATTGTGACTGCTGAGATGTTCGGAGGTGTTGTGTCCTGTATTGTGAAGTTCCTGTTTGAACTTGATGATGTTGCACCGAGGGTGTCGTTTGACCAGATGTAGAATATGTATGTTCCCGGAGTTGTGCTGGTGTAGGTTGTGTTGTAGATATCGGAGACGTTTGTGAGGGCGATCTCGAATACACTTGGCTGGGTGAATTTTGCGTATGCCTTGCTTATGCTGTTCAGGTCGGTTATGTTGGCTTGTATTACAAAATTTGTTGATTCATTGCCGCTTGATGGGGTTACTGTAATGTCTGTTATTGCCGGTCCCTCCTGGGAGGTAAATGTGTACATTGTCGTGTTTGATGATAATCCGGTTGTGTCGTTTGCCCAGATGTAGTAGCTGTAGATTTTTTCTGTTGCAGGGGTATAGTTTGCGAGGTATCTGTCAACTCCGTTTGGCTGCATTTCGTACCATGTGCCGTCGATTACTATGAATTTGCCGGAGAGGTCTGCGTCAAGGTCTGTTATGTTTGACTCGATTGATATGATTGAGCCGACTGAGACCGGGTCTGCACTCTCAGTGACCGAATTGATGTTCGGGATGTCCTTTACTGTCAGTGTCCATGTCAGTTCGTCTGTGCCGTTGATATTTGATATGTTTACTTTTATTGAATGAGTGCCTGGCTGGGTGTTTGCGTAGGTGTAGTTGGCGGAGTTTCTTGACTGGTCGGCGCTGTCAAGAGACCATGAGTAGTTCACCGGTTGGTCAACTGTGATGTTGAAGAATATTGACTGGGTTTCGTTCATTGTTACTGTGAGGGATTGGCTGTTTGTGATGTTGTTCTGCCAGTTGGTGATGTTTGGAGCGGGTGTTGCAAGGATAGTAACAAGGTGAGATGCACTGGCGGATGTGTAGTTATGTGAGCCGGTTGTGTTGATTGTGTAGTTCCAGATTCCGGCTGACAGGTAGTTGGAGATGTTTGTATTGCCTGTAAGTATGAGTGGTGTGCCGTTTCGGTACATGTTTACTGTTACTTCGCTGTTGTCTTTTGTGTATGTTGCATTTACTGATGCAGGAGTGTAGTATGTGTTGTCTGAGTTTGTTCCGTTCAATAAGAGGGTTAGTGTGGTTGTGGCTTTTGTGATTGTGTATTGCATTGTTACAGTTGAGTTTCTGTTTCCGAGGGTGTCGTTCATGTGCCATCTGTAATTATAGGTGCCTGCGGCAATTCCTGATAATGTTCTTGTGTAGGTTGAGGTGATGTTTGCTGTTGTGTAGTTTGTGTTGTTGAATTCCAACAGGACTGTGTCAATTGATGAGTATTGGTCTGTGGCTGTGATGTTGAATTGTACTGATAGTACTGGGGTGTATGTTGTTGATGATGCTGGTGATGTTAAATTTCCGGAATACTGCGGCCCTTTGTTGTCATAGGTCCAGTATTTTTGCGTTGAGTTGAAATTGCCGGCTGTATCGTTCATGTACAATATGACGTTGTTTGAGCCGTAGGTTGAGGTCATGGTTGTGCCGTTGGTTGTGCAGGAGGCGAGGGTTTGGTTTGCTGCTCCGTTTAGCGAATATTTGCATGTTGAGGGGTTGGTTTCTGCGTATGAGAAGTTCAGCTGGGGATTGGTGGCGTAGGTGGTGTTCTGGGGAGATGCTATCGTGATAACCGGCACAATAGTATCAACAGTGAAGTAAACGGTTGATGAATTGCCCATATTTCCGATTGTGTCATTGCACCAGAATTTTGCGTTGTTCGAGCCTTCTGACGGAACGGATAAATTAAGGTTCCAGTTTCCTGTCGAGTTTGTCAAAGTCTGGTTTGCTGTTCCGTTCAGCGAGACGCCGCACCAAGAACCTGCTTCGTTCAAAGTGACGTTTGACCACACCCATTTTTGCGGATATGATGTGTTTGATGGCGAGACAATGGTTATCACCGGCGGCGTCACATCAGAAGACGTTATCGTAATTATAACTTCATCCGGATCGCCGTTGTTTCCTAGAGAATCATTGTATGCGATAGTGTAGTTCCATGCGCCGACAGTTGAGGTGTTTATCCAGACGTTCAGGTTCGACCCGTTTGCCCATGCCGCACTATTATTTTGCGTTGTCCCGTTCCTGTAGACTTTGTAATACCCCGATGCATAATTATCGCTCAAAATCCATCCTATTGTTTGCGATGTTCCCTGAACGTATCCGGCATCTGCCGGAGCATTGGCTGTCGGGATGACGTTATCAACATTAAACGTCCTGTTTGCCGGAGCATATGAGTTAACGCCGTCAGAGCATGACACAGTCCAGTTCTGGTTTAGTGATATGGATATACCCACATTTGAAAAAGTCGTGGTCGTTGTATTCAATGTCGATACATTTGTTGCGATAGATGTCCCGTTGATGTAAAGCGAGCATGCCATTGATGCGTTGATATTATCCGTCACGTTGAAGGTAAAGTTAATGGATGCGGTTGATGTGTTGTATGCGTTTGCGGGGCTCGCGAGAGAAACGACAGGAGCAGATGTATCTACAGTGAACGTTACCGAAGTCGAATT
>JBDRKP010000031.1:0-5209 GCA_043813875.1 archaeon | reverse complement strand
TGATGCTTATTTTTTGAACGGATGCTATATATTTGTTTTTGATACCTTTACTTTTTTGGTTTATTATCCACCTGATCTTCTTTTGGTTTAGTTTTTTCATGTATTCTATCGTAGGGGGGAAAGTATTTCGGGATAATACATGCCTGAATGGCATCATATGTTCTTTGAGGTTCATGGATATGATTCCCATGAGCCCGTCTTCAGACCAGCATATGTCTTTTTTCGTCGTTCTTTTTCAGATTTTCCTCATCATTCTCTCTATCCGCAGCTTTGGAGGGCGCTTCAATGTATTTCATCTGTTTTTGAAGTGATGTGGCTTTCTTCGTTAAATTAATATAGGAGACGCGATAAAATAAGTGTTATGGCCAAAGATAAACTGGATGTAGATGCGAGCAAAGCACATAAAGGTCTTGTAGAGAAATTGAATAAGTTTGAAAGGGAAAAGGAGGATATTGCCAAATTCCGTCTCAGGGATTCGAATATGACTGCTGAGGCTGCGCAAGGCACACGGACCCGCTGGGGTGATGTGAATCTAGGTAAATGCGCTTTAGTGCAGGGCCTGGACCAGGGCGCAGAGAATGTCAAGGGTCACGGTGTTGATCTCAATCCCACCACTGTTTTCGGGGGTACGCAGAATATGTACTATGGCCTCATGTTTGAGACAAACAAAGACGGGTGGACTAAAAATAAGATTGAGGAATGGATCGAGGCCAGCCATGCTCATCCTGATTTTCACCAGATGATCGCTGTGCAGAAGGCTCTTTATGAGGATAAGATAAAGCAGGGCCTTGCGAACATATCGCAGTCTGTCGCTGATCTTGAGCTGCTTGAACATGATATACGGAAATATGAGGAATACCAGGAATACCTGGAGAATCTTGATAGCAGTGATCCGAAAAATAAAAGGTCTGCCATGTTCGCCATAAAGACAATCTTCGTGGACCAGGTCGATTTCCATGCCGGTGGCGGCGGGCAGGGAGCAGGCAGGCTCTCTTTGGCCTTCATGAGGAACAACAATATCATGCCGACCATTGTCAATGATTTCCTTGTGATGGAGTCGCTTGAGGATATACGGGATGGCGGCAAGTTCGCGAACATGGCTGATGTGGAAAAGAAGATGCTTGAGTCCAAGTGGACGCTTTACCAGCACTGGCTAGGGGTGTTTCGCAGCGCGATCATGCAGCGTCTTGAGAGATTGAAGATTCTACAAAGGAGCCGTGAATTCACGATAGATCAATACCGTGCATGGTTGAAGCCGATCATCGCAAGGCACAGGCTGCTTGAGACAGGATATGCCAAAGACAAGAGGGATTCAAACCTGCCTCTTACAGGGAGAAGAGACATAAGGAGGCACCATGCGCACAGCATATCGATAGGTGTGAGCGCCCACGGCGTGACAGCGTGGGTGCATAAAGCACTCACTAATCCTGAAATGCATACTTATCCGGCAGAGATCATATCAAAGGCAGTATTAGACGGTGAATTCGGCAAGGTTTTTGCTTATGATGAGTGGACGCAGGACAATCTCATATTTGATACAGAACATGGTCTTCTTGCAGATTACCCTTGGCTGAGGAAAGATTGGGTGGATGAGAAGGCCAAAAGCATATCTGATACCTTGAATGGGAATCTGCCGAAGCTATATTACTCTTTTTTAAGGCTGGACATGCTAAAATTCGTGATGAAGATGCCTACAGGCCCTGCTATCGAGGATACGGATTTCTTATTCAACATGTATGTCCTGTCCGCAAATGTCATGCTTGTGAAGCTCCTTGAGATGCAGGCGAAAGATGAAGAGCTTGAGAGATACATAGATAAGGTGCTTGGTCTTGACCCGAAAATGAATAAGTACGATGGGATAGTCCTGGGTTACAAAAAGAAGGGTTTCGGGTATGAGGTTGATGGCAAGAAATTTAAGACCAAAAAGGAGATGCTAAAAGCATATCCAGAACCGGCGTATTATCTTACGCCTCTTAAATCAGATAGTAAGTTCTGGAAAGGCATAAAGGATCTTTTTGGACTCGATATATGGCTTTTCAGGAAAAGAGGTCCTTATGAGCATCAGTTCTATGACCGGTATACGAAGTTTTATCTGAAACTGTCAGGGGAGCGATTTGCAAGTCTTGTCAATATGGTTGAGAGGAGAATGAGGATTGAAGAGCCATCCTAGGTTAGAATACTCAGAGACATCATTTTTATTTGTTTTTTTCTAATAATCTGATTTGCTTATTATAATCATCATGATAACGGTTATTTTTCTGAAAAACTCATATTGTCTCATCCATCCGAAAATCTGATTTGATTGTATTTACTATACGCCCATTTTATAGTATCTATTCCAGTATTTTTATGGTATCTATTTTTCCGTCGCCATCCATGTCGAATCCACGGACCAATGTAGACCAGTTGTCTTCCCCGCTGTATTTTTTCAGGATATTATCTGTATTTCGTGTACATGCAATAATGGCAGCTTTTGTTCCTCCGTTTGTGTTTCCTGCGAGTACGATTATGCTTTTTTCTGTATTTGCCGGATTTGTTATTTTTGCTATTATGCCGATATTGTCTTCTGAATAGGTCTTGTTTGTTATCTGTGAGTATATCGACCGATATGGAAATTTGTCTTCCAAAAATCTGATTGGAAGATATGTATTGAGATCTTTGGTTATGATATTTGTCAATATGCCCCCGACAAGGAATAGGTTTTCAGCTGTCTTTTTTTCTGCTTTTATGTCGACGTCGAGGCGCGCGCTGAATTCTCCGGTCTTTGAACCGAACTGGCCTAAAAAAAGTCCAAGCTCAATTGCGTAGTGGCCGTCTCTTGACCGTACCTGGTGTGGTCCGTGGGGATCTGGTGAGCCGACAACTATGGTGGAATTGAGCCTGCCGTTTGCCATGTGCGGGTAGAGGAATTGCTTCAGTTTGTCGGACTGGTCTGTCAGTGGAAAATCTATCAGCTTTTCGTCACCGTATGGGAGATCAAGTGCGAATCCATAGCATGTGGGTGCGTAGAATTTTGCGAGAGCACCTTTTTTTTCAACCTTGTTGATAACCTTTATGATACCATTAATCTCGAGCTGCTTTATGTGGTAATATACTTTCTGCTCGTGTATCTTCAGTTTCTTTGCAATCTCTGCCGGATATGTCGGCCTTTCTGTGATCAATTTGAGTATTTCCCAGCGCTGGTCGTTCAGGAGGCCTTTCAGTTTTTCGGGGCTTGTCTCTACTTTTATTATTTTCGAGAACAGCTTACCGCCTTTTTCCTTGATCAGTCTTGCATTCATGTCCATACCACTATGGTTCATTTATTAATGGTCTTAACAATTTAATAATACTTCTCTAATTGATGCGATAATCTTTTTAAAGCTATCGTCCATCCACTATGAATTACGTTGTAGCGCTTGTATCTGATTTTCAACAAGCCATTTAAAGATGATAATCCAGTATAGCAGATTATGTGCGGAATAATCGGATATAAAGGAAAAAGGCCTGCATCAAGCATATTATTTGAGTCTCTTAAAAGATTGTCTTACAGGGGATATGATTCCTGGGGTTTATGCACCTGTTCAGATAATATGCTTCATATATCTAAGGATGTCGGGAAAGTTGAGGATTATGAACTCGATTTTGACAAGTTTCCCGGGAGCATCGGGATAGGGCATACCAGATGGGCCACCCATGGAGGCGTGTCCAGTTCAAATGCACACCCTCACCTGTGTTGTGATAAGAAGATAGCGGTTGTGCATAATGGCGTCATAGAGAACTTCCAGAAGTTGAGGGCTCAACTAAAAGATTGCGGTCATTCTTTCGCAAGTGAGACCGACACTGAAGTGATATCTCATCTTATTGAGGATTATATGAAAAAGGGTTTTGATTTCAAGGACTCTGTGACATTGGCCCTGCAGGATATAGAGGGCAGTTTCGCGGTTGTCGCCATCAATACTGAAGATGACATGATGATTGCGGCGAGACGCGGTTCACCGCTTGTGATCGGCATCGGGAATGATGAATTCTTTGCTGCGTCAGATATACCTGCGTTCATGGAGCACACGAAGAGAGTGATGTATCTTTATGATAATGATGTTGCGGTCGTGAGTGATAATGTCTATGTATACAATCTTTTAGAAGAGATGCCTGTTTTGCGTGAAATAGATAGTATAGACTGGGATGTTGAAAAGTCCACAAAAGGTGAGTTCTCGCATTTCATGCTGAAGGAGATAACCGAGCAGGCTGAGACCATAAAGAAGGCGGCAAGCCAGGATCCGCAAATGATCGAGAGGATTGCAGACAAGATCAAAGCTGCGAAAGGCGTCTTCTTTGTCGCGTGCGGTTCATCTTATCATGCGTGCCTTTCGGCGAGCTATGTCTTTTCTTCGGTTGCTAAGATGCATATCAATGTGGTTCTTGGTTCTGAGTTTCGGGGCTATAAGGATTTTCTCACAAGTGAGACGCTCATCATCGCTGTCTCTCAATCAGGTGAGACTGCCGATGTTCTTGATGCTGTGAAGACTGCAAGAGAGAAGAAAAGCAAGGTCATATCCATTGTCAATGTGATGGGGTCGAGTCTTATGAGGTGTTCTGATCATGCGCTCCACATGAATGCAGGTCCCGAGATCTGCGTGCTTTCGACAAAGAGTTATACTGCCCAGATTGCGATCCTGAATCTCCTGGCTTATGCATGCGCAGGCAGATATGATGAAGGAAAAGCGGTCCTAAAGGAAGCATGGACTCTTGCTTTCAACCTGACTTCGAGGAGTACCAGGAATCATATCAAGGAGCTTGCGCATCTTTTGAAGGACAAGGAACATCTTTTCACCATGGGACGTGGTATGGAGTATCCGACAGCTCTTGAAGCTGCCTTGAAGATCAAGGAGGTCTCCTATATCCATGCAGAGGGATTTGCCGGCGGGGAACTTAAGCACGGGACTATCGCCCTGATCGAGGACGGCACTCCAGTCATCGCTTTTATGTCTAATGAAAATGCGAATGAGATGATCAGCAATATAATGGAAGTGAAGGCAAGGGGCGCTTTTGTTGTCGGGGTGGGACCCACGAACAACGAGATTTTTGATTATTTCATCAAGGTTCCGGGAACCACTCATTCTTTTCTGATCACCCATATCATACCGGTACAGATACTTGCGTATAAGCTGGCTGTTTTGCGCAACTGCAACCCGGACAAGCCAAGGAATCTTGCGAAGTCAGTGACGGT
>JBDRKP010000030.1:0-24212 GCA_043813875.1 archaeon | reverse complement strand
GTGACTATCTCTTTCAGGTCGCGGATTATGGCGCCCGGCTTTTTCAGACCTGTCGCCTCTTCTGCCTGCTCTTTTGAGGTGTTGCCCGTGAGGACCAGGGCGCTCTTGAAGCCGCATTTGTTGGCGAATACTATGTCTTCGGTGAGGTCGTCGCCTACAAGAAGGACGTCTTCGGGGAATAAGGTTAAGTCTGTCGATAATCTTGCCTTGAATACGTCTGACGGCTTGCCTAAGTGTATGGGCATCTTGCCTGTGAGGGTCTCTATGGCTTTTATTATGGGGGCCTCGCCGGGATAAAGGTCGGTTCCGACCCGGAAGTATTTTGATATTCCTGTGCAGTAGACTTCAGCGCCTTTATTTATCAGGTCTGCTGCGTGTTTCAGCTTGGAATAATTGAAGTTCCTGTCTATACCGATCAGGACATCATTCGCGTTTTCAGATACTCTGACGCCTGCATCTGAAAGGTCCTGGATGAGGCCGTGCTCCCCGATAAGATATAAGTCCTGTATGCCTTTCTCTTCGAAGTATTTGGATGCGACATAGCCTGCTGAGAATATGTGCTCTTTTGTTGTCTTTATCCCGAGGTTCAGAAGCTTTTTTGCGTAGTCTGATCTTGAAAGCAGGGTGTTGTTTGTCGTGAAATGGATCTCTTTTTCTTTCCGCCTGATGCGGTCTATGACATAGTTCGCTTCAGGCAGGAGGTCCCTGTATGTCCATATGGTTCCGTCGAGATCGAAGATGTAGTGTTTGATGTTCTTGAATGGTATTATCATATGCAGCACAACATAGAGTACAGAATTAATGATTTCAATTATATCTGTGCTGTAAATTATTTAAATGTATTTTTTGGACTTTAATTTTTAGTGTGAGCCTCAATCAATATAAATAATGATGAGCAATTATTTGATATGAGATATGATGGATATAGGAGATATGAAGTTTTGATGTTTTCCCTGTTAATCTCATTTGTCTATCTTGGCGGATTATCCTACCAGGAGAATTGCATGTGGGATGACAGCTGCGAGGATGACAGGTACAATGTCGGTTTCTGCGGAAACGGGTATTGCGACCCGTTTGAGTCGAAGGATTCATGCCTGGAAGATTGCGGGTCTATTCTTGATCTTATAATTGAGAAGATCGATTCCCTTACTAAGGATGATGATACGGGCGGCGGGCCGCTCGGGGTGCGCGGTCCGGGTGTATCGTCTTTGGCGACGTTTCTTGCGGTGATCATTGCGGTAATCATCTTTGGCGCCATCCTGATATGGCTATACAACAGGTTCGTCGTGAGTGTCGAAAGAGAAGTGATTATCGGTGATTAGGTTTATTGGGCGCTCATTTGTAAATTATATTGTTAACGCCATAACTATTATACTCATGGCGTTTCCATATATTTGACCTCTTTTGGTTTTTGGTGAAATTTGTTATTTCATAGACGATGTCAATTATATAAGGAACTTTGACAAATATTATATTGGGTGGTTGAATGATCAAGAAAATCATTGAGATTGATGCAGGGAAAGGTTCAAGCAAATATACTTCTATAGAGTCGGATAAGATACTGGGTGTTGTTGATTATGCCGTGGATGTGCATCTGAAGAACAAGACTTATGAGTACGGGGTGTTTGATCCGAAGAACAGTTTCATATTCGGCGCAGGACCTCTTGCCGGAAGCAAGATGCCGGGAACGCACAGGCTGATCATTGTCGGGCGGTCTCCTGTTGTCGAGACGCTTTTTTTGAGTACTATCGGCGGCGCAGCGCTGCCGCTTTACAAGACAGGAGTTGATCTTGTCAAGATCGAAGGCAAGTGCGATAAGCCGAGTGTTGTTGTGATCAAGAATATCTCAGGCAAGTCTTCTGTCAGGTTCTATCCTATTGAATTTGATTCATTGATGAAGATATATTCCAAGGATGATTCGGGTATCTATGCTCTTCATGAATATGTTGTCGGCAAGTACAAGGATGAGTTCCTGAAGAATAAGATATATCTTGATTTCCGCGTGCTTGCGGTCGGGCCTTCGGCTCTTTATACCAATATGGGCGCAATAAATACGATGGTCGTGAGGAACGGCAATATCGTCCGGGGCTCGGACGGATGGGCTGGCAGGGGCGGTTTCGGTTCTGTTCTTATGCGGGCGCATAATGTCGTCGCTATCGTCTATGGAGGCGACAGGGATGACCGGGTGTTTGGCCCGAAGAACCTCAAGGACATGGATGATGTCAATAAGATTTTCATGGATAATCTCGGGGCGAATATGACGGATTCTGCAAGGAAGTCGACTGAGAAGTACAGGTATGTCGAGAAATACAATAGCGGCGGTACTTTCGGGGTGAATATGTCGACAATCGGCAGCTGGCTTCCGATGTTCAACTGGAGTTCTATCCATCTACCCCGGGCGAAGAGGAATGAGCTTTATGAGACGCTGGTCAAGGATCATTATCTTAAGCAGTTCAATGAGGAGACAATCGATACCAAGAACTGGAGGACGTGCGGCGAGCCGTGTCCTGCGGTGTGCAAGAAGTATAAGGGTGACAAGAAGAAAGATTATGAGCCTTATGAGGCATTAGGGCCGAATTGCGGTATATTTGACCAGAGGGCTGCCGAGAAGATTGCTGGTGCCGTCGAAGGGATGGGTTTTGATGCCATCTGTTTCGGCAATATCGTGTCTTTTGTGCTTGAGTCGATGCAGAAGGGACTTCTTACGATGGATGAGGTAGGGGTTGAGGTCATGCCGAATTTTGATCCCATGACTTTCAAGATGGATGATTCAAACAAGCATGCTGATATCGGCGCGAAGCTCGCTTATGATGTCGCTTATCAGAAGACGGATTTTGCTAAGCTGTTCGCGCACGGGATGCGTTCGGCTGTGAAGAAGCTCGATGAATTATATCCGGATCGTGTCAACGGTTTGAGGTTCTCGGATCTTGCTAATTACGTGCCGTACGGGATGGATGGGTATATCGCTCCGTGCCAGTACTGGGTGCCAGGGTTCTATATACCGCTGCAGATGCCGGGAAAGTTCTATACTTATTACGGCAATGAGTTCTATCCTCCAAAGGTGCTTGGGAAGATGTCTGCCGAGAGGTCAGTGAAGGAGCTTTTCTCTGGCAATAGCGGGATATGCAGGTTTCATCGCGGCTGGTCTGAGAAGCTTGTCGGGACGCTGATCAATGAGGGATATGGAATCAAGATGGATTATTATGAGCACTGCAGGCAGGTCTTGAAGGATCTTAAGGATTATGATTTGAAGGCTGGTGTCGTGCCGACGTTCTGGGAGACGAAGAAGGTCATCGAGGTCATCAGGACATATCTAACTGAGGCGCGCGACGTATTCGGGACCAATCCTGAAATCGATGAGTGGATCAGGAGGTTCGATGAGGATGAGATGAAGGCTGCGAAGGCTTACTGGCATGAACTGCTTTTAGGTGTCAATGAGGTCATAAACTGGGGCGACATAGAACATCTCAAGATGGATTATGCCTGGAATTGAGGCATGAATAATTTAATCATGCCTGCGAGAATGAGTATGAAGCCGACGTAGTATAGCGGAATCTGGCCTGTGATGAAT
Source organism: archaeon (assembly GCA_043813875.1). Taxonomy (GTDB): domain Archaea; phylum EX4484-52; class EX4484-52; order EX4484-52; family B79-G9; genus B79-G9. Next base: position 20,641 of record JBDRKP010000030.1, on the reverse strand, counting down.
GCGGAAATCATTATGATGATGCCGATTGCGATTATCGCGTATGGCATTATTGGTTTCTTTTTCTTTTTTGGTGCGAAGCGGTCCTTGTGGTAGAAGTATTCTATGGGCTGGGCGGGCTTTTTTTGGCCTAGTGATTCCTGCTGTTTTTCTTTGTATCTTTCAAGGCCAGGGCATTCGTGGTTCTCGGGGAGGCGATGCTCTGAGCAGAATTCCCTGCCGCAGAATTTGCATGTGAATGGGAATTCGTCGAATTTTTTTCTGCAGAATGAGCATTTTTCGTCGGACATGATTTATATTGGTTATGTTGAGTTTTATAAAAATTGCGATGGGTTCAAGGTCTAGATATTTAAATGTTGTTCCGGTATTAAACATATGGCTATCAAAATCGGTGTTGTGGGTGCGCCTAACAAGGGCAAGTCCACTTTTTTCAAGGCTGTTACGCTGAAAGATGTCGATATCGCCAATTACCCGTTCACGACTATCAAGCCGAATGTCGGGGTGGGGTTTGTCACCACGAAATGCCCGTGCGCTGAGTTCAAGGTCAAGTGCGCGCCGCAGAATTCCAGGTGCATCGACGGGATACGGCTTGTGCCTGTCGAGCTTGTCGATATTGCCGGGCTTGTGCCGCTCGCTCATGAGGGGAAGGGGATGGGCAACCAGTTCCTTTCTGACATCTCGCTTGCTGATGTGATGATCCATGTCATCGACTGTTCGGGGAAGACGGATGTGAATGGCGAGGGTACGGACGGGGCTGATGTCACACAGGAGGTTGAGTTTCTTGAGAATGAGATAGGTATGTGGCTTTATGGCATCATATCGTCCAAGTGGGATAAGTACACGCGCCTGATTTTGCAGCTGAAGAGTGTCCCGCTTGTGTTTTTTGTTGAGAACCTGTCCACTTACGGAATAACTGAGACTGATATTGTCGCTGCGCTTGATTCCATGGGGAAGGGGCCGGAGGATATCATGGCGCTTTCTCCTGATGAACTCAAAGAATTTGTGTTTGAGCTTATACGTCTGTCTAAATGTTCGATTATCCTTGCCAATAAGATCGATATGCCCACGAGCGCTGCTAATCTTGAAATGATTCGTGCGAAATATACAGATAAGGTGATAATACCGGCTAGCTGTGAGGCTGAGCTTGCGCTGCGGAATGCGGCATCATCCGGGTTGATAGATTATGTGCCCGGTGGCGCTGATTTCAAGGTGAAAGATGGCGTGGCATTGACTGATAAGCAGAAGAAGGGGCTTGAATTCCTGCGCGATAATGTGCTCAAAAAGTACGGCTCCACGGGGGTTGTCACTGCATTGAACAAGGCTGTTTTTGATGTCCTCGGATATATCGTCGTCTATCCTGTTGAGAATGAGACTCATTTTTCCAACAAGAACGGACAGGCGTTCCCGGATGCCATACTTATCAGGAAGGGGTCTAATGCGCTTGATCTCGCATATAAGATACATACGGATATCGGCGACCATTTCATCAGGGCGATAAATGCGAGGACAAAGCAGGTCGTCGGGAAGGATTATGTGCTCAAGGCCGATGATATCATCAAGATCGTCGCCGGGAAATGATTGCCACATTATACTATTTTTTAGTAGATAAAATCGCAAGATATTTAAATATTGTTGAAATTATATAAACTGGAATTATCCTGGTGATGCTATGAGTGATGCTACTAATTTGCAAAAATTGTTTGATGTTACGTTCAAGGATTTTCAGACTACTTTCAATGAAATGACTGAGATGGGATATCTGAAGGGTATAACGTCCGGTGAACGATACTTGGAGAAAGATTTTGAAATCGATATCATGAAGCGAAGTGAATTGTATGGGGAGTCTGAGAGTAAAACTCTTCTCGAAGGAAAAATCAAGGAAGAGGTTGATGGTTATCTGACACTTTTCGAGCAATATTACCGACAAATAACTGACAGTATCTATAAATCCAAATCTGTCGATAAGCCTCAGATAGATGTCATCAGAACAGGATTAGAGTCGAACAAGGACTTGATGGATGTGTTTATAGACAATTCCCAGCTGCATCAAAATGCGGTTAGTATAACATCCATATTGAATTCAAAAAATATCCCAAAAGCTCATCTATGGGTCGAGATGTGCTATGAAGAAGTGAAAAATGCGGTAGATGAGATATATCAAAAGAATGAAAATCTTATCGATAAGATCAGAAACTATAAAACACATGCTGAGAAAGTATGGGACGGCATAATTGCTGAGGAAACAAATGGTCAGAAATCACCTGTTTCTGATGGTTCTTAATTCAACACTCTTTTAGGATATGTGAGTAGTCCTCATATTCGCTGTCTTCTTTGCAGGGATTTCCCGGGCAGTAGAGATATCTGCTTTTTTCTATGCTGGCTTTCGAGAGGGCTATTATCGATGATGACATGGTCTTCCAGTCGTAGCCTTCTCTGTCGTGGCAGCATATTGTGAAATACTTCTTCTTTTCTGAGCCGCGATTGTCAGCTGTTTTCTGGTGGTCGCTCAGGATCATCTTTAGTATTTCCAGTACACCTTCTATGTCTTTCTTTTCGTCAAGGCCGTATATTTCCGACAGCTCAAGTGCGCGGTCTCTCCTGTGTGCCGAGTCTATACGTGTGTCTATGTCTTCCTGGGTAGACGGTGCATGCGCGAGATTGTAGTTTGTCAGTATGTGTATGCCTTCATCCAGTTCTTTAGTATCGATCTTGATGTCGCACATCGTGAGTATCGCGTCGTATCTGTCGGCGGCCAGTATGTTCATTTTGGCGTATCTTCTGTGGTCATAGTGCTCTTTTAGGTACATAGATACATCTATTGCTGTCGGCTGCTTCAATGCCTCAAGGCATAGCTGTCCTCGCGATGCTTTTGGTCTTATGTCCTCTGTGTTTGAATAGAGGTTGGTCAGCCCGAGGGCAACTCTGTTTTCATTCAGGCCGAACCATGTCCCGCCGCTTCTTTTGTCTATCGCAGAATATATCCCGGGGTTGCTTGATACCATGGATGGCGGAATCTCGGCTGAGGATACGGATGCGTCCCTGTTTTCTGCGAGGATGACAGGATATTCTTCGAGGAGCTGGTACAGGAGGATCAGTGTGCACATGCTCTTACGCTCGCATTGAGGCTAGCGGGTGTTTCAACCCTTCGTGCAGCTCTTTGAGGTAGTATTCCTGGAGCAAGGTCTGTGGTTCTATATTGCCTTCGAGGTGGGCTCCGACCGTGTCAAGCAATGCGCCCGCGGTTCCTTTTTTTGTGGATGCTCTTGTTATCCTGCCGGTCTTTTCCATGATGTATGACGGGTGGATTGTGTGGTCCTGTGACGACATATCATCAAGCAGGTTCGCGACGACAATCTCGTAGTCTTTAAGTCTCCTGTATCCTATGTCGAGCAGCTGGTCTTCTGTTATGCCTGTCTCGAGCTTGAATGTGGTCATGTGGAGGTCGGGGCGCTTCTGCCTTACTTTCTTTATGATCTTTTCTGTCTGGTCAAGCTCAATCATGTTCATCCCGCCTTCAGACTTAATCTTGCCGTCAAATACGTTTTTCGGCTTGTAGTCAGGAATCGCTGATGAGAATATGCCTGCGTCGTAGTCATGATTCTCGATCTCCCGGATGACGGCGTCGTACATGTCTTCATAGTATCTGACGTTCATTGTGTCTATGTAGCGCGGGACGTCCAGTCCGCCGGGACCGTATATCAGCCTGACGTTGGCTCCTCTCAGATAGAGCTCTTCGGCTATCTCGATCCCGAGGCGTCCCCTGAATATGTTCGTTATCGCTCTTACGTTGTCTATCTTTGCCCAGCATGGGCCGGCGTTTACGAGGATGTCTTTGCCTTTCAGCGGGTCGTCGCTGAGCTCGCGTATGGTGTATGCCACTATCGAATGAGTGTCTTTCAGGTTTGCCTTGTTGTTTTTCATCTCGGGGCCTATCTGTTTGACTCCGTATTCTTTCAGGAATTCCAGGTTCTTTTTCAGTGCGGGGTTTTCGTACATCGATCCATGCATCGCGGGGGCTATGATGAGTTCAGAGGTGTTTTTTGGGTCCTGGATCCTGCCGAATGCTGATGTGAGCAGTGATTTTGCAGGGTCCATGTCGTCAGCCCGCCCGTTTGCGATGTCGCCGATGATGTTCAGGGTGGCCGGGGCTACGATATATGCGTCGTACTCATACAGGTGTTCTGCTTTGCCTGTCAGTTCTGTTATGACGTCGCCTGCTGATGACCACCCTAATGGGATCTCAGTTATGAATCTCAGGGCGTCTTTTGTCGGGTAGAATGTGATTTCTGCGCCGTATTGGCGGTAGTGTCTTGCAAGCGATGGAGCCTTGTAGGCAGCGATACCGCCTGATACGACGATCGCGATTTTTTTGCCTTCAAGGTGCGTCCCTATCTGTCCTACGGCCGTGTCGTCGTTTTTGTCTGATCTTATGTTGTACATCTCGGAGAGCGAGTCTATGCTGTCTGGCAGTTTCCCGTGCTTGTGTATGAAGTCGATGTAGAGTTCTGCCTGTGTCTCTCGCTCTTCTTTTGTATACGTGTTCCTGTCCATCCTATCATCTCCGTTGTCGATAGCCAAGGCTATAGTGAATCCAACAACTTTTGATCTCATCTCACTTGCGTTCGAAGCTTTCCAACAAAGTTGGAAATCATGGCACTAATCGTGCCAAGCTTTTGAGCAAAGCTCAAAACAGTGTTGGATTCCCATATACTCAATCCAATAATCCAATAGTCATTGGATTGACTATAGCTGAATCCATGCTTCTGGCCTTGGCTTCTTTTTCCAGTCCGTCGTGTGCTGCTTTTGTGGTTCCCTGGAGGACCTGGCGGTTTAAATCTGCTTTCTTTGTGCGGCCTATGGGTATGTCTATGTCTGTGTATTCCGGCTTTCTTTAGGGCGTTGCCACAGGTCTTGTGTTTCTTATGGCATAAGGGGGGTCTAGTCTGGATATGTCCTGACTTTCCGGCTCATGGCCTAGTCCTCTTCGGTATCTGTTTCTTTGGGCTATAGCTGAGTCTATTGTTTTTTGTTTACAAAAACTCGGGCTCTTTTCTATGTCCATTTTTGTATGCGGTTGTGTCCTATGGGCTAATAGCAGAGTCTATTCTGGATATATCTTACTTGAGCTATCTTAATCTTCGGACTTGCTCTGTTGAATGATTAGAATGAGGTATTTATAAACTTTATCATACTTTGTATGATGAATTCGTCAATCGACTATTATTTGAGCTGGAATGTACGACAATTACCTGTATTTCTTTCACTGAATGTGACGAGTATTTTATTTTTGTGTCCTATCAGTAATAAAATATATAATGTTTGTTGTGAATATTATATTTGGTATTTCAGGAGGTAGTCTGTTTATGCAGTCCATTAACTTGACAATAGAATAAACGACCACCTTCAAGGGGAATACCCCATAATTCTACTATCTTTCGGGTATTTTGGACCAGCTATATCTAATATGTTTTGATATATTTCTGCATCACCTTTAAATGAAGTAAGAGTATAGATTCGATGTTCTATATTTGAAGTGTCAGGGTTTAAAAATCTTGGATCAATATTCGTCCATAAAACTATTGAAGGATTCTGAGAACCTGAAGTTTTTTCTGCTTTAACACTAAATACTTTTTCAATCATGTCTTTTGGTATTTCATAACTATAGTCAAGGCACAAATAAATTGAGTATTTGTGCCTTGCCATATAGATGAAGGCAAGTTGATTTCTTGTTGAAATTTGTTCATTTATTTCTTGCCTTCACTATAACATTTATATCGAGGAAATGAGTATTTATTAAATCAATTTGAACCTTTTCACTTAGTGAAGATAAATCTACGCCTGTTTCTTTTTCAAATTCTTCCATAACCTTTAGACCATGTTTTGATCTTGGTGAATATTTCTTCGCTTCGTAAGTGCAAGTACCAATTGGCCCATTTAACTCATCATATCCATATCCTTCATTAAATACTAAATCCCAATCACGCTTTACAAGTTCAGTCCGGCCTTTATATTCGTTGTATATTCCACTAAGACCATGATAGATTTTTTCTGGATCTAAAGAAGTTCCAAAACCAACTAATGCAGATAATGTTGATAAAACATGACTTAAATAATCTGGTATTTTTGGCTTTGGATCTCTTAAGCTCAATTTTCCAGATTTTTTCAATGTTATGGGCGTTCTTACATCTTCACTAACATTTAACTTCCCTAAAGAAATACCCTCAAAGAACATTAATGTTCTGGCGTCTAATTTTGCAGATTGATAAGGTGATGGGTCATATGTTATTTTATATGTTATTAGAGGTGTCGATTGATTAAGCCATTCTCTGGTAGATAGCATTAATTCAATGGATTTATTGCCCATAATAACTTAGAAGAAGGTGATTCTTTATAAATTTAACTTCTGTAACTACCTATAAAGACTAATTAATTAGTTTGAATAGAAGAGATTTTGCGCCACTAGAAAAAGCCGCTTTCTTCCTTTTTTTCTTCTTCTTCTTCCTTCTTCTGCTTCACCCAGATAGGCTTAAGCTTCTCTTCAAGTCCTTTGAGGCTTTCTTTCGTATTCCCTATCCCGCATGAGTTTCCGACGCCAAGGAGCATGATCTTCTTGCTTTTCGTCTCCTTGATGAGGCGCTTGACTATGTCTCTTGCCTCAACTTGCGCCTTGAACACTTTTTCCGGAAGCGGGGCTGATGCTTCCATGACGCCCATCTTTATCGCGACACCGTCGAGAGGCAGGTCGTGCTCTAGAGCGACTTCTTCGATCTTTGAGCGCTCTACGCCTACGCCGCCCATCATGACGCCTACGCCTTCTGCTATCGATCCGGTCTCTTCGCCTTCCATCTTGCCGGCTGCGTCTACTGTGATTATGTGGTCTATGTTCTCCTTTTCCCTCAGCGCTTCCACAGCTTTCCCGAGCTTGCCAAGCGATGCTCCAGGGCCTTTCGCTTTCATCACGAAAACGGTCTTGCCTTCTATCTTCTCTTTGCTTACGAGGACGTCCTTTGCTATCTCTTCACCTTCTGTTGTCATGAATGATGCTGCTATCATGGGACCGATCGCATCGCCGATCGGTATGCCCTTGACGAATGCCTGGGTCGCCTTGACGTTGCCTTTTGCCATCTTCAGCAATAGCGGCATGTACATCTGGAGCACGAGCACCATCTGAATATTGTTTGTCTTCCTGACTGTTATTATCAGATGTCTTACGATTTTGTATATCTGGTAAACGCCGAGAGCGCCGATAAGCCCGAATTTGATGTTCGCTTTCTCGACTTCATTCTGCTTTGGTGCGACGGTATCGACAAAGTAGTTGAATCTCCTTTCGGACTGGTTCATGATATGCTCAATCTTGTTCAGGATGCCATATGGATCTATGTCTACTGGTGTCGAGATAAAGAAATTCATGAAGTTGCTTATGTCATGCTTCAGTTTCTTGTCCGGCTTTTTTGAGATACTGTTCAACACGTATCCTTCGGCTTTTTTTGTGTATTCGTCCAGTTTCTTGAGATCCTTTTCAGCTCTCCAAAGTGTCTGCATCACCATGATCTTCTGGTAGAATATGATGAACAACAGGAATATGATTGATGTGATCGTTCCAATCAGACTGTTATCCCCGCCTAAAATGTTTTCAAACATAGAAATCATCTGTAACTTAGTACTTAGTAACTTCTTGTAATGTGTAAATCTTTATATAAATATATCATTATCTTTGGTTTTTAAGGTTTTTGTTGATATAATGGTAAACTATGCAAACACTTACTATTTGAACATGGGAATTTATATATATAGTAAAAGTCATAACTTTTTCATGGCACTTACATGCCAAGCTTTCGAGGACTTCGTCCTCAAAATGGACAGATGACTTTTCCATACAGTTGATGTCTATCGGTTCATGGAGTCATATTTGTCCAGCTAGTAACGACATCAACTATATATAAATAGCTTCATAATAATAAAATTGCTAAATAGCTTGTGAATCTTATGGTCGAAAAAATATTCGTTGTCACAGCAGCCCTTTTCATAGCGGCAGTTGCAGCGGTGTTCGTTTTTTTATCGGACAATACCCTGATTGATGAAAAGGCAGGATCAGCCATAAATAACCCTGTCGGCTTTGTCCTGAAGTATGTCGGCAATGAGAAGGAGACTGTCCCGTTCAGGGCAGAGCTTTCGTTTGAGAAGGACCAGAAGATTGATTTTGCGTTCGATGATGAAGTCGATTCATTTTATGTCGATTACGTGGGCCCTGAAAGCAAGTTCATTATCAACGGGTTGTCTTTAAGATCGCCTGGTGACAGCCACATCGAGTTCATAGATTATATCGGCAATGTGCATCTGTCGGAGAAGCTTATTTTTTCAGGATCTTCTAAAAGGGTGAGGGCAGACAATAATACGCTTTCGAAGGAGAAGTCTGTCTCTGTGTCAGGCAATGATGTGGTGTTTTCCAAAGTATTTTTGAGCAAGTTACAAGGGCAGTCTTTGGTCCTTTATAATGTCACCGGCAATGTCGAGATATTTGTCGATGGAAGTTCCGCCAATATTCCGCTGAACAACAGGAAGTTCGATCTTTCTTATTTTGATGGTGAAATACAGTATTATAAGGATCATGTCATCATCAATGGTGACGGGCGGCTTGATTTTGATTTTTTCAGAGCGCCAAGCGTATGAGTGGATTTTATGGAGACAAACATCAGCGGTATGTTCAATGACTTGACGGATGCAGGATATCCTGATGTAAAGATAATGTTCTTGATCTTTCTTGTCTTTATCATTGTCGCCTATAAGGTATTCAATGTGCTTAAAAACGCAATCATCATCGCGGTCATTTCTGCTTCATTTCCATTCATCCTGAACAGGTTTTTTGGATATGCCATGGACATAACGGTTGATCTTATCCTGTTTTATGCATCAGCGGGGGTTGTCCTTTATGTCCTTTATGAAGTGTTCAAATTATTCTATAATTCCTCTAAGCTGTTTTTGGGTGCAGTCAGTATCCTGTTGTACCCATTTGTGCTCTTGTCGAAGTTCCTTTACTGGCTGCTGGGTTTTGGCGGCAGGAAAGAGGTGAAGGATAAGAAGCCGGATGATGCGGATAATGCTAAAAAGGTCGTGAAAAAACACCGGCACCATAAAAAAAGGTGAGGTGTTTGAGTCTTGCGCTACACGTTTTTTGGAACCATTGTTTCCGGATGAACCGAAAGGTTTATAAATCTTTCTATATATAATTGTAATCAAAAGCTTTATAAATGAATCGTTAATGGCTTTTTCTATATTGGTAGGTGGCTTGGCTATGGCAACAGCAGAATGTCCGGAATGCAAAGGTAAGAGTTTTTCAAGGGATGAAGGTCGTGGTGAACTTACCTGCAACAAGTGCGGCAGGGTCATTGAGCAGGATGAGATTGATACTACACCTGAATGGCGCGCGTTCGATGCGCAGCAACAGGCAATGAGGACGAGGACAGGCGCTCCTCTGACGTTTACGAAGCATGATAAAGGCATATCCACTGAGATCGGCAAAGGCGTGGGTGAGCTTTACAAGGTGCCTATCAAGAAGAGGGCGCAGTATTACAGGTTAAGGAAATGGAACAAGAGACTTACGAAGTCCAAGGACAGGAATCTGTCATATTCTCTTTCGGAACTGGCAAGGCAGGTGTCGTATCTTGGCCTGCCCAAGTCTGTGCACGAGGAAGTAGGGCGGCTTTATGAGAAGGCGGTCACGAAGGGGCTTGTGCGCGGGCGGTCTATGGAGTCCATCATCACTGCTATCATCTATGCGGTTGCGCGCGAGCAGGGTTCGCCAAGGACTCTGTCTGAACTTGCGGCTGCTTCCGGTATCGAGAAGCGCGAGATCGGACGTGCTTACAGGTACGTCGCAAGGGAACTGGGTATAAGGATACTGCCTGCGACTTCTGAAGAGTACCTGCCAAGATTCGCATCGCTTCTTGGGCTTTCAGGACAGGTCCAGGCGAAAGCCAAGGAGATCCTGAAGAATGCCCTTGATGAAGAGGTCACTTCAGGAAAAGGTCCGACTGGTGTTGCTGCTGCGGGATTGTATATCGCGGCGGTGCTCGAGGGCGAGAAGAGGACACAGAGAGATATCGCGGATGTCGTCGGCGTCACTGAGGTAACTATCAGGAACAGGTACAAGGATCTTGTGGAGAAGCTCGGCATCGAGGAAGAAGTCGAGCGCAAGGCGCAAGAGAATGACAAGTCCCGAAAGGAAAGAAAAGATGAATAGTCCGCTTTCCTGTTTTTTTGTTTTTTCTATCTGTAGCGGTCGTTGTAGGAATCATCAGATAATTTATACACAATAAAAGAGGAAAAGAATAACGGCGTAAGAAATGTGTATATCAAGGCATTGAAGGCCATGGAAAAGCAGTCATATTAATAATCCAGCGGATCAATAATCGCTAGAGAAGCTGGGTGATGCCGTTCGTGTTGACAATGGTGTTGATTGTCGCCAGCTCCAGGGCTAAATCCAGATCTTCGCTTGTCCTTTTGTATTCGACTGATACGAGGACATCCGTTATGCCTGCTTTTTTGAGTATGTTCTTTATGACTTTCTGGGAATTGGATATAAGTATGTCGGTGTCTGTGAATGTGTTGTCCCTGAAGCCTTTGGTGAATGTCATGCCGAGAAATTTCACGCCTGTGAGGCGAGTCCCGGGTGCCATGGAAATCTTGATGCACTTGTTCGGGTCCAGACCGTCGCCGGCGTGGCTGACTGTGGATTCGATTATCGATGCTTCTCTTGCCCTGATGTCGGTTATGTTCATTACCCGCATGGCGTCTTTTATGCTCGGCAGATAGTCTCTTGCTGATTCGACCACTATCTCGCGGGACATTATCGCTGCATTGTATGCGCCCGCGTCCAGAACACGCAGAAGTATCTCTTCGTTGCCGAAACTGTTATTCAATGTCCCGGTCAACTTGATGAGCCTCATGCTTTGTTTTGTTTGTCGCAGTTTTAAATTACTTTGCTAAAAATCAAGAGGTTATATTCCAGATAGCATATTGTTTTTAGATTCAAAAATGGATATACGCCGTCCTTGTCACCTGTTTAAATTTTTGCGTGTGCAATATATATTATCTATCGTTAATGTCACGGAGGCGTAGGTTATGTATGAGACGAAGAATTATGAGGCTCTTGTCGGCATGAAAGGCCTGATTCCTTTTTTATGAGAGCATCACGGATGACGGGTCGAAGAAGTAGGATGTGCTGTCGTCGAAGTAGCCGCATTCCATCTTTTCCAGCGGGATCCCTGTCCTTGTGGCGAGCATGAGGGCGTAGAAGTATGTCTGGGTGGCGGCGTATTTTTCCTTGTGGGCTTTGGGCTTGTAGTCAAGGATCTGTATCTTGTTGTCTAATACTTTGAGGACGTCTATGTGACCGCTCAGTGCGCCGTCGCAGCCGAAGAGGTCCCTGAAGCGGGGGTATTCGAAGGAGTCGAGCCACAGGGGGACTTCAATCGCTATTGTGTTCCTGTCTTTTTTTAGCATGTATACCTGGACTTTGGAATGGGCGGTCCTGTAGGTGTCCATTGTCGCAAGGCCTTCTTTTGCCTGAGCGCATACTGTGTGCGTGCTGTCTTCTTTTAATGGCGCGGGAATAGGGAATTTCAAGGCAGATGATCTTGGGCCTTCGCTGAATTTCTCGTCGGGGCAGAGGTCAAAGACTCTTGTCAGGTATGACCTGAGGTTCGAGAAGCCGTTGTTGCAGTGGTTTTCCATGTGGGCGACGTTTATGCGGTAGTGATAGAACCAGCCATGCTTGAATGAGGTCTGGATTATCTGGTTCAATAGAAGTGTCATTGATTATCTCCCTTTTCCTTAGTCTATCAATAGTGTAACAGATATTTTTAGGTCAAGGCGGTTAATATAGTTGATGTACAAATAAATTACTGAAATCCGCTATAAGAACCAAGGCATAATGTCGCGGTATTGAACGTTGGGATAAAAAAAGAGCGCTTCTAATGACTACGGCATTTTTAGCTTGTGTTTACGTCCTTAACTTATAGCTCAATCCTAATTCGCGTGCAAGGGCAGTCATATCTCTTATTCTGGCTTTAACAACATCAGAGATGCCTGCTTTGGATGTGTCTGTGAACCCCGTCATGATTACCCGGTCTTCTACAAGAGTTTTGCGATATAGCGTATGTGGCGTTTTTTGTGTATCATGCCCGATTAGTTCCCATCTATCGAATGTATTTCCGGCATTCTTTCCATGAATATCATTAAGGTCTTCTATAATTTGCCTGAGCTCCTCATGTGATTCGAGTGCATCCTTTAGTTCATATTTTTTTTCTTTTGTTGCAAATAGAATCTTCATGGGTGAATCCTCAGGTATACTGCAACCAAGAAAGTTAATGTTAAAGTCATACATTTTAGTATTGCTGATTTTATATTTGTCCATACATTCGTCCAGATACGCCGCTGCTATTTCTTCTACAATTTTTTGGACAATATCGCCTGCGTTGTGGAAGAAATTGGGTGCTTCTCCAAATAATAGCTCCTTGTCATCCTCCATTTCTGCGTATATTGTGATGCGGGCGTCCTTATACAGTTCACTATACGGAATATAATCTATCTTAAGGTGTGCATTTGCATGATCGCCATCCAGATCGAATTCTATTATTGGTAAGCCGACGTCATTGATGCTTTGTCCATATCCTTTTTCTTCTGCCAGTTTTTTTATGTCTTCTTGAGGCAGGCCAATATATTCTTGTCTTTTTATTGCTCTTTCCAGGTCCGGTATGCCTTTTTCTAAAGTATAAACTGTTCCAAAAACGAGATTTTGTTTCTTGTAACTCATATCTTTCGTTTTATCATCCATCTTTTTAAGTCGATGTTGTTCCAACTGAACCTTCGATTTTTTATCGGCAATGCGCCACCAACAGAGATTTAAAACATTTTTGCGATATTTATGCCATGCCAAAAAAAAAGGTAGCTGAAAAGACTTGTTCTGTTGTGGCTTCGCGTTTCGATTACCTGTTCCCTCATGATAGTGTCCGGGAGACTCAGGCGGAGTTCATGGCTAAGGCTGATGAGGCCATATCTTTGCATAAATGCCTTATCGCGCATGCGCCGACAGGTATCGGGAAGACTGCTGCGGCGCTCGTCCCTGCTGTGGCTCACAGCATCGCGAACGGGACGAAGGTGATATTTCTTACATCAAGGCATGCGCAGCACAAGATCGTGATCGAGACGCTGCGGGCCATGAAGAAGAAGTCCGGGGCTGATATCAAGGTCACGGACCTCATCGGGCGCAAGTGGCTGTGCAACCTGCCTGAATCAGAGAATATGTCCACGACGGATTTCCGTGAATACTGCTCGTCATTGAAGAAGGAGGGGCGATGCGGGTATCACAAGAGGACCTACACGAGCGAGGGCAAGCTGACTGATGACGGCATGAAGGCGATTGAGAGGCTTGATGAGTCGATCATGCATTCTATGGATGCGAAGGCGCTGTGTTGTGACGTGTGCCCGTATGACATATTCCTTGAGAGGGCGAAGAGGTCGAATGTCATTATCGCCGACTATTTCCATATGTTCCATCCTACTATCTACAAGACGTTCCTTGCAAAGACAGGGACGAAGATCGATGATGTGATCCTCATCGCCGATGAGGCGCATAACCTGCCAGGGAGGGTGAGGTCGCTTCTTTCTATACAGCTCACTGACCGGCAGGTGTCGGGGGCCATCAAGGAGGCGAATGAGATAAAGGAGCATGAGCTTGCGAAGGATCTTGAGTTCATATACAGGAAGCTGGTCGACGGCGCAGGGACTATGCTCAAGAGCGGCAATGAGGTTGTCATCGATATAGGGAACATTGTCGATGCTGTTGAGGAGACCACGGTCTATGAGCATTTCATCGAGGAGCTTGAGCGGGCGGCTGCGATTGTGCGGGAGGAGAAGAAGAAGTCGTATCTTGGCGGTATCGCGGCGTTCCTTGAGAGATGGAAGGAGGAGGGGCCAGGGTATGTCAGGATTCTCAAGAGGATGCAGACGAGGAATGGGTATCTTTATCTTTACACTCACGAGTGCCTTGACCCGTCGGTCGCCACGAGGGATATCTTTTCAAAGGTCCATTCTGCGATACTGATGTCGGGAACGCTTCTTCCTCTTGAGATGTACAAGAATGTGCTCGGGGTCGATAAGTCTATCGAGCTCAAGCTCGAATCGCCGTTCCCGAGGGAGAATAAGCTTTCGCTTGTGGTGAAGGATGTGACGACCAAGTATTCGATGAGATCGAAGCAGGAGTCTGTGAAGATAGCAAATTATCTTGCGGATATATTAAGATGCATGAGAGGGAATGTCGGCGTGTTCTTCCCGTCGTATTCGATCAGGGATGAGATATATGACATCGTTTCCGGGTCATGCGAGAAGCAGATACTTCTTGAGCGGCAGAACATGACCAAGAAGGAGAAGTTCGAGATGCTTTCAGAGTTCTCACGGCTGAAGGATGTGGGGGCTGCGCTTTTTGCAGTGGTGGGGGCGAATTTCTCGGAGGGTGTGAGCTATGACGGCAAGCTGATGAATGCGGCTGTGCTTGTCGGGCTGCCTTTGCAGAGGCCGGATCTTCTTTCAGAGAAGCTCATCGAGTATTATGATGTGAAGTTCCACAAGGGATGGGATTACGGGTATGTGTTCCCGTCGATGAACAGGGCTGTCCAGGCGGCGGGGCGATGCATAAGGTCTGAAACGGACAGAGGTGTGATCGTTTTCATGGACGGGCGGTACCTGTGGCAGAATTACAGGAAAGTCATACCGGATGATTATGAGCTTGTTGTGTCGAAGGACATAAAGAAGGAGATATCCGGTTTTTTTGTCGATAAAGGGAAGCTTGGGGGTTATTTGTGAGAAAGTGTAACTGAAATTTCTCTTAACAGAAAGATTTATATATTCCTAAAAACAGGATATACTTATCCTAAAATTAGGAGTTGTGAGCAAATGCTAAAAAAAGAATACGAAATCCTTTATGAGTTTGCAAAATCTCCGTGGAAAAAATTTACCGAGCGCGAGATAAAGCAGGCGACGAAAAAGAAATCAGAAAGCTATGTCTACAATACGCTCAAGAAGTTTTCAAAAAACGGAATCCTCACCGAACAAAAGGCAGGCAATGTAACGCTTTACTCGCTCAATGTCAATTCAAGCAAAGCCTGCGCATACGCCGGTTTTTGCTCTGAATACACGGGATGGGACAAAAAACATATCCCTTATCTTGATCTCGAAAAAATCACCGCAAAAACATCGGCTGGATTCAGCATATTTATTGTGACCGGAAGCTATGCGAAAGGCACAGAGAAGAAAGACTCGGACATTGACATCGTCCTCATCACCGAGGATTGCATTGACACAAAGAAGATATATGCGGACCTAAGATACATGTGCGAGATGAACATCCCACAGATTCATCTATCTGTTTTCAGGAAATCGGAATTCATAGGCATGCTTTTAGACAAAAAGCCAAACTATGGCAAAGAGATAGCAAAGAATAACCTGCTTCTTTTCGGTGGGGAAAACTACTACCGGATTATTGGCGAGGCGATAAAAAATGGATTCAATGGTTGAGATATTCCTTGAGCGGGCAGACAACGAAATCCATGCGGCTGAATCACTAAAAAAGTTAAGCGAAGACCTCAATTCAAAGAAGGAATTCGAGCTTAGCGTGGACGTAACATTTTACAGTTCCGTAATATCCCATTCATATTATGCGATTTTTTATGCCGCAAAGGCCATACTTCTTTCAAAGGGAATCAAGACCTCTTCACCGGATATACACAAAAATACATTCGAAGGTTTGTGGAGCATCTCGTAAAGATCGGATATGGATGGGCTGCCTGATGATTTCATGTGTATATTTATGCTTTTTTCTTGAGTTATGGGGTTAATATATAAAAATATTGTGATTTTTTGATATTTTGTAGTAAATATATATACCTATATCCAATTTTTAAAAATATGTTATGCCATAACTATATATATTTAGAATATATATTCATTGCTGATGGTTATGCCGGACAATGAGGCTATGCGGATTGCTCAGATTGCCGAGCTGTATGACTGGAAGACTCATTACGGGCTCAACCCGGCTCTTGCTTCTATTGACGGTTACTTCTTCAGCCATAACGGGATTGTCCCTGAAGGCAAGAAGTATCCGGCTCTTTCTGGCATGGATGAATTAAACGGGATGTTGCATGCGATGGAGAAGGATACTGTGCTCTATGGGATGCCTTTCCTTGGCGAAGTCACCGCTGATATGCGCGGGCTTGATGCCGGCTGCGGAGCCGGGGGCGGAAGCATAATGATATGCGAAAGATACGGGCCTAAGATGGATGGGTTCACGGTTTCACCTGAACAGGCGAAGTATGCGCAGAAAGACGCGATGAAGCGCGGTTTTGGCGATAAACTGGACTACAACAGGGGAGATATGCGAAGGCTTCCTGTGGGTGATAAAACGTATGATTTCATATGGGCGCATGAGAGCACGGAATATGTCGATCTTGATAAGCTTTTCAAAGAGCTTGCGCGCGTCGGAAAGGACGGTGCGCGGCTTGTCATCATGGCATGCACTGCCAAGGAATCTGATGCCAAACGCATCGTTGATGAAGCGTATCTCACGGATATGCATGACGTGTCTGATTATATTGATATGGCCGGGGATTATGGGTGGAGGCCTGATGTGCATGTGGACCTTACTCCTATGACCTTACCTTACTGGAAGCTGAAGGCTGATTTTCTTGGAGGCGTGAATAAGGTGGTCTATGAAGGCCTTCAGGACGGCACTTTCGGGCATCACCTGTTCTCTTATGATCTTGAAAAGAAATGACGCTATTCGAATCTCAGCGCGTCTACCGGCTTCAGCCTTGATGCCTGGTATGCGGGTATGAATCCGGCGATTATTCCTGCGCTGACTGAGACAGACAAAGCAAGGATCACAGAGTCCATGGTGACCAATGTCCCTCCTCTTATCATCGGTGTGCCGCCGCCGAGTAGCGTTGTCATTGATTCTGAGAGCAGCGCTCCCAGGAGTACGCCGAGCACGCCCCCGATGAGGCCGATGAGCGCGGCATTGAGGAGGAATATCATAAGTATGTCTTTGTTTCTTGCGCCTATGGCTTTCATGATGCCTATCTCTTTTGTCTTCTCAAGGACGGACGTGAACATGGTGTTCGCGACGCCTATGGCGCCGACTATGAGCGAGACCGCAGCAATCGCTACCAGGAATAGGCTCATGGTGCTCATGGCTTCTGATCTTGCTTCCTGCATCTGCTTGTTTGAGCTGATTGAGAAGTCTTTTGTCTTGTTTGTCACATGCCTTGCAAGCATGAGCCTGCTGTCGATCTTTGCTATCGAGTCGTCCAGGAGGTTTTCGTCCCTTATCCTGACGACGAGAGTGTCATAGACATTGGTCTCCTTGTCCTCAATCACCTGGTATGCCATCTGGATGGGCATATAGATATTCGTGCTCTGGTCGTCAAGAATCCCTACTATGCGGAAGGCATTTCCGCCTATTGTGATCATCTTGTTCAGGCCCAGCGGACGCTCGAAATACGTGGATGCGAGCCTTCCTCCGATGACCACCACATTCTGGTCGGCGGAGTCAAGCATCCTGCCTTCTTTTATACTGGCGGTGGTGATCTTTGACCACACTTTCTGGTCTACTCCGGTGAGTGAGACGCTTCCTGTCTTTCCAAGGTAGGATACTTTCACGCTTCCACGGATGTTTGTATCGATGAGTGATACGTCGGGTATCCCTCTTAAGACCTGTACGTCTGTACGGGTGAGTGTTATCTCTTTTCCTGTCGCCTGGGCTGTGGAGGAACCTCCTCCCCTGTTGTCGTTGCCTCTCATCTGGAAAATGTTTCCTCCCCTGGAAAAGCCCGGGGATATTGTTATGATATCGCCTCCAAGGCCACCCAGCTGGGAGCTCATCGTCTGCTGCATGCCCTGCCCAAGCGACATTATGGCGATCACTGAAGCGACGCCGATCACTATCCCGATTATGGTAAGCCAGCTTCTCAACTTGCTATGCAGCACTATGTTGAAGGCGTGCCTGAAGCATTTGCTTAGTCTCATCCAGTATCACTTGCGTTTCTTTTCTTTTCTTTTAAGGAAGTCCCTGAACTTGAAACCGGGGTCAAGCAGTTTCCTTTTCCTGTGTTCCCGGTGGATGAAGAATGCCACTAGCAGTATGGCGATGACGATTATGTAGTTCCCATATGTTGCAAAAAAGCTGCTCTGCACAGTCCTCTGGCCGCCGGTGCGGAATGTCGCCTGGGCGCCAGAAGATGCGATGCCGCTCTGGGCCGCCATGTTCACTTCCTTTTCGACTATGTGGCGCTCGCCCATGGTGTCTGTATATGCTATATGTATGACAAGGGCTCCAGTTGAGCTGTTCTGTGCGAGAGGTCTGATCCTGTCCTGCGTGAAATTTGCGGCTGCGGGGTCCCTGTTGCGTACATTCATGCCGCCCTGCGATGTCATGTTTGCTGCTGATTGCAGACTGAAGCTTGCGACTGTGTAGTCGCCCTTGTTGAGGTTGCCTATCATGAATGAGTTCGAGCCGGTGACTCTGTAATCCCTCTGCTCAGGGATCATCACTGTTACCGAGTTCGCGGGATTGCTTCCGACATTGGCTATGCTGAATGATATCTCTCCGTTCGAGCTTTCTGCGTATGCCACGTCAAAGTCCGTCCCTCCGCCGACGTAGATGCCTGCGATGGTCGATATCGTCTTCTCTGTGCCGGTCGCGGATTCCTTGTATGTCAGGTACAGGTCAAGCTGGTAGAGGCCGAGCACCGCGTTGGTGTCTGCGATGACATGGTATTCTATCTCGGCGCTGCCGTCGACGTCGATGTATTTTATGTATCTTGTGTTGTCGCTTCCGACAGGGAGTATGATCTTGTCAGCGTTCTCCCAGCTGAATTTAAGGTCTTTCAGGGGGGCGTTGCCGACGTTGTTGATCGTGATCTTCAGGCTGGTCTCTTTCCCCGGGACGAGCAGGGTCTTGTCGATGTTGGTTATCTGTGCGCTTTCTTTGGTGCCGACAGCTACTGTGAGGGTCTTGTGCTCGATGATGTTTGAGCCCTCGGTGTAGTAATTGACTTTCAGATCGTAGTTCCCGGCCTGTGCATCTTTGTCGACACGGACCTTGTATTTCGCGATTATCATGTTCTGGGCGCTCTGGTATGCATTGATTGAGCTGATCTTCTGGGTCGGGCTGTCTCCCGGCACGAGTCCAAAGGGGTATTGTGGGGCCAGCTCTATGATCAGGTTGTTTGCTGCTTTCCCGCCGAGGTTCTCTACCCCGAGGCGGAGATCAACTATATTTCCCGTGGCAGCAGGGTCTGGGTCCTGGTTCACAAGGCTGATCGATATCTGGCTGCTGGTCTCTGTCGCGGCATACGCCATAGGCAAGGCGAGCGCCAGTGCCACTATCATAATAACCGAAAAAGTAACTGTCTTCATTTCTTATACACCTCTTGATTCTCGTATTCTTTTATTATCTGGCCGTCTTTGAGCTCAACTATCGTGTGCGCGTATCTTGCGAGGCTGAGTTCGTGCGTGATTATGATTATTGTCTTTCCTTCTTCTTTCCAGAGTTTTTTCAGTATCTCCATGATCCTTATGCCTGTCGTGCTGTCAAGGGCGCCTGAGGGCTCGTCGGCAAGTATTATTTCTGGGTCTCCTGCGAGGCTGCGGGCGATGGAGACTCTTTGCTGCTGGCCGCCTGATAGCTGCGTGGGGCGGTGATGCATGCGCTCTTTTAAGCCGACGAGATCGAGGATATATCTTGCTCTTTTTGCCGCCTCGTCGTCGCCGTATTCCATGAATTCGAGGGGCAGCATGACGTTCTCAAAGGCGGACAGGGACGGGATGAGGTTGTATTGCTGGAAGACGAAGCCGATTGTCCTGCCCCTGAAGGTGGCAAGGTCGGATTCGCTCATGGTGCTGATGTCTCTTGATTTGAGGTAGATGTGGCCGGATGTGGGGATGTCGAGGCAGCCCATGAGGTTCATGAGGGTGGACTTTCCGCTGCCTGATGCGCCGGTTATGGCGACGAAGTCGCCTTTCTTGATGTCGATGGTCACGCCTCTAAGCGCCGGGACTTCGATTTCGCCCATCTTGTATACCTTCCAGACGTCTTTGAGTGAGAGTATGGGGTCTTTTGATTTCATGGTGTCTGTCTCCTCTGTATTGCGCATACAAGGTTATTTTCTGTCTTCTGGCATGTGCCGGGCATCTCGCCTCTTTGGGTGATGATGGCGCAGGGGTCGTTTTCGGCTTTTGTTGCGCATGCGTTTTCTCTTTCCTCAAGGAGCATGTTCCTCTGCTCTTCTGTCATGTTTGATGCGAACTGCCTTTCGCCCCCGGGATTGCGGTTCTGGAATGCGCCGGCTGTCATGTTTGATGCGAACTGCCTTTCGCCTCCGGGATTGCGGTTCTGGAATGCGCCGGAGATCCGGTTTTCTTTTGTGCTGTTGTCCTGTGCGCAGCCTGATGACATGACGACTGCTGCGATGAGTGTGATGATAAGAAGTGAGCGCCAGATGTGTCTCATTTTATGCCTCCATTTTCACATTCTTTGTGTCTCTTCATCATATTGGAGGGGGATGTTTATAAGCGCTGTGGACGATAG
>JBDRKP010000029.1:0-12026 GCA_043813875.1 archaeon | reverse complement strand
TACGGCAACACCATGCTCAAAGACATCCGGTTCAATCTCGATGGCGGAGATTATCAGTTGCTAAAGAACTGGACAATAACCTACTCAAACGAATCCTTTGACATAGCTCGCTATGGTAACAAGACAATTGTAGTAACCGTGGCCGTGCCTCGTAACGCAAGTCTTCTTGGCAGAAGCTATTGGACATACATTGTAGCAAACAACACCGGTTCAGCCTGCATATACAGTTATGAGCATTGTACGGACAAAATAAAAATAAACATCACAGTCATAGACCAGGACTGGCAGTTGACACCCTCTGAAGAGATATCAAAAACCGTTGGACTTGGCGGAAAGGATAGCATCGGCTCCTTTGACGACCTAATCAACATAACCAACCTTAAGAATCAGAGCATGGCCATAAACATAAGCATCATCAATTTCAACGGCACATATTTCCTGAATTTCACATACATCTATAATTCAACAGTATACCAACTCAGCTCAACAGAATCAAGTTTCACGCTTCCCGCTCTATTATCATTTGGAAACATCGATATTGCCTATAACATATCAAATGCAACGTTAGGCAACAAAGGTACCTACATATACAACATCACGATACAGAATCTGGACAGCAACGCTGTCCCGCAATGGATAAACAGGACCATAACATTTACGATCAGCGCATTGAACGTCGAGATAATATCCCCTAACACGTCATATCCATCGACAGATATCATTGCAGGAGATATGCTGAACTTCACATTGAATGTGACCTACGACGGAAACCCTCTCAACGATACCGTGAATACGACATTTGGCATAAAGATCTCAGGGCAGAACTGCACAATTGATGATACCGTTTTCAATCCATCAACAGACACGTGGTTTATAAACTGCACAGCTCCCGAGATACCCAATAACGTACAAAACAACACCGTAGGTATAACCGTTGCTTACAGGACACCGGAGGGATTCGAGATATCATACACGGCAACAGGAGATAATCTTGTGATATACCGGGACATCACCGGTCCGTCCATAAATCAGGTATGGATTAATTCGATTGCGTTGAAACCCGAAAACGAGGCAAACCTGCTATTTGATGACAATTTTAGCACAATCATCTTAGAGATAAACGCCACCGACAATGTCGATGTCAAGAACGTCTGGGTCATTATCACCGACCCGCTCGGCACTAGCGCAAACATAACCCTCTCCCGCAAGACGCCAGTAAGCGATCTCTGGAACAGCACATATTCAAATCCGAACCTTCCCGGCGATTACAGGATTACAATCTACGCAAACGACAGCATCACAAATCATACAACCGAAAAAACAGTATGGTTCGACGTTTATCGTAATATCGTATTTACAGACACATTAAAAGATGCATCAAATAACGTCATCACAGCAGACTTTGAGCTATACAAGCAGGGCACAGACTGGATGTTCCATCGGTTCAGCACAGATGCAGCGGGTTATTACAACTGGACCGTCCACAGGCGCACTTACGATATAAAGATGGCCGCATTAGGTCAGACGATTCGCTTCAACAACTTCAACGTCACAAGATCTGCGATTAACAAGACCGGCCAGCCCGACCCGGCATCACTGGCAGGCCCAATCAGGATTCACCTCATAGCCAACAGCAGCCCCGAGACACACGCAAGCAACATATATTTGCCCAATACAGCAACAGATATTCTGATGGCATTCGTACTAGAGACTCCGAACATGAGTTATGACAACGCCACCATCGAGCTAGACTATACAAATGCCCTGGGATCATGGGGATCTACTGACGAAAACTATATCAGGCTATATTATTGCACTAACTGGAACTTTACCTCCTTGGTATGTGCAAGCGAATTTACTGAATTCAACTCATCTCTCAAGCCGAACGACTTAGATAATGACCGATTCACATTCACCACGACCCATAACAGCGCCTACGCCCTCGCAAAATGGTGTGGCGGCAACATCTGCGGTTCCTCTCCGCCCGGCGATTCAGGCGGCACAGCCACCACATCTGGCAGCAGCAGCGGCTCCACATCCGTTCTAAAGGCAATATGCGGCAACGATATATGCGAATTTGGTGAAAACGAACTAAACTGTCCTCTGGACTGTTCCTATCATACATGCGGCAACGGTATCTGCGAACCTACAGAAAACAACGACAATTGCCCGCTTGATTGCAGTTCAGCAGAATTTGAATATACTACCGATTTTGATTTCATAAACATAGTGATTGCTCCAGGCGAAAACCAGACACATGAAATGATATTACGGAACAACAACAACAAGTCAATATCCATTAGTCTTGGATTGACAGGTGAGATCTTAGACTACATGGAACTGATACCGGATGAATTTATAATGGAAGCGCAATCAAACAGGACCGTAAAGATAAACATACATGCAAAAAAAGAAACAATACCTGATGCCTACTCTGGCAGCATCAGGATCAAATCAGACAATTCAGAACAGATAATTCCTGTCATAATAAGAGTATCAGACAAAAGCGAAAAAGTCCTTACATCCCTTGATATGGTTGTCGAGATATTGACAAAAAAAGTCACACCCACTGACACCCTGAGATTCAATGTGATGCTCTACGATCTGGGGCTGATAAAAGAATTCAACGTCACCCTGAAATACAGCATCAAAGACGCCAAAAGAGACTTAGTGCTAAAAACAATCGAAGAGACAATACATCTGGAAGAAAGCACGAATTTAAGAAAATCCATAGACCTGAAAGAATTAGATGACACTATACTGACAGGTCAGTACTTCATAGACGTTTCGGCAGACTACAGTTCCAAAAAAGTCACAGCCACAGACACATTCGAAGTCGTTGAATCCTTCTGGGCAACAACCCGTGGGCAGGCGCTCTTGTTATTCCTCACACTGGTCATCCTCTCGGTTCTTGGCTATTATGGCTACCAAAGATACAGAAAATGGATCATGTCAAAAGCGCGATACGTGTTCCCGATAGACTACAGCAAACTGCCCCGCGGCCAAAAAGCATACACCTTGGGAAAGATAGCAGAGACAAACAGGACCGCATACTACGACCCGGACAACCTGACAACCCACATACTGACATCCGGCTCCACCGGCGCAGGCAAAAGCGTCGCCGCATCAATATTCGTAGAAGAAGCCTTAAAACAGAAGATCCCCGTAGTCGTCTTTGACCCTACTGCACAATGGACCGGCTTCGTAAGACCCTGCAAAGACAACAACCTTTTAAGATACTACGAAGAATTCGGCATGCGCCCCGAAGACGCGCGCCCGTTCACCGGCATGATATTCGAAGTGACCGACCCCAACGTAAAAATAGACTTCAAAAAATACATGAACCCCGGCGAAATCACCGTATTCACACTAAACAAGCTCAAACCCGGCGAATATGATAAAGCCGTCCAGTCAATAATCGACACGATATTCCAGGTATCATGGGAAGAATCAACAACATTGAAGATGATCATCGTATTCGACGAGGTCCACCGTCTCCTTGAAAAATACGGCGGCTCTGGCGGATACATATCACTCGAAAAAGCATGCAGAGAGTTCCGAAAATGGGGTATCGGCCTGATAATGTGCTCCCAGGTATACTCCGACTTCAAAGAAGCGATACAAGGCAACATATTGACAGAAATCCAGCTGAACACAAAATCGATGTCAGATATAGCGAAAGTCAAAGAAAAATACGGTGTCATCTATTCAGAAAAGATATCAAGACAAGGTGTAGGCGTGGGTATGATCCAGAACCCAAGATACAACGACGGAAAACCCTGGTTCGTCCAGTTCAGGCCGACAATGCACTCGCCGCACAAGATAACAGAAGAAGAATTAAACATATACAAGAATTTCGCAGAGAAACTGGATATAATAGAAAAGAAAATAGAAGACCTCAAAACAAGGAAAGTGAACATCATGGACTTCGAACTTGAAATCAGGCTTGCAAAAACCAAACTGAAACAGGGTCAGTTCAAGATGGCCGAGATATATATCGAGTCATTATTAAGCCATAAGATACTTCGCGACTAGCCAGATATAATTATCATATATATATATACAAATCACCAAATATAATTTGCTATAGGTGTGAACATGCCAAACGACATCGAAAAGAACAACGGATTATCTCCCCAACTTAAGATTGAAGACAAACCCACCTCAGATAGTTCCACAACATCAAAGATAAAAGAAGAAGACACATTAGAGCCAAAAATAACCACCGAAGAATTCGAGGCATTAGAGAAAAAAGAACAAAATAAGAAGCTGTTCGGATTTCTTCAAAAATTAAAAAAAGACAAAGATGCGCGGGAATCAAGTACCGATATGAATCAGTCCAATGTGCAATATATCGAAAAAAAATTAAATGACACTTTACTAAAAGTCGAAAAAATGGAAGGCAAATTTGAGATGATAGAATCATCGAAATCAGAAACAAATGACCGGATAGCCGATCTTGCCGAAAAGATAGGCGAGTTGAGATCCATGATATTCTCAAGAGAAGACACCTTCAGCGGCATCGAGACAGAATTTGAGAATATAAAAGAATCAACCGCTCACATGAAGCCGGAAAAGATACACAAAGAAATAGAGGAGAATGCGCTCGAAGTCATGAAAGTCCAGGCTCAATTAGAGCTAGAGAAAAGCAAGATAGACCGGCTCGAAAAAACGCAGGTGAAACTCACAAAACTCCTTGACAGGTTCAAAAGTTTCGAGAATCTGCTGGATGTCTCAAAAGAGATAAAGGCAGAGATAGAACAGGTAAAAGACAGTGAAAAATACACCTCGCGCATGGCAGCCAAGACAGAGAAGATATTTTCCGAGTTGGACAATCGCTTGTCAGAATTCCAGAAATACAAAAAAGAAGTCAACGACATGAATGAGTTGATAAAGGATCTGATAAGATCAAACGATACGCTGGAGGTAAAGACCGATTCATTGATGTCAAAAGACTCATTTTCAAAGATAAGAGAGGACCAGGAGACTAAAGCCGCTGAGCTCGATACAAGAATAAAGATATTGAAAGATATTGTAAGCACCCTTGTAGACAAGATGTCAAGAGAGAATCTGGACCTAATGACAAAAGACAATCTTGAAAAAATGAGATTGGATATTCGCGACGAACTAAGAAAAGAATCCTTAAAAGACATTGATGGCCTTAACAAAAGCATCAAGAGCATTTCAGACACAACAGATAATCTGCAAAACAACATTAAACGCATGCAAGATATTATTGATGGCTTGGTACAATCCACTTCCAAAGAATCACTTGACTCAGCTGTTGCCACAATAACCGAAAAAAACATACAATTTGAAGCCGGATTATCTAAATTAGCAGATATGCTCTCTATAATGCAAAAAAACGATAAGAACACAAAACAAGAGCTTCTTACCCTAAAAAAATATCTTGAGACGAAAATGGCCCAAATATCAACAACAGGGCTCAAAGAAAAAGATCTTCGTCATGGCCTTGAAAAAGGCATCAAAGAACTGGAACAAAAAGAGCAATACGCATCCCAGCAACATCAGGAACTCAGCGAAAAGATTAATGAAATAAGCACCCAAATCAATGAGTCAATATCCACGATCACCCTCCTTGAGGATAACGGGCGATACATGAAAGAAAGCATTGACGACCTTGCACGACCCTCCTTAGAGTCCTCAGAAAAAGAATTAAACAAAAAAATAGATGAACTCAAAAATAAGATATCTGTCTTAGCAGATATTATCTCTCTAATGCAAAAAAACGAGCGGATCTTCAAACAGGATTTTTGTGAATCGAAAAAAAACATGGATATATCAAGCAACATTGTGAATATGGAAGATAACATAAGATACATGAAAGACAGTATAGATATTATTCCAACAGATGTAACGGATTCAGACCACTCCGAAAAAAGAATCTTAACGCAAGATTTAAACAATAACCGAATAAAACCTGCTGAAATTGACCGTGAAACATCACCATCAATATCCGTGTGTGACCATCTTCCAGAAACACATTCAATCAGGCAGAAAGATGACGAACTCACAGAAAATACGCCTTCAAAGTCACGTACAAAAGACAGCACAAAATATCATCAAAATATTCAGGAAAAACAAGTTCATGGCTATATTACTCCTCAATTAGATTGGCGTAATCCTATTGTAATGAAGGCAGATGAAATTCGAAATGACTCTCTATGCCACCCGGTCACAAAAGAACTGCCAGAGGCAGATTTAGTTCCTCAAAAACATATGGAAAAAATAAAAGGGCTATTCAACAAAATAAAGTCAAAGTCAAAATCAAAATCCTCTTCTATACCAAAGGATGAATGCGTACTGTCAGCGCAATCACCGGTTCAGATTCCAAATCCGGTTGAAAATCCAAAGAAAAAAGAAATGACCGATATTAAAGAGAGCCAAAAAGATTCTATGGGTGCAAATAAAATACATGGCACGAACCTAACTGAAGAGATATCGCGCCTGAAGTCGCTTTATCACGAAAAAGAGGCGCTATTGGAGGCAGAAAAAAGATCGGGAAAAGACATATTCAATCAGGAGACACTTCTTGAGAATGCATCCCTTGACCTGAGCATGGCAGAGCTGGACCTTCTTGACGGAAACGAAACCACGTCCCGGCAAAAGATCGAAAGAATCAACGCCCTGTTGGAAAATGTCAGATAATTTAACAAATCAAGCCTATTTCAAAAAAATATAAACCCGCGCAACCTATTATACAATCATGCAAAAGACACAAAAGACACTCGTATTCTTCACGGCAATATTATCGATATTGTGCTTCACCCAGGTCTCGTTAGCATTCAACATAACCTCGGTTGCGCTCTATTCCGACGACAACGGAGCAACAGCAACCCCCACAACAACGATGACCCCGGCCGATGAGATGACACTGGCATTCAACATCACAGATGCATCCTTAAAAGAACTATCCATAACAATATACGATTCATCACAGACGCAGGAATCCTCATGCTATAACACCGACACCATGGAAAGCGCAAACAGGTGCTCCTGGGTCGAATGGAAAAACAATTCCGGCGAAGAGATTTTCGCCGACATCCGCCCGACACAGACGAGCTGGTCCATAGATAAGCCGAATTCCTACATCACAACATCATCCTTATCGAAATTCGTATTCACTCCATCCAAATCATCACGCTACACAAACACATCAAGCTGGCTCATATACCTGCGGGCAAACAACGGCACAGGCACAAAAACAGCAAGTCTGGCGTTAAACAATACCTATCATCTGGAGCTTGCCGTATCAAAAACCTCCGTAGAATTCGAGCCCGGCAAAAGAGTCACAGACAACCATCCTCTCGCAAAACTGGAATCATCCGGCTACGATCTGACCTATATCCCGGTCACATTAATAGCGAATGCGCCCTACAGCTGGAAAGCGAAATCCACCGATTTTTCAGGCGGCAGTTCGATAATAGTCGGCGATGGCACGCTTGGAGCATCCTTTTCCAATACACCCGCAAACCAGATATACCTGAACACGACATATAAAGACCTTGAAACCGCGCACGCGCCGACAACCGACAGCGGCGACCAGAAGCAGCTATTCCTTTGGCTCGACTATCCCGATGACCCTGACACAACCTATACCGGCACCCTCACGCTTCAGGCATACATGACCGCCAACCCTGCAACCTCAACAGCAGAGCCGACCGTATCGATGAGCGCAAGCACCGACAACACAAAACCCGTGATAACCGTGCTCAGCCCATCCCCTCTCGCATGGACAAAAAAAGACTACACAGTAAATTACAATCTAAACATAACCGACACACTATCCGGTTTCATGAACAGCTTAAGCAAAAAATTGTGCACAGTCTACTTTGGCGGGAGTAAAGTATCAGAAGTCTACGTAGAAAAAAATCCCACATACAAGGACTCAAAATGCACTGGCAGCTTCAAAGTTCCGGAATCAGGCAACAAGAACATCAACCTGAATTTCACCGTAGTCGACATAGCCGGCAACTCAGCATACAATGACACAATCTGGCTTCAGATAGACCAGTCATCGCTCTATATAACTGACTTAGCTCTCGTATCCACTGCAAAGCCGAATGACATTGATTGGCACTTTCTCAAAGCTGACAGTTTCAGGATAGTGGCCCATATAAGAAATCAGGCCGGTGACGCAGTGAACGCGACGGTGAGCTCCTACTTGAGCATCCCCTCTGCATCAGTGACCGTAAACTCGACCGCAATCTCATCCTCATCCCCCTACACGATAGAAAGCGACGGAAACATTGACATAGAATACAGCTTCACCGGATCAACAGCAGGTCCTGCAACACTATACCTCACAGCAGAAGACCGGATGAACAACACAGCAGACTACAACAGGACATTTTATATAACAAATTACATAAACCAGATTCGCATACTCACAAATTTCACAGGCAAAGTATATTCAGAAGGCGATAACATATCAATCGAAGTAGGCACAAACACAAATACAGACCCGGTCTACATGGCAAACATAACCGCTGCGATACGGGATGATTCAAACAACATCGTGGCTACCGCTGATATAAATGCCGGTCCGGACGGGAAATCTCAATTTTACTTCGACGTTCCAAAAAGACCATCAGTTTATTATACTGTCTTTGTCACAGGTCTCTCCCCATTGGATATTACCAAGACCGTCTCGAACACAACAACGATTGATATCGAATGGTTGAATGTCACCGTAAACATTCATTCGGACGCGTATATAGACACGAATCGTAGCACAAGCGTGACGGTTTCAGGGCGCATCGATTATAGCATCGACCCCTACAACGACACCCTTGTAAAAGATGCAATCGTCACCTGTTTCATAAGGGGCCCGAACAACTACAATGACACAGATACAGCAACCGTAAACTCCACAAGCGAATACTTCTGTGATGGTCTCAAAAACATCACAAAAAAAGGATTATACCGCTTTGAGATTAGTGCAGAAAAAACAATAGATGGCTTCAGGATACGCGGCTGGAATAAAGAAGAATCGATAAATATCCTGAATATATCGGAAGTGGCCATAAAAAGCACGGCGCCTGGTGAATCATCTCAAAATACGCGTGGCTTGGAAATAATATCTTATCCCGAAAGACTGGTCTTGGACCAAAACAATTCCGTGCTTTTAAACATCACAATAAAAAACATCGGAGAGGCAATAGAGAAAAATATAACCTTTAAATTGCAATCAAAAGAAATAGATTTAAGTCTGGTTCTGGATGAAATAATATCAGAATTGGAACAAAACGAGACCTATACTATTCGCATCGACATCTCCTCATCAGACACATCCCCTGGGTCATACGGCGCCACCATCTACTTTGAATCAGCCGCCGGCACAAACACCTCAGAGTCATTCATAATTGATATCCTGCCTGGTTTTAAAGAAAAACAAAGAATAAAGGAAACTTACACGGAACTCAAAAACAAGCTGCTTAAATTACGCAACGACATGAATTCTCTTCTGCCTTCAGATGATGAAAGGATAAATTCCTTGGACAGGAATCTAAAGACCTTGGAAAAATTCCTCGATGACCTCAGGCTTGCGATAGAAAAAGAGGATTATGCCTCCGCAGATGAGATAATATCCGACATAAATGGTATGTTGCTCGGTCAGGAAAAATTGATAGAGGAAGAGATTCAGAATAGCCAAAAAATTACACGCCGAAATATTATTATTGCAATAATCATAATGATTATAATACTGGCAGCATCGCTTCTTTACTATATGTGGTTGCCGGAAAAATCGACAGATTATGATTTTGAGAAAAAAGAGTCAACCCCTCCCTCTAAACCGAAAAGCATAATTAGGCAAAGGATAGACGAATTTATTGAAAAATTGAAACGCTTTCTAAGAGAGAACCGGACTTATAATTATCACCGGAAGGAGAGGTGGTCTCCATCATAACGCGAAACTTGACATTGATATCATTCGCATTGATAACTGCCCTGTCATTCATCTTTCTCTCACTTTCAGGCATAACAAGCGATCATATACTCAATCCGATCGGTTTGAGCACAAAAATGTTATCTGCGGGAGGATTAGGCATAAACTGGCTATTCTTCATGATATTCATCCTGTTATTTCCATTCTCCTATGCCTTGGTTGGGCTATATTCATTATCCATAAAAGATATTGACTACTCAATACTTATTGCTCCATTACTCGTCACACCTCTTGTATTTTATTATCTGGGTCTCTCTTTGCAGGCATTTTTGATTTCACTTGGATTCATTCTATCTGTATTATTGGCCCACTATATGTCCTATCAGGACAAAGAGCACTACAAAAAGATAAGCATCTACGGTATAACCGCCAACAGCACATCGAAAGCATTTTTTGTTATAAACATTACCATAATCGTGGCAGTATATATCTTACTGATATTCGGCCCGACAGACATGCAGGCTCGTTTAGAATCGGACTTGAGTAATGCGATGGATGATGTATTACCTATAATGATTGGGGTATCGATGTTAGACAGTCAAAAGCAGCAGATCTATGGCTTTGTTGAATTCATGGAAACCTCGACTCTCAATTCAATGGAATCTGGTATGCGAGACCTTTCAAGAGAAGAAAGCACGATGTGTGCTGCATCTATAAGAAATAATATGGATGATATTGACAGACAGACAAAAGCCCGGATTGACAAGGAGTTTGAAAGACAGATGAATGAGACTCTTTCTTCTAGCCTTTTTCCGGAACCGATGATTGAACAATTCTCATCCATTTATTCTCTATTTATCGTATTTAGTTTGTTCGTTACTCTGGAGTTGCTGCGTGCGCTCTTTTTTGTACACCTGGCCGGAATATATGCATGGCTGTTAGGTAACTTCATTGATGTATCTCCACAAGAACCTCCATCCAATAACGCCCCTGTATCCCGTCCGCAATCACCTCATGCTAATATGGTTTCTCGTATTCCGCAAAGCAGGCAGATATCAAGTGATTTGAATCCCTATTATTCCGCTGATGAAGGGGCTCAGTACAAAGAGAAAAAGACCTATACTTATTATTAGTCTGCGTAAGCTCATGACGGATCTCGTTCGGCATTCAAGTTCAATGACTTCTTGACGCTCGCCGCTCTTAAGAAATCTATATATAGCTCTTGATACCAATATATTGATATATCGAAAGTGTATGATATTTGGTCATATCTTCCCAAAAATAATTCAAAGCCAATGCTAACTACAAACCCAACCCTAAGTAATTGGAATCGCTTGTGAGTGAGAATTCAATCTCAGTAATTTTATAATTCATCTAACAAAAAATGGAGGTGTTACTAACCATTTAAGGTAGATATAGTATATATAGATTTCGTTATCCCCGAATAGATATTGTAAAAAGGTCCGTATGGATTTTGCTAGTTGTATCTATGTTCATTCTCATGCTTTCCCTTAAGAATTATACAGGTTACGTTACCTACGGCGCCCAGGAATTCGAGGGGATGAAAATTGTTGAGGTCAATGTTTCTGAACCCAATGCAAGTGTATTCATCCAGTTCAAAGAGTATCAGCCATTAAGATGCAAAGACGGCATATTGGTGATATATAACGACACCGGGATCGACTTTGTGACCTATAATGAGACCCATGAGAATGGCACCTGCATGTCAGCCACAGTTCTTTTCAGGAATCGCATATTAGCCGAAGATGTCACAATCAGAGAAAATATTACATCAAACCAGACACAGATCAATGATACATATAATTACACCGAAAACCAGACACATGATAATCAGACCGCTGGCTCGTTAACATTTAACGACAACATCTCCGTCTGTTATAACACAACCACCGAGGATTGTTCTCTTAACATCACGCAGACAAACGACACGTTAATGATTAACCAAACATATCCAGACATAATGAACGCAACAAACACAACTTACAATACCACATATGATGACGTGACACATGATAACGTCACTAATGTTACCTCTGGGCCCGTCAACACCACACAGAACATAACGATACCGATGCCTTCTGCACAGGAGAACAGT
>JBDRKP010000028.1:0-22777 GCA_043813875.1 archaeon | reverse complement strand
TGAATTCCCATATCTTTGCCACTTTGTGGCAAGCTCCCGAGCATTTCGCAAGTTTATTTGCGAAATTGAAAACTTGCTTATTTTGAAAAACAAGTTTTCAAAATAGCTCAGGATACTCAATTGAATTTGGTTTTTGGGTATCTTTTTGCTCAAAAGTAATTCAGTTGACTATAAATAGACTGCTGAAAGGTTATGTTTTTATAATTACTTGTCAATAGTGTTATTTAAGGGCCGAGCGCCTGCCGATGTCAAGAACGCTTTCGGAAGCGCGCCTCAAATGATGCTCGGCGATCGCATAGTTATCTGTGTTATTCTTAAATTCTTCCAGAGAGAGATCTGCCATTTTATTCAGGCGAACAATGTCTTCTCTTATCGTGGCGATGCGATCAAGTATTATTTTTTTGTCTATGGGCATTCATATCGCCTCCATCATTTCCCTGTTGAATGTTTCCTCTACATACTTCCAGTCCAGATAGCGCATCATTACGTAGTCTTCATAGTCTTCCCTGAATTTTTTGCCATGGCTGTATAGAATAGTGCCGGATTTTATTGTATTCATCTGGAAGTAAAATGATGTTTCGCCAAGGTATACAATATCTATTCTTGCCTTCGGCGAATTGAAGTATTTTTTTAATGCATCTTCAAGAGCTGTATAGGTGCCGGAAGGGTCTTTTTCTTTCGCGGATTGATTCATGAAGACTATGCCTATGTCTATATCGCTTAACGGAGTTGTCTTTCCGCTTATCTGGGTTCCAAAAATGTATACAGCCCCAACGGAGTATTTTTTAAGAGTTTTTTTAAGTGCGTCGAGTCCAACTAATCCTGTGAATTTTTGCATTGCCATGAATATACTTGAATGCCACAGATTATATGTTTATCTCTGGTTCTGTATCGTCAAATGCGCAATGCTTTTTGCTTGAAGCGGGGAATCGCATTAGGTATAAATCAGTATGCTTAACGCATAATAAGGATTGATATTGCATCGTATTAATTTATATAATTTCATGCAGATAGCTAATATGTAAGTATTTAGAGGCGTTTAAAATGAAGATTCTTCTTGTCGGGAACAGCGCACGAGCGCACATAATTGCCGAGAAACTCAGTGAGAGCAGGCATGAGCCGGAGATTTTTGCGTTCATGAGCGCCCGGAATCCGGGGATTGTGAAGATCGCTGCTGATTATGCTCTCGGGAAGCTTGATGATGTTTCGGCTATTGTTGCGTTTGCAAAGAAGGTCGGGCCTGATTTCGCCTTTATCTCGCCTGAGTTGCCGCTTTCTGTCGGTGTCGTTGATGCGCTTCTTGATGTCGGGGTGCCGTCTGTCGGACCGATTAAGGAGCTTGCGGCGCTTGAGTCGAGCAAGTCGTTTGTCAGGGAGCTTATGGCTGAGTACGGGATTGTCGGCGGGCCGCGGTTTGTGAGCTTTTCTACAATGGAAGGCGTTGCTGGGTTCATTGATGAGCTTTCTGATACCGGGTATGTGCTCAAGCCTGACGGGCTTACAGGGGGCAAGGGCGTGAAGGTGTCGGGTGAGCATTTTAAATCGAAGGATGAGGCGCTCGCTTATTGCAGGGAGGTCATCGGTTCTCACGGAAGGATCGTGATTGAAGAGAAGTTTGTCGGCGAGGAGTTCAGCCTGATGTCTTTTGTCGACGGGAAGACTGTCGTTGACCTGCCGCCTGTGCAGGATCATAAGAGGGCTTATGAAGGCGATACGGGCTCGAATACCGGGGGCATGGGGTCTTATAGCGGATCTCGCGGATTGCCGTTTGTTACTTCTAAAGATCTTTCTGATGCGCATGCAATCACTGTCGCTGTGAATGATGCCATGTACAAGAAGTACGGCAGATATTACAAGGGCGTGATGTATGGCGGGTTCATGGCGACGCGCGACGGGGTCAGGCTGATAGAGTATAATGCGCGGCTTGGTGATCCCGAGGCGATGAATGTGCTTTCTGTGCTTCGCACTGATCTTGTTGATATTTCTTTGGCTATAATCAATGGGACGCTTTCTATGCTTCCTGTGTCTTTTGATAAGTTGGCGACTGTGTGCAAGTATATTGTGCCTGATGGGTATCCGGATAATCCACGTAGTGGTGATACCGTTGATGTGTCGGGGGTTTCGGTTGGCGCGAAGATATATTTTGCGTCTGTTGACGAGGATGACGATAAACTTGTGATGGGCAAGTCGCGGGCTTTGGCGATTGTCGGGATTGCGGATACTCTTGACGAGGCAGAAAAGATTGCCGAAGAAGGATGCAGGCAGGTCAGGGGAGCTGTCAGGCACCGGACAGATATAGGGACGAGGGAACTTGTCAAGAAGAGGATTGATCATATGAGGATGATAAGGGGATAGATTTTTGTTGTCTTGAGTGGAACTTGAGACTGTCTTTTGTGTCTTTGGCTGATAACTTATTTGTGTGCCGTGAGCGAGTAGCACTGGCCGAAGTAGGGATTCTTGTGCTCTTTTATGTCTGTGAAGCCGATGTGCTCCAGTATGTCTTTTATGTCATCAAATGTGTAGCTGTTTATGACGGCTTTGGTGACGTTTTTCTGAAATTTTTCCTTGAATATATGGAATTCTTTTTTTAGTTCTTTCATTTTTCCTTTTTTTATCAGCGACTGCTCGTATGAGTCAAGGATCAGGTCCATCCTGCCTCTGTCTATCCTTCCTGTCAATGCGAAGATGCCGCCAACTTTAAGGGTGCGGTAGTTTTCTTTGAGATATTTTTCGGGGCCGTCCGTGTACTGGAGGACGAACATGGATGTTATGCCGTCGAATGTGTTGTCTATGAATGGGAGGTCTTTTGCGTCTGTGTTTTTTATGTGGAGATATTCTTTGTGGCGTTCGCATTTTCTTTTAAGTTAAGGGATTTATTTTTTTACCCAAATTTCTTTTTTTGATTTTAGATGTCATTATTAGATATATCTTTGTTTGCGCTATGTTTATATAGCTGTTGCGCATATAATGAGATATATGAAGACCGAGGAATCGCTCCTCTCGAGACTGATAAAACTAAAACTTTATGCAGGCGAAATGTTTATAAGTTTAATATAATATAAATTAGTATAATTAGAATTATATTAATTTACTGAATTATATGGGTTTTGATTGATTTGGCAGTCTAAGGGATTTAAATGAAATTCATCAACAGGAAAAGGGAACTTCGGGCGCTTAAAGATAAACTCGATAGCGCCAATCTTGAGTTCTACGTGATCTATGGCCGCAGGAGGGTCGGGAAGACTACGCTTGTGCTTGCATCTGTAAAAGATAAAGAGTTTGTCTATTATCTTGCGACTGAAGAGAATAATCTTAGAAAGCTGAAGGATGTTGCCAAAAGGATTGAGCCGCGTGTGGAGTATGCTAAGGAGGATTTAGAGTCTATTTTTAGCTTTTTGAAGGATAAGATTGTGATTATTGATGAATTTCCTAATCTCATCAAAGAGAATCCGAAGGTTGTTTCTGAGTTCCAGAGGATTGTTGATGTCCAATTGAAGGGTACAAGGACAAAACTGGTCTTACTCGGATCTTCCATATCGATGATGGAAAATTATGTCCTGAGTTATAATTCTCCTTTATATGGAAGAAAAACAGGCCAGTTGAAGCTTAGGGCATTGAAATTTCGGGAACTGGATGATTTTTTTCCTGAGTCTACAATTATCGAGTGTATAGAGATATATGGTTTTTCTGATGGTATCCCTTATTATCTAGAGAAGGTTGATGTACCGTTCTGGAAGTGGCTCGATGATGAATTAAAGAAGGTTGATACATTTTTTAAATCTGAAATAGATTTTCTTATGAAATATGAATTCTCAGATGTCGGGACTTATAAAAAAATACTTGAGGCTATCGCTTTTGGAAATACGAAGCTTGGGTCGATTAAAAACTATATCGGTGTCAAGGGAACAGATATAACACCTTATCTTAAGAATCTGATTATGGTGGAGCTTGTTGAAAAGAGTACTCCTTTAATAGATAATGCCAAGTCTAGGAAAGGGCGGTATTATATCAAGGACAATTTTGTGAATTTCTGGTTCAGGTTTATTAATCCGAATATTTCTTTTTTAGAGGAAGCCATCTTTTCGTCTGATGAAATCAGGAAAGGATATAGTCATTATCTTGGAGGAGTTTTTGAGAGAATATGCGGTGAGTTTTTGGTTGAAAAGCGCGACGCACTGCCGTTTAGTTTCCAGAATATCGGGAGGCAGTGGGGGACAGTAAAGGGAGCGGAAGCAGGGAAAAATCAGTATGAGATAGATATCGTCACGTTAAATGCACAAACAAATGAGATGGGCTTCTTTGAATGCAAATATAAGAGCCTGAAATATGATGAAGCAAAAAAGATATTGGATGAGCTTATTGGAAAAAGCAGTTATGTTGACTGGAATACGGGAAAAAGGAGAGAGTATTTCGGGCTGATTGCTAAGAAAATAGAGAATAAAGATAAGTTAAGAGAAATGGGCTATTTGGTATTTGATCTGGAGGATATGTGATTTTTATGAAAACCGAAGAATCGTTTCTGACTAATCTGACAAAGCTTTATGTGCTGGTTGCGCTGAACAAGTCTCCCCGGCATGGATATGAGCTTATGGCTGATTTCTTCAAGGTCACCGGGAAGAAGCTGAGCGCAGGACAGATCTATCCGCTGCTCAACAATATGCAGAAGAAGGGATATGTGGCTGTCAGGCTTGCTTATGAGGGGGAAAGAGAAAGGAAGATATATGGCCTTACTGATGAGGGGCGCGAGTTTTATCGGGTCATTCTTGCTCAACTTGGTGAACTTCTTTCTTATGGCGGGATCAGGATGTAGTGATTGTGTATATAGAGAATCAGTAATCAAATCATGAATAATACAATCAAAAATCATGAAATTTCGATGCTATTTGAGCATTTCAAGCTTTTTCATTGTCGGCATATACTTTATACTCAATGAAAAAATTAAAAATTTAAACTATTTCTTCTTCTTCTTTTTCTGGTTCGACTTCGCTTTCGTCGTCGTCGTCGTCATCGTCGTAATCGAAGACTTCGTCGTAGCTGAACTTTGCACCGCATGCGCATTTTTCAGGCGGAGCCTCTTCTTCTATTGTATTTCCACATTCACAACATCTAAATACTGACATTTGCAAACCACCTTTTTTATTGATTTGACCGATAGCTTTAAATATTTTATTGTTGGTGTTTCCAGATTAATGTGGTTTGAATCGTATTCCTGTGGGTTCTTTTTAAAGATTGCATTATAATGTGAGGGGATTAACAAAATATCTGCGGTCATGATCCCGGCGTCCATATGCGGGTCACTTTCTCTTTTTTCTTGTACTCGTTGATGGTCTTTTTTATGCTGGATGGCAGGATGTTTTCTATCTTTGAGGCTTTTTTTATAAGGGTGTCCAGTTCTTTTGTCAGGTTGTTGTTAAGGTTGTCGTATAGGCTCGGGTCGGAGTATATGAGACCTTTTTCAATCCTGTGGTATGCTGTTGTGCCAAATGGCGCGAGGACGATGTATCCTCTCTTTTCTTTCAGGAATTCAGAGTATGTGTTCATGCCCAAGTATACTTTTTTTATGTCTGCGAAATATACGCCTCCTTTTTTCAGGCTGGGGTCGAGGATGAGCAATTCGTCACCTTTTATCGAAAGGCAGACTGAATAGTGGGCTTTTTCAGCTTCAGGGAAGAGGAAACTTTTTTTGTAATCAATGATTACCAGGGCCTTGTTGTCGAGCCATGTCTTTATTTCAAGTTTGAGGTCGTTGATCTTGTCGATGTTTATCCATGCGCCTTTCACTTTGTCATCTGTCAATCTTTCGACTGTGTCTATGAGATTATCGGGTCTTGTTCCGCCGGGAATCGGTTTTCCGTCCAGTCTTTTTTGCGGCGGAACCAATGTATTTGCTTCTTTTCCGATCTCTTCCTGGCTGATATTGTAGCCGAAGATTTTCAAAATAATCGATGCTGATGCCGGCCCGCAGTAGCTTGGCTGCTGGGCGAGGAAGTGGTCTTTAATTTTTTCAAGGGTGGTCAGGTCGTATATTATCTCTTTGTATTGAAGTTGGTCTTCGTATAGTTTTTTGTAAGGGACAAAGGTGTTGAAGTCGGTTTTTCCTTTCAGGGTTATGCCCTGCTTTTTCAGAGAGTCTATGGTATAGATGTCTTCTTTTATCCTGACCTGCTCGCCGACTCTCAGGAAGTTCATGTTTTTCAGGTAGAGGCCGGAAAACCAGTTCTCGATGTATGGTTTCAGGCCTACGAATAACAGGACAAGGCCTAATATCAATAGCGGATAAAGGATTGTCTTTAGCAGAGTGACTGCATAGTCTATGTTTATGCCTGTTGATTTCAGGCCGATCAGGCCGAGGATGATGTAGAGGGCGTACCTTAAGAGCAATAGCAAGGTTTCAAGTGTATCCTCGTGGTCGTTTTCTTCTATTATGCTTTTGATGCCGCTTGTGGATATGAATTTATCTATTGTGTAGAATGTCAGTTTCACGATGAGAATTATGAGGACGCCGAGAAGTATTATAGATAGAATGAACGGGATATAATTGTATATTTCAAGGAGCGTGTTTTCTGTGATGTTTATCTTCAGGATGCTCAAGGCTATGATGAGTGTGATGATGTTTATTACCAGGCCTGATATGTGGGCCAGCTGCACTTTTTCGAGGCTTGTGCTGTATTTCTTTCTCCAGGCGGATGTGATGAGATTTTCTGTGATCTTTGAGATGGTGTAGCCGACAAGGAGTATCACGAAGAGAATGGCTATCTTGTATGTCGTGTCGTCCAGTATCATAATAAATTAATTTGTGTGATGTTTTATATATTTTAGTGGTATATGCTGGTTTTTTAATTCAGCCGTACATGTGGATGTTGTTGTGCGTGTTGTCTTCTGTTTTCACTTTCTTTATGGCTGATATGAATTCGCTCATGTTTACGCTGGATTTTTTTTCCCTGATTGCGAAGTATCCTGCTTCTGTGCAGACGGATTTTATCTCTGCGCCTGACATCTTTGTGCTTAGACGGGCTACTTCTTTTAAGTTTACGTCTTTTTCAAGGTGCATCTTTGATGTGTGTATATTGTATATCTCGTATCTTCCTTCTTCGTTCGGGAGGGGCACCTCAAGGAGTCGGTCGAGCCTGCCTGGCCTTGTTATCGCCGGGTCCAGGATGTCTAAGCGGTTGGTTGCGCCGATGACTTTTACGTTGCCTAGGTGCTTGAAGCCGTCTATCTCGGATAAGAGCTGCATGAAGGTGCGCTGGACTTCGCGTTCGCCGGATGTGCCTACTTCTATTCTTTTTGCGGCGATGGCGTCAAGCTCGTCGATGAATATGATTGACGGGGCTTTTTCTCTTGCAAGATCGAAGATTGATTTGACGAATTTTGCGCCTTCCCCGATGAATTTCTGGACAAGTTCTGAGCCTACTATCTCAAGGAATGTTGAGTTCGTGTTTGTTGCTGCGGCTTTTGCAAGAAGGGTCTTGCCGGTGCCTGGAGGCCCGTAGAGCAGCATGCCTTTTGGCGGGTCTATGCCTACCTGTTCGAATAATTCCGGGTGCAATAAGGGCAGTTCTATCACTTCTTTTATCTCGTTGATCTCTTTTTTCAGGCCGCCAATCTTTTTCCAGTCAATGTTGGGCTTTTCGCAGATTATGTAGTTTGATACGTCGAAGTGCTTTGATGTGCCGATAATTCTTACTAATGTCAGTGATTTCTGTTCGACGAGGACGCGGTCGTTCACTTTTATCTTGTTTTTTACGTCGTTTGCGACGTTTACGCAGAAGTCGCCGCCGTTGAGCCTTATCACGACTTCGTCGGGATTGATTATGTCGACTACAGATGCTACTATGTATGGCGTTTTCCTGTATTTCTCGAGCTCTTTATGGAGTTCTGAGACTGTGTTTTTCAGGATCTCGTTCTCTTCGTCGGCTGTCAGGGCCTGGAGATTGAGGTCTTTTGCGTTGATTGATTCTGCGTTTGTTGAGGTCATGGTATCATTTTCCTTTTATTGTGTATATTGTCTGGGTTGGGAATGCTATTTCTATCTTCTCTTTCCTGAATTCCCTGTCTATTCCCACGTTCAGTTCATCTGTCACATCTCCTTTCAGCATAGGATTCTCGACCCACGTTATGAGGAGGAACTGGAGGCTGAAGTCGCCGTGTTCGACGAAAAGGACTACGGGGGTAGGATTTTTTAATACGTGCGGCGCGTTTTTTGCTACCTTCAATAGTGTCTTTTTGACTTTTCCGACGTCTGATCCGTAAACGACGCCGATGCGCATCTTCACTTTCATGCGTGAATAGGGGGCATGGTAGTTGACTATCTTGGAGTTGGCTATCTTGTCGTTCGGTATGACTATCATTGTCTCGTCAAGGGTGAGTATCCGTGTGCTTCTGATCCCTATTTCTGTCACATCCCCGTATTCGCCGCTTTCAAGCTGGATCCTGTCGCCGACCTTGAATGGCTTGTCGAAGTAGACTGATATGCCGCCGAATATGTGCGATATCGTGTTCTGGGCCGCGAATGCGATGGCGATACCTGCTACTCCTGCTGTCGCGAGGAATGGCGTGAGGTCGATTTGCCATGCACTCAGGATCATCGTGAGGCCGAGGAAATATATGATTATTTTTGCGAGGTTCTGGAAAAGCGGAAGCATCTCGTTGTCTAGTGTCGATTTTGTCTTTTTTGTGACTTTTCCGAGGACGTCATATATGATTATTGTCGATATCTTTGCTGCTGTTATTGTCCATATTATTATGAGGACCGTCTTTGCTATCTTTGTGAGGAACACCATTGTGTTTTCCAGCACCATTATCGTGCTCAAGGCTATTATGACGCCAAAGAGGGTGACAGTCAGGAATATCGGGGTCATCAGGACGTTGATTATCTTGTCGTCTATCTCTGTCTTGGTTTTCTGCGTGAGTTTTTTGAATACCTGTTCAAAGACTATGTCTGAGAGTTTTGCGAGTATCAGGAATATGATGAGGATTGCGATGGCGGTGATTAACTCTAACTGGAGTTCTGTGAAGTAGCCGCTTGTAAGCGTGTTTACCTGATTTGTCAGAATGCCTGATTGTGTGATGTTTATAGCCATACCTAGAAATAGGGGCGAATGGTTTTATATAGTTTTTTGAGATTGCCGGATTAAGTTTAAATTATGGGGCAAACAATAGATGTTTTAGGGTTGAATTTTATGGCTGAGGAAATAAATCGGAATCTGCGTGAGCATGAGTCCAGTGTCGGTGACTGGTACCTGAAGAATGCTGTCAAGTATCTTTACCGGTTTTTTGATCTTTTCAATGCGCAGTGGTTTTCTGGGCGTTTGCCGCAGGCGGTCATCGCTTTCAAGAAGACGCGGGTGACGAGTCTTGGGCATTACAGGTTCGGGCGCAATGAGTTCGGGCTGAAGCATGAGATCAACATGAATTCGCAGTATATGGAGAGGCCTTTCTGTCAGATTGTTGCCACGCTTCTTCATGAGATGATCCATCTTGAGGAGGACCTGCTCGGTATGACGCCGAAGAAGTCATCCGGGAACCATCATTCGAAGTTCTTTCGCGACAGGGCTGGCCTGCTTGGGATCCCGAGTGATGCGAAGGGATATTCACTTGGGATGGGTGAGCCTTTTACAGGGTTTATCCAGGCGCACGGGGTCAGGATAATTGAAGAGAAGAAGGGGGAGCGGAAGTTCAAGAAGGGCAAGTCCAACCTGAAGAAGTATAGCTGTGGGTGCACTAATGTGAGGGTCGGGAAAAAGGAGTTCAGCGCCTTGTGCAGGCTTTGCGGGAAGGAGTTTGTCCTTGTGGAAGATTTATAGGATTTGTTCATTATGCATTGGCTTTTTTGTTTGCGTATTACTCTGGCGGGATGCCTGAAGAAATCATCTTACTAGTGTTGACCATCGGGATAAGTCTGTGGTCCAGTTATGCTTTGAGCGCTTTTCCCATGTGATGAATGATTCTTCATGATGCTTTTCGAATGTGTTTCTGCCTACGTGGTTTACTTCCATGAAGTGCTTTACCAGTCTTTCCATGCTGATGAGTCCTTTTTCTGCCTGTATCTGTGCGAATCCAATGTGTTTTATGAGATGGCAGTTATCGCATAGGGCGGTGAAGCCTTCTAATTTTTGGGTATGGCTGTTGTCATTGTACGTCCATATCTCATGGCAGTTCAGTTTATCAACGGCTCCGCATATTTCGCATCTGTTGCCCGCATCGGAATAGCTCTGCTTCCTGATCTTGTCCCATTCTTTTTGTGGGATCTTTGTCCGCAGGTTGGAATACCATGCTGTTCTGGGGACGAGTTCTATTTCGAGTTTCATGTATACTGTTTTGTGTATGCATTTTATATTTTTGTCTCTGTTTTGGGTGTTGTCTATGTGTATTTAAGCTTATTTGTACAAAAGAATTGCTCCGGGGAGAAACACTTCATATTCATGGTTTTTGGGATTGTTATGGAAATATCTGTTGTAGTATTGCGATTTGTCATTACGTTTGTGTTGTCGCTTCTTTTTGGCGTGGATAGGCAGAGGGCGCATAAGCCTATCGGTTTCGGTACTTTTATTTTTGTGGCTGTCGGTTCATGCGGGCTTGCCATAACTGCGATAAACCTGAGTCCTGAGGCTCCTCTTCCGCTTCTGAGCGGTATCATAACCGGTGTCGGGTTCCTTGGTGCAGGCGCCCTGATAAAGACTACGGACAAGATTTTCGGGTTCACGAGCGCTGCCAGCATATGGATATTCTCCATCTTCGGGTTGCTTATCGGTGTCGGGGAGTATGATGTGGGTATCATCCTTTATGTCCTGATATGGTTTGTGCTCATCTTTGATACGATCCTTGAGAGAAAAGGTATCGGATCTTATCAGAAAAAGGTGCATGTGACTACGAATATGGTTATCAATGAGCGGGAGATAAAAACGCTGATCGGTACGAAGAGATGCAAGCTGATCAGTACGGATATTGACAAGAAGAATAATAAGATGGCGGTGAGTTATCTTGTGGAAGGCACCAGGGACGATATAAATGCGATGCCTCTCAAGCTGTTCAGGAAGGAATGGTTTGATTCCTGCAAGATCGAGTGAGTGGAAATTGCAAAAGAAAGCGATGCTTAATCTGCTTGTGCATATGTGTATTAAAGTGAAATCAGACTGGCTTTCTTAAATGCGGACTGGTGTCTCGGAATCGTTCATCCAGTTGGATATCTGGTTGAAGCGTTCCTGTATCCATGAATCTTCTTTTTTGTCGTTGTGTGAAGTGTTCCATATCTCTTCCAGGTAAGTGCCTAGTGTCGCGCGATATGTTATGCCGTTGTATTCAAGTGTCTGATATAAGTATGGGTAGCCATCCTTATCGCAATCGCCGCAATGCTTTACTTTGCTTATCTGCCAGCCGGTGACTGTTTTTGATATCTCGATCACACCTTCTTTGCATATTTTTGAACTTATTATTAGTTGCATATTTACAGCCGCCCCGCTCTTTTATTTTTATTTCTTTTGGTTCGTATGTCTTTTTCTCAATCATGACATGGCCATAAGGCTATTTTGTCCGGTTATTTATGTGCCTGACCTTACCACACCATAGAAATAACGAATATTATTTTATTGGCATATTAATAATAAATAGCTATGTATTGCTTCTTGCCAGAAGGTTATTTTTGGGAGGTCATATTGCAGCGTAAAAAACGTATGTGGGTGTCAAATGTGGAGGAATGTCCGTGTCTTTGTGCGCTTTTTTGGGGGGTGTGGTGAGGTGAGGTGGAGCTTGCGGTTTTTTCCTGGGCGATGAATGAAACAGGCGATACCAGACTTTTGCGTTTTCCGAGCTAAATTAGTCAACTGCTATCGAAACCGTCCGTACAACCTGTAAAAACGTAACTTATTCTAAAAACGAGATGCTATGGCTTAAATATAATGTCTCAAGGCAAAAAACGCAAAAGTTCAGCGATACATATATATATAAAGCTATTTTTCCAATTAGGTTTTAGTATATAGAGAGTTTCTACTTCTTGGTAAATGGGAATAACTCGTATATCTAGTTAACAATAAGGTGAAAAAATGAGCTTTGACAACAGAAGCAGAGGCGGCCAAAGTAATTTCGGCGCTCCACGCGAGATGCATAAAGCAACTTGCGCTGAATGTAATCAAGAGACTGAAGTACCGTTCAAGCCTACAGAAGGCAGA
This sequence comes from archaeon, assembly GCA_043813875.1. GTDB lineage: Archaea > EX4484-52 > EX4484-52 > EX4484-52 > B79-G9 > B79-G9. The sequence continues at coordinate 10,610 of JBDRKP010000028.1, read as the reverse complement.
CCAGTCTACTGCAGAGAATGCTTTCAAAAACACAGGAAATTCTAAGCTGATGCTTTAGTTAAATTATTTGCGCGGATTTATGGTCTATTTTTAGTTTTTGGATGTATAAATCCGCTGTTTTTTCTTGATTTTATCATATCTATTGATGTCTGGGTGGGGTATATTGTTATTTTTGTCCTGCGATTATGCTTATCTTCTGGAGGATTAAAGTGACTTAAAGATTACTTATCGTTAGATATATATTTTTTTATGAATATATATTATCTAATATTTCATTGAGATGATAAATATTAGTGATTGTATCGAATGTATTGAGAAGCTGTTTGGTGGCGGGTATACTCACTGCCTCCTGCGAACTGAGTATATGGCCGGTTTTAATGAGAATGATCTGCTCAAAAAGGATGCTGAGAAAGGGCTTTTTGCTTATATGGGGGTTGTAGGCGATACTACTCTGGAGTATCTTGAACTCCTTTCAGGAGTCCAGTTTGTATCAGTGCCGCCGGATTCGGGTCTCAGTTCCGATAAGATTAGGAATGTCGGTGCGGGTACATCTCACTATTTTTCTGAACCCGTGCGCATCCCATGGAGGTATGTCAAGGATTGCGAGCCGAAGATAGAGGTGGATTATAAGAACGCTTTGCTGATGTATCTGGGCATTGTGGATGACAGCACTCCAGATGTTGTAGGCAAAATATTAAAGGATCTCGCTGAAAAGGCTCTTGTGTGAGCGCAATCCACGGCAGGTGTATCTTTATTTCTCCGATGTGTTTTCCAATTTCTGTCGTGCCAGTGATAAGAAATATATACTATTCTGACTTAAATATTGTCATGGATGGCAACAAGGTTCACAGAATATATGTCATGGCCTTATCGGCTCAAATACTGATTCTTGCAGGGCTGCAGAGTCCGCCCAACAATATTTTCGGATTTTTTCTCGCGGCGGTGGCGATATTTGTCCTGGCTCTGCCGTGTTTCAAGAGATAGCTTCCGTGGATTGTTGATTTGATGGGAATTCAGGCTATTTTGGAGTCATCGTTTCCAAGATGCTTGAAGATGTTTTTGCGATATTTTGGCGGCGCTTTCCTTTCATTTAGCAATATTTCGTATTCTTTTTTGATTTCGTCCAATGGCGAGAGTGGGAGGCCTTTCAATCCAGCGAAGATCAAAGGGTTGATTATCGCGGCCCGCCCGATCATCACGCCTTTGCAGTCTCTCATCTTTTCGACATCATCCCTTGTTTTTATGTCCCCGTTGGCGATGATGTTTTTCCCGGTCATGACGCATTCCGGGAAGACGCTCCAGTCTGCTTTATCGCTATAGGTCTGTTTGCCGTGCCTTGCGTGGACTATAAAAAAATCTGCATCGACGCTGTTTATCAGGTTGATGTATACCTTTTTGTCTTTTTCGTGCTGATTGAGGCCGAGGCGCATTTTTATGCTTGTGCTGTAGCCATGATCCTTTATGATGTCGATCATCCTTTTTGTCTTTGATATGCGCTTTATCATCGCACAGCCAAGGCCCTGGCCGACAAAATACGGGTCTGGGCAGCCGAGATTCAGGTTGAATCCCTGAAAGCCATTATCGGGCGTGAATGCGGATAGGAATTTTTGGAGGGATTGCTCTTTCTGGCCGATTATCTGGATCATGCATGGGGTGCTGTCGTAGAGCTTTATCCTTTCCGATGCGTATGCGTTGTTTTTTGCCAGGGCTTCAAGGCTGACTAATTCGGTGAATGTCATGTCAGCTCCATGGCAGATTGCCCTGAAGCATGAGTCGGTCATGGATTCGAGCGGGGCGAGCATATATTGGAATCGGTTTTCCATATTTATTAGAAGTGTTTTTGTCTTTTAATGTTTTGGTGTGGTCTCATGTCCTATCGGCAGCATGCATGTGTCTGCTTAATAAATCTAGCTGTTCTTACTTGATACGGCGAATATGGTTCGTTGTTTGTGATGTTTTATAGTTGACATCGTTACCTATTGGACAAATAGGACCAACAAACCAATAGATGTCAATCTATATGTAAAAGTCAGATAGTCCAAAAGATTATGACTTTTACTTTATGTCGGATAATGATGGAGGCGCATATATATGAAAGGATATTCAAAGAGGGATAATAAAGACGGTGAATACTACATCAATCATACCAGTAACAAGGACGGATGCAAATTCTATCAGGGCAATGATGACAGCGCGAGAGGGGTATGCCGCAATATGGAGAAGACGCCAACTGTCGTTGATTGTCTTGGGACTGAAGATAAATGCGAGAGTATAATCGGGACGAAGACTGGAGCGAAGGTTGTGGATGAGAAAACTCCTGATGTGAGGATGGCGGAGTCTAAGAGATCAGAGCCAAAGCTCGTGGAAACGAAAGTCGCTGATGCGAAGATTGCAGAGACGAAGAAAAAGTGATGCTGGGGTAGTTTGTTGTTCTCAATATATGCTTTATAGATAATAAAAAAATGGCGAGAGCGGGTTTATAACGTATCGTTCCATACCTACAACGTCTGCCCTGATAACTGGTTATGGTCTGAACTTTTAAATTAGGTGCAAGTTCTTGTCAATCCTGCAAGATATGGCGAGAATGAGCTATAATTAGTCTTAGGAACAAACACCATTGCAGACTAGCAATAAATAGTCTTTATCCCTGCGTATTCTATTGACAAGAGTCCTCATGTTATCCATTTTGATGTTGTTGAATTCTTCAATCTTGTCAACATCAGATTCTATTGTTGCATATTGACTTTTATGATGTGATAAAATGATGAGCTCAGGGATTTCTAAGTAATTGAACAAACGTTTTTCATCAAATTCTTCAACTTTAAGATAAGGGAAAAATAGATCAAAATATCTCTCTGGGCGCTCTTTTTCTTGTAGCCTTAAATGCGTTCCAGTTTTAATATCATACCTTTCCGGTGCATTCATAGTCTTTTTATTCGCATCAATAGTTAAATACTTTGCGGTAGTTACGGTTGTAAATAGTGCTTTCTGCGTATAAAGTCGTTTTTCTGGGTGAAAATTACACAAGGTCTGGCAAGTGTCCGCAAACGGCCATATTTTGTGATATTTGCTGGTGGCGATTTGCCGGTAAGATTGCGATGTCCGTCAATCACATCTTTATTGGACAATGTTGTGACACAAAATATAGAGTTCGCTAAAAGTCACCAAATAGGACGTATCACAGATAATGTGACAATTGTCACAATAGATTTCACCGAGGGTGGCAAAATCTTAATATCCGTTGTAGTGTAAGATTTTGTATGGACCCGCAAACATATATACCTTGCGAATCCCATAGATACCTCATGAACGAAATCGTAGTAGGACGAAGTCCCGAATACCTCGAGAAATCCGTCACAAGAAGGGACAAAAATCATCGAAAAGCACTTGCAAAGAACGCAAAAGACTTTTAATCTTGTTTAAAATTATGCCAGAATCATACAAGCTGCTTTATCACATGAAAACAAAAGAGCAGCAAATGGAGTGAACTAAATGGATAGGATATTGCACGATCCGGTTTACAAAATGTTGTCAGAGTTTGAAGGAAAAAAGGAAAGAAAGATAGCCTATTTTTCAATGGAAATAGGTATTGATTCCCGCATGCCTACTTATAGCGGCGGATTAGGAATATTAGCAGGGGACACCATCAAATCCTGCGCAGATTTAAAAGTGCCGATGGTTGCGGTTACGCTTTTATATGAAAAAGGTTATTTCAAGCAGACTTTGGACTCAGAGGGAAACCAGAAGGAATCTCCGCTCCAATGGGATCCGAAACAATTTCTAAAACCCCTTCCGAATAAAGTCACCGTCCAGATAGAGAACAGGACCGTATCTATTCAGGCTTGGCAGTATGATGTTGTAGGCATAACCGGGCACATTGTGCCGATCATATTTTTGGATACAGATTTGAAGGAAAATGGCGAATATGACCGCGGTCTTAATGATTACCTCTACGGAGGAGACCAATGGTACAGGCTCTTGCAGGAGATAATCTTAGGGATAGCAGGCGTGCGTATGCTCAAAGAGTTAGGTTATACCGGGATAAAAAAGTACCACATGAATGAAGGCCATGCAGCTTTCTTGACCTTGGAATTGCTGAATGAGCGAAAGAGAAAAAAAGAACCATTAAGGGATATTGAGCAGGTGAGAGAGCTCTGTGTTTTTACCACTCATACTCCGGTGCCTGCAGGCCATGATCAATTTCCTCTTGATCTGGTAAAAAGGGCATTGGGAGATTTCCTGCCTTCTGATGTCCTGAAGATGTTCGCAGGCCAAGATAAGCTTAATATGACATTATTAGCTTTACACTTAAGCAAGTATGTAAATGGCGTGGCTAAGAAGCATGGCGAGGTTTCACAGTCAATGTTTCCAGGATATCATATAGAGTCTATAACCAATGGCGTGCATTCCCGGACCTGGGTTTGCGACAGTTTCAAAGGACTCTATGATAAATATATACCCGGATGGAAGAACGATCCTTTTAGCTTGCGTTATGCCTTGGGTATCCCTAAAGATGAAATATGGAATGCTCACGGGCAGGCAAAGAACAAGCTCATTGATTATGTTAACAAAAAGACAGGCGTTGGGATGGATTACGAGACATTCACAATAGGATTTGCTCGCAGGTCAGCCACCTATAAGAGGGCGGATTTGATATTTTATGATATTGATAGGCTGTCAGAGATTTCCAAAAAAGCAGGCAAGATGCAATTCATCTTTTCCGGCAAAGCCCATCCGAAAGATTTGCCAGGTAAAGAATTGATAAAAAAAATAATTACAGCATCCAGACAATTAAAAGACCGGATCAAAATAGTCTACCTTGAAGATTACGATATGGAGTTAGCTAAAATGATGATTAGCGGAGCAGATTTATGGCTCAATACTCCAGAGAAACCCAAAGAAGCATCCGGCACATCAGGCATGAAAGCCGCGCATAATGGCGTGCCTTCCTTAAGCATTTTAGACGGGTGGTGGATTGAAGGGTGCATTGAAGGCGTTACGGGCTGGGCTATTGATTCCCTCCAAGACAAAGAAAGCGACGACAAAGAAGATGCCATCTCACTATATGATAAATTGGAATTCACTATAATCCGCACATATTATACAAACAGGGAGAATTGGATCAATGTAATGCGCCATGCCATAGCAGTTAATGCCTCATTCTTTAATACCCACCGCATGGTCCAGCAATATGTCTTGAATTCATATCTATACTAGGAGACCAAAGATGCCTTCTGAATAAAGAATTTTTCCAGCAAAACAAAGTTTAATCAAAAACTCACTATCCAACATCCGACTCAGATCATATAATGCCTCTTTTGATGTTGGTTTAACCGGTTCATTTCTTTTTTCAATTGCCATCTACCTCTTCAGTTGATGGCAGAACACAAACATATACTGTGCCGAAAAGTATGTGTGTTTGTTTTGTGGGTATGGAAAAAAAGATTGAGTGCCGAGGGCGGGAATTGAACCCGCGACTTCGAGATTATGAGTCTCGCGCTCTAACCAACTGAGCCACCTCGGCAGGATATTTGATGATGATTGATGAAATCTACTGATTAAATCAGCAGTTTAAATCCGTGCCTATCTTTTTTAAAGTTTTGGGGATGTTTTTAATACATTTGATACAAATAAATACAAATAATATAAATGATTTAATCTATTTAATTTTATAAATGAAATGTCGTGATTTGTATGGGTACCAACAGGATCGCTATAATTGACCGGAATAAGTGCATGCCTGACAAGTGCTGCAAGGAGTGCCACAATTTCTGCCCGCGCGTCCGGGCAGGGGATGAGGAGACTGTCATCGTCAGGGGCAAGTTCGCCGAGATATCAGAGGATTTGTGCATCGGGTGCGGGATATGTGTCAAGAAGTGCCCGAAGAAGGCTATCATGGTCATCAATCTTGCGCATGAGCTTGACGAGCCGGTCCACCAGTACGGCAAGAACGCTTTCAGGCTCTATAATCTTCCAATCCCATTGAAGGGCAAGGTCACGGGTCTTCTTGGCGCTAACGGTATAGGGAAGACTACTGCGCTGAAGATTCTTTCCGGGCAGATAATGCCGAATCTTGGGAAATTTGACAATCCGCCTGACTGGGATGAGATAATACTGCGTTTCAGGGGTACTGAGCTTCAGAATTATCTTTCTGACCTGAAGGAGAAGAAAGTCAGGGCGATATATAAGCCGCAGCAGGTTGATCTTATCCCAAAGATGTACAAAGGCAAGGTCACAGACATAATCAAAGATGAGAGAGGGTTGATGGCTGAGATGGCAAAGAAGCTTGAGATTGAGCATATTCTTGACCGGAAGCTGACTGAGCTTTCGGGTGGTGAGCTTCAGAGGGTCGCCATACTTGCAGCGATTTTGCGCGAGGGTGATGTGTATTATTTTGATGAGCCGTCATCGTTCCTTGATATCAGGCACAGGCTTATTGTGGCTTCGGTCATAAGGGAGCTTGCGCTGGCCGACAAGGCGGTGATGATTGTCGAGCATGATCTTGCGACTCTTGATTTCCTTACCGATATGATCCATATCGTTTACGGCCACTCGTCTGTCTACGGGGTCATCTCAACGCTCTATTCTTCGAGGAGGGGCGTCAATACGTATCTTTCCGGTTATATCAAGGACAGCAATGTGAGGTTCAGGCCTGATGAGCTTTCTTTCATGGCGAAGGGGCAGATTTTCAAGGGAAAGGACAGGGCGCTTGATTATCCGGCAATCGGGGTCAGGTTTGACAGGTTCGGTCTTGAGGTTGATGATGGCACTCTTTATGCTGGCGAGATTGTGGGTGTTTTCGGGGCGAATGCGCTCGGCAAGACGACTTTCGCCAAAGTGCTTGCAGGAGAGATCAAGTCCAACAAGGGCAAGATCGACAAGAAGATCAAGATCGCATACAAGCCGCAGTATCTTAAGGGCGATTATGACGGGACTGTTGCCGAACTTCTTGCCAAGAGCTGCGATGATTATGGCACGAGCAAGTTCAAGATGGAGATCGTCAAGCCGTTTGAGCTTGAGGTGCTGCTTGATAATTATGTCGGCGAGCTTTCAGGCGGTGAGCTGCAGAGGGTCGCTGTCGCCATCTGCCTTGCGAAGGATGTCGAGTTCTATCTTATCGATGAGCCGTCGGCGTATCTTGATGTCGAGGAGCGTGTCAAGCTTGCGAAGATCATCAGGCGGTTCATAGAGGTGAACAAGAAGACGTGCATGGTCATCGATCATGATATGATGCTTCTGAATTATATATCTGACCGGGCGATCATTTTCCTTGGCGAGTCAGGCGTTTCGGGTCATGCCAAGGCGCCGGTCACTTTACATAAGGGCATGAACATATTTTTGAAGTCGCTTGGCATCACGTTTCGGCGCGAACAGGAAACCGGGAGGCCGAGGGCGAATAAGTTAGGATCGCAGCATGATGACATGCAGAAGAGGAAAGGAGAATATTATTGCGCATGATTTTATGACCATCGGCATTTGCTGTCTGTGCATCTGCATGCGAGATTGTAATTTCGTGCATTGTAACATTCCCTGTACTCACAGGTTGTGATTGCGGATTTCTCTTTTATGCTCTGGCAGACCTGGCCGGAACATCCGCCTTTTGTGCAGTCGCTGTCAGTTGAGCATGGGCCGTCTGTCGATGTGCCGCAGAATTCACCGTCTGTTGAAGGCGGCTCTTTTATAGGCAATCCATCTGTCGGAGGTATCGGAGGTGTCTCTTCCTGTGTGCAGCCCGATAACATGATTGTTGTGATGAGGAGGATTGCGATGAGTTTTTTCATGTGATATTATTGGGTATTGGAGTATATATTTCTTAGTTACTTATGACTTTTGGCGGAGGTTTTTTATGTATGTTTTTTATATCTTCCTCTGCAAATAGTGCTTATGAATGTCATTGGCATCTGCGGTCTTGCGCGGTCTGGGAAGGATACTGTTGCTGATTATATTGAGAGGAAATACGGGTACAGGAAATTTGTGTTGAGCGATGTCCTGCGGGATGAGCTTATATCATCCGGGAAAGAGGTCACTAAGAAGAATATGGCTGAACTTGGAAATGAGCTTCGGAGTGAGAAGGGGAATGATGTTGTCGCAAGGATGCTTTATGAGCGCTGCAGTGATTATGGTAAGGTCACTGTCGTGGGTTTTCGAAGCCCTGAAGAGGTCGACTTTTTTGAGAAACTGACGGATTCTTTTTTTCTTGTCGAGGTCAGGGCTTCAAAGAGTTTGAGGGTTGACAGGGCGGTCTTTTTGGGAAATGATGATGTGGTTTCCAGGGATTCTGATGATGTCCTGAAGAAGGGGCTTGATTCTGTTTTTTCTATGGCTACGATTATAATCGATAATGATTCGTCTCTTGATAGCCTGCATCTGAAAGTGGATGATATGATGAGAGAGATAGGGTGATGTTGTGCTTATCAAGATTCCTGTGGCTGATGATTTTGATCTATGCAAGATACTGAAATACAGGCCTTTTTTCTTTTTTTTTGAGGATAAACCTCTCAGGTCTTTTCTGTATAAGGGGAAGCTTCTTGATGTCGAGTTCTTTCAGGAGGATGATTTTCTGGAGCTGAATATCGAAGGGAATCCGGATGACCAGTCTCTTGAGTTTTTGCGTGAGAGGATAAGATATTGCCTTGGGGTGGGTGAGAATTACTCTGATTTCTATACGATTGTCCGGGATGATCATGTCCTTTCGAAACATACTGAGGCTATATACGGTAATCGCCTGCTTTCTGCTTTTACTGACTTCGAGGCTGCAGTCATGATAATCTGCTCTCAGAATGTGAGTTTCAGGCTCTATAAGTCGATGGCCAAAAAAATCGTTGATGCTTATGGAGAGGGCGTATATTTTCCGGAGCCGGGACAGATACTTGCCAATCCCGGCCTTTTAGCGGAATGCGGTGCCGGGTATAGGGATAAATTCATACTTGATATGTGCAGGTATTACCTGTTCAGGGAGAAGACAGACTTGTTGAAGCTTAGCGAAATACGCGGTTTTGGTCCTTATTCGATGGATATTTTCAGGCTTTTCCAGCTGAGGGATTATGGATATTTTTATGTGGACAGGCTGATCAAGAAGATATTTGCTGATTACTATAAGGCAGAGCTGATGAATGATTTTGAGGTCAGGAGTTTTGCGAAGAATAAGTTCGGGAAGTATGCCGGCCTATGTGAAGTCTATCTGCAGAAGCTTCTGTGTGATTATCGCTAGATTATGTTTTCGGTGCTATGATGACGGGTAATGCAGTGAAAGGCGAACTGAAACGAGAGCTTGGGCTGTTTGAGACGACTCTTTATGGTGTCGGAATCATCCTTGGCGCAGGTATTTATGCGCTTATCGGCAAAGGTGCGGGCCTTGCAGGGAATGCGTTGTGGATTTCTTTTTTTATTGCTGCGGTAATCGCAGCGTTTACGGGGCTGAGCTATGCCGAGCTTTCGAGCATGTATCCAAAGGCTGCGGCGGAGTATAATTATACCCTGAATGCGTTCAGGATGAAGAGGCTGTCTGTTATTGTCGGGCTTTTTCTTGTCGCTTCCGGGACTATTGGCGCTGCTGCGGTCAGTCTCGGTTTTGCAGGGTATTTCTCTTATCTTTTCGGCGGTTCTGACCTGCTGATTGCGGGTGCGCTTGTTCTTGTGCTTACTCTTGTGAATTACATAGGTATTAAGGAGTCTTCAAGATTCAATGTAGTGGCTACGCTTATCGAGGCAGGGGGGCTTGTGCTGGTCGTGGTGATTGGATTCTTCTTTTTTAGCGGCTCTAATATTGATTTCTTTGAGACTGCGACGCCCGGGTTTTCGGGCATAATCACTGCGACTGCTCTAATATTCTTTGCGTTTATCGGCTTTGAGAATGTCGCCAATATCTCGGAGGAGGCGAAAAATCCTGCTGTCGTGGTGCCGAAAGCGCTCATCCTTTCGATTATCATATCGACTGTGCTTTATGTGCTTGTTGCTGTGGCTGCTGTATCGATTCTTGGCTGGGAGAGGCTTTCTTTATCGGGAGCGCCGCTGACTGAGGCCGTATCTGAAGCGATTCCGGGCGCTGGAATTTTCATGTCTGTCATCGCATTGTTCGCTACAAGCAATACGGTCCTTATCATGCTGATTGTCAGTTCGCGTGTGCTTTATGGTATTTCTGCCGATAATTCGCTTCCTGTGTTTCTTTCAAGAGTGGGAAGGCGGGGCACTCCTTACAATGCCATAATTCTTGCGGGTGTGGCTGCGATTGCGGCGTTGTTCATGGGCGATATAGAAACAGTGGCTATGATCACGAATCTTGGCACTTTTGTTGTGTATTTCTTTGTCAATATGAGCCTCATAACCTTAAGATACAAAAAGCCGAAACTTGAGCGGCCGTTCAGGACGCCGCTAAATATCGGCAGGTTCCCGGTTATCGCGTTTCTTGGCGCAACCTCGTGCGTGGTCATGATCTATTTTATATTGGTGTATTTTGCGCGATAATGTCACTTTAGGGCGAGCCTAGCAAGAAACCCTTCGGCTTTTAAGCCGAAGATTGAATTGCGAACCAACTTCAAAAGGCGAGCCTAATCGTGCATTAACTATTTCTCGATTGAAATTCAAAAATAAAGAAGAGGTGCAAAGTGCAC
>JBDRKP010000027.1:0-26295 GCA_043813875.1 archaeon | reverse complement strand
ACATAAAGCAGTTTATTGATGTCGTTTATAACAACAAAAGGCTTCATTCGTCAATTGGCTACTTGCCGCCAGTTGAATTTGAAGCAAAGGTATTAAATATTTCGTTATCTTAGTGTCCTGATGGAGGGGTGCACTCCAAATTCATAGCCTCAAGATTATCGCCTAGATGCAATCCAGCTACTGTCTTCGGGATTATATCTGAAGGAACACCATCAGCCTTTGGTTTTATCAGATAATGGTTCTCACCAAGAACATCTTGTAGAATTTGGCGATAATCTACATCTTTACCTCGTGGTGCTATGTAACCCTCTTTATATCCGATAGCCAGTATTTCCTTTGTGTAACTTACAGGACATATCGTAGCAGGCATTCCAAAAAAGATATCCTTCTCTTTTTTATCGTTCTTCTCACCAGAGTTTGCATCTACTTTGACCGCTTCTTCGACAGAAAAGCATACATCATTAGGTACAGCGCTCTTCTCATCAGCCTTTTATCTCCATCGACAATCTCCATATTCAGGATATTTTCGTCAACCAACCCCTCCAGAAATCCACGCTGGACAGGGTCAAGACTATCATTTTCAACAACAGGGCATCTGAAATATGGACTCTGCTTTTTAATATAAACTATAAAACCATCAACATCAGTGACACTGTTACCGACAGAATTATCAACAGAAGACAGGACTTCACCCAATTTTCTGTCTATGTTCCGTAAAAACTCATCGCTGTAAAGCGTGCGAAGCGCACCCTTGTAAAAAACGAAAACAGTCGGATTAAGCTCTTCATATGCCAATTCGCCGGGAGTTTTAATCTTATTTAGCTCATAATTCTTTAAAAAATCCGAACCTTTCATCTCCAAAAGTTGCCCAAATTTATCATCCATTTCATCACACACATATAATTACAGGAAATACTCCTATAACCGTAAGAAAACTTAAATAGGTTTCGACAAACCCAGGGGCAGAATATAATTAATAACAACGAGCGGTCTTAAAAAATTAAAGAACATATAAATCAGTTAAAAACTCATATCCCCAACAAATATAAATCTGAAATACCCATAATCTTCAATGATAAAAAGAACCGAAATCCAGGACATGGTCGACGGCTACAAAAACATAAAAGACCCAAAAGACATGACAATCGGCATCTTCGGCTCGCATTCTGCAGAAGAGATAGGAGTCTCCGCAAAAGCATCCGGCTTCAAAACAGTACTCATCGCTGAAATTGGTAGAGAAACCCTCTACACAAGATACAGCAAAAAGCTCTACGACAACGTGATTCTCCTTGACAGATTCAAAGACATAATAAACAAAAAAACACAAGACAAGCTCAACTCGATGAAAACCATATTCATCCCAAACCGCTCATTCTCAGTCTACACAGGCTACGACAACATCGAAAACAAGTTCAAAGTCCCGCTCTACGGCAACAGGTTCATCCTCCGCTCAGAAGAGCGCTCAGCACAAAAGAACCAGTACTACCTCCTGAAAAAAGCAGGCATAAGAACCCCGAAAAAATTCAAAAAGCCAGAAGACATAGACTCACTCGCGATAATCAAGGTCCAGCAGAAAAACAACCCATTGGAACGCGCATTCTTCTACGCAAAAGACTACGAGGACTACAAGACACAGTCCCAAAAGCTCATAAGACAGGACATAATAGACGAAAACGAACTGAAAACCTCAGTAATCGAAGAATTCATAGTAGCCCCAAGATTCAACGCGAACTTCCAGAGCTACGCAATAGAAACACTAGGCACACTGGACTTCGCAGGCTTCGAAGACCGCATCCAGACAAATCTCATGGGCCTCCTCAATCTTCCAGCAAAAGACCAGCTGAAACTCGACATCACAATAAAAAACGAAGAGATAGGCCACCACGGACTGACCATGCGCGAATCAAAAAAGATCTTAGTCTATAACGCAGCAGAAAAATTTAGGGAAACCTGCAAAAAAGAATACCCTCCAGGCATTATCGGCCTCTTCTCGCTCCAGGGCGCAATCCCCGAAGGAAAAGACGGCCTCGAATTCGTAGTCTTCGACGTATCCCCAAGGATACCCGGCTGCCCATGCGTAGGCCCCACCTCACCCGAGATGCGCCGCCTATCGCTCATCCACAACGAGAAGATAGAATCCCCCATAGACCTGTCGATGCTAGAGATAAAGACCGCCCTAAAACTTGACAGGCTAAAAGACATAGTGACATAACACTTCTTCTATAACATAAGCCAAAATCCACAAGATATTTGACTCTTCGCATCCATATAACTCCTCAACCACCGCTCACGGGGACCATTATGGACCTGATCCACTTTAAAAAAATAGACATATCAAAAGCAAACGCACTAGAAAAATCAATCTACAACAGGTGCTCCACAAGAAGTTTCAGCAAAAAACCAGTAAAACTCGACACACTATCCAAAATCCTCTGGTCAGCCCAAGGCATAACCGGCGAGGCAGGAAGACGAACCATCCCCTCAGCCGGGGCGATATACCCCCTGGAACTCTTCGTCATCACAAAAAACATCCCTGAACTCGACAACGGCATATACTACTACCACCCGCAAGAGCACGCCCTGGAACTCAAAGAACCCGGCGATCACACCAAAAACCTGACATCAGCCTGCTTCCACCAGCAATTCATAGAAGATGCAGCATTCACGATAATCATCACAGGAGACTTCGAACGGACAAAAAAAAGATACGGCCCGCGCGGCGAAAGATACGTATTCATGGAAGCAGGCCACGCATGCCAGAACATGAGCCTTGTTGCAGCTAACACCAGGATAGGGACTGTAGTGATCGGCGCATTCAAAGACCCGGAAGTATCAAAAGTGTTGAACCTTGGCGACTGGTACCCGATTGCAGTCATGCCATTCGGGCACATCAACATCAGATAGGTTTTTATTGTTTATCCCTATAATTATATTACTATGGACAAAAAATCTTCAATTACAGAAATCAAGGCAAAAGACATCATGTCGAGAGACGTAAAAAGCATAGAAAAAACCGAAACCCTTAACAGGGCAATATCAACCCTGAACAACGAGCGCATCCACAACCTCATCGTCTACGAAAACGGGACATACGCAGGCATATTCGGATACAAGCAGCTCGTAACCCTACACCGCAGACCCCCCGATGACACAAAGATCGACAGCTTCACATTCAAGCCACCCATAATCTCAGAAGACGCAAACATAATAGACATAGTCGAACAGATGTACAGGCTCAACTACAAGATAATGCCGGTCGGCACCGAAAAAAAAATATCCGGCATCGTAAGCGAACGCGACATTCTTAATGCCATACTCAATTACAGCATCCTGAGCGGAAAAAAAGTTAAAGACTTCACGACACCCGACCCCACAATACTTACCGAAACAGACACGCTTGGAAAAGCCATAGCTACAATCCGCGAACACAACATAAGCAGGATACCAATCATCGACAAAAACAATAAGCTCTCCGGAATAATCGAATCACTCGACCTGATAAGAAAATTATCGACAAAAGAGCAATACGGCAGAGATTCAGGCACATCCGAGACACGCAGCTTCAGCACACCCCACGGATACATATCAGACATAATAAGCGACCACGATATAGCCGTAAAATCATTGATGTCAACAAGACTCGTTATCGCCAAACCCGACGACATCCTGACCGACAAAATAAAAGAGAACATCAATCTTGACACGTCAACAATCATCATCACCGATGACAACGATTATCCTGTAGGCATAATAGCCCCGAAAGACATAATCCAGTTTCTTGCAGCAATGAAAGAAAAAGAGAGACAATACATACAGATATCAGGACTGGAAGACCTCAAAAACATCGACGAATTCCAGAAGCTGGAAATCCATCGCATGCTGGACAAGACAGTACAAAAGGTATCAAATGTCTCAAAAATCAACAACTTCACTATCCACGCAAAAGGATATCATGCAGAAGGAAATAAGACCAAATATACATTCCGTTGCAAATTCACAACAGATGCTGGACTGATATTCGCGAAAAACTGGGGCTGGGATCCTATAGATACCTTCTCGACACTGATGGAAGAGATAGATAAGATAACCCTGAAACTATCCAAAAAACATACAGACAAAAGAAGATCAATAAGCCGTGACACCAAATATAGTGCCTAGCAAAAAACATAGACAAAAACATAAGAAATTAGTTGTCAAAGTTTCCATAGAACAACAGGATCTTATTGATTCTGTCTACTTCCTTAAGCATTCCACGCCTTAAGGCATCATCCCGGTTATTCTTCCAATGGCTTATCATTGCCTGCTTATTATTCATTATATTCACCTCAACATTAACGACACAAACATCGTATCTGAACATATGCCTATGATTTACAAATTATCAACAAACACAAGAACAATTATTCATAACTATAAAAAATATAAATTATTCCATAATTAAACTTCAACAATCACCCTTTCAATTATACCATAAACCTTATTAATTTATCTGTCTTGCGTGTTATCACTTCTTAGTATACCAAAGTTTAAATACTTTACGGTCAAGTAACAAAAAATAATGACTTAGGATATTGCGCATGTAAAAAATCATGAAATTTCGGTATGATTGGGGGATTTCAAGCTTTTTTATTGACTCTGTATACTTTATGTACAACGAGAGAAAACAATAATTTTATTCTAACCCAATACCCCGTCAATCCAGTCACGATAATGCGAACCAATATCCTCAAAAGGAATGACTATAAATTCAGCAACTTCATATGGATGATTCGATAACACTGCAATCTTCAGTTTCTCAACAAGGCTTTTTTTAGTTTTCATGAGTATGATGAACTCTTCATCCTTTTTGACCTTGTTTTTCCACCAGTAATAACTCACAACAGAAGGAATCACATTCATGCATACTGCAAGTTTTTTGTCAATGACCGCCCCTTTGATACGTTCTATATGTTCTTCATCACTTACAGTTGTCACAGCAATTACATAATCACTCATAAGAATCTTATATCACCGCAAGTTTATATTATTAAGACCGCGCCACAAACAACGAAGTTAAAGCTTCATTAACTGTTCAATATCACACAAAAAAGAATTGAATTTATAGTAGGGCACAATAAGGCACTCAAACTCAGAATAAATACCATCATCAAGCAAAGTGACAAGCACAGGCACACATTTCAGATTGATGCACTTTTCAAATTCAATGCACCGAAAGACGTGTTTACTTGCTTCATTTTTCAGCGAATGTTTCCTGTATCTTGTAGTCCCGTAGAGTTTGCAATCAACGCACAGGCAGAAATCATCCCAGTAACCGACAACATCAATCTCAAATTTCCTTTCATCGTTAAAAAACACCTTCCTGAAATCAACATCATTGGCAAAACATTGGACAACTTTAAGGATATAATCCTCAAAATCCTGCCAACGATTGCCAAAATTCTTATTAGCATCCATGCCGCAAGAAAAATTCACGTTCGAATCTCTCCTTCCGGTATTGTCCAAACGCAGACGGGAACATATCCTGAAGCTCTTTCATCCTGTTCCTTGCTTTCTCCCTCGCTCGATACCATTTTTTCTCTTCTTCGAGGCTTTTCTTCCTGAACTCTTCAATAAAAACTCCTTTTGTAGAAAGCCCTTCAGCCCTCAGATTATTTCTTATCAGGCACATCTCAGATTCTATATCCACTAATACCACCCCTGTTTATATTTTAAATCTCATTTATCGAACATTACCAATTACCATATAGCTTGAAAGAAGCATCTGGCCACAATATCCAGTCTGTTTGACATATGGATATCTCCGGGATAATTCTGCGATTCTCTGCTTCATTTTTTGTCTTATCAGATTTCTTGGATATGACATCATAACACCGCCTATCATACGATTAATACTGATATTCCCAATGCCATATATAAACCCTTTCAGTACATACCATGCCGATAGAATCGATATTATAAAAAAACCGAACACAATAGAAGTACACCAACAGTAAGGTAAATACCGAAACAAATAACTATATCTTTTAAATATACGCGACAAAAATTATAGTCATGGACGACAAGATCACGCTTGACAGGAAGACATTCAAGGCGCTCGCAGCCGATACAAGAATCTCGATACTGAAAGAACTGAACATCAGAAGAAAAACGCAAACAGAACTGGCAAACACCCTCGGTATGTCGATATCGACCATAAAAGAACACCTAGACAACCTCGAATCCGTAGACCTCGTAAAACAGATAGACGAAGGCTATAAATGGAAATATTACGAACTCACAAAAAAAGGGAAAAACATCATATCGCCAACAGAGACAAGGATATTCATATCACTGGCACTGGCACTATTAGCGCTCACTTTAGCCACAAAAAACCTCCTCGCCAAACTCGCAACACCCATGGCTGGAGGACAACCCATGCTCAAAGCAGTAGCCGAATCATCACAAGACTTGGTAAGAGGCGCCGCCGAAAACATGGCAGAACAAGCACCCCAATCAGCCATACCCGCAGCCGGCTACACAGGGCACATGGCAATACCATACAGCGACATAATTCTGGTAATAGCCCTCGCCATAATCCTCGGCATACTGATAGGCTACCTCCTGAAATCAAGAAGATAGACATATAATATTTTATCCGAAATATTATCTAATCGGCTGCACCATATTATGACACAGAAAGACCATAAATTCTTACATCTTAAGGGTGATACTATTGATCGACAAAGAGATAAAAGAACTCAACAAAAAAGCAGAAGCCTACTCCAAAGACCTCAACGAAGTCCTTACCGAGATACAGAAAGTTGTCGTCGGCCAGCAATACCCATTGGAAAGGCTCATGACCGCTCTTATATCAGACGGCCACATCCTGCTTGAAGGCCTGCCGGGACTCGCAAAAACACTCATGATAAAGACACTCTCCGACTGCGTGCACACCGACTTCAAACGCATCCAGTTCACACCGGACCTGCTCCCCGCCGACATCACCGGCACAAAAATATACAACCAGAGCACAGGCAAATTCACGACAAAAAGAGGCCCCATCTTCTCAAACTTCATACTGGCAGACGAGATAAACCGCGCACCCCCAAAAGTCCAGTCCGCGCTCCTCGAAGCCATGCAGGAACGCCAGGTAACCATCGCCGACGAGACACAACCCCTCCCGAAACCATTCCTCGTCATGGCCACCCAGAACCCCCTCGAGACAGAAGGCACATACTCGCTCCCCGAAGCCCAGATAGACCGCTTCATGTTCAAGATAAACGTGCTCTACCCCACAAAAAAAGAAGAGAAGACCATAATCGCCCGCATGACAGGAACCGACATTCCCACCGTAAAAAAGATCATAACCCCCCAAAAGATAATAGAGATCCAGAAATTCACCCGCTCAATCTACGTCGACGAGAAGATACAGGACTACATAACAGACATAGTAGAAGCGACACGCTCCCCGAAAGACTTCGGGCTTGACATAAGCCAGTACATCGAATACGGCGCATCCCCCCGTGCATCACTATGCCTTGCCCTCGGCGGCAAAGCCCATGCACTGCTGGAAGGCCGCGGCTACGTAACACCCGAAGACATAAAAGCCATCGCCCCAGACGTCCTAAGGCACAGGCTGATACTAAGCTACGAAGCCATGGCAGAAGACGTAAAAGTAGACACCGTGATAGAAAAGATACTGAAATCCGTAAAAGTACCCTAGACACCACCCGCGACAGTAAATTTTAAAAGGCTATTTGTTCTTATATTGCTACATATGAGCGATTCTTTAGCCAGCCTGAAGGCAAAAAGAGATGAGTTGAATTCTAACGTCAAAAATCTCCTTTCAGAAATGAAATCAGAAAGAGACAGGCTCAATAGTCTCAACGAGAAGATAAGCGAACTGAAAGAGAGAAGAGACTCAAAAAACAAGCTCGTAAAGGAACTCGCCACAAAAAGGAAGGTCATCAACGAGAAGATAAGAGACTCCATAAAGATAATAAAAGAGAACGACTCCGAATCCGTAAAATACGAGCCCATACCAAAAGACCACGCAAAACTGAAAAGCGAAATCAAAAAGCTCGACTGGGACATCCAGACAAGACACCACACCATAAAGCAGGACGAACAGATGCGCACTCGCATGGAAAAAATGCAGGTATTATTATCGCTCGCAAAAACCCGCGAAAAGCTCGACAGGAAAAAAATCACAAGCCAGGTAAAAATAAACAAGCTGCGTGAAGAGCTGGAACTGACAGAACAGCTCCTTGTCGACAACCAGCACGCAGGCAACAAAGAACACGAAGAGCTCATAGTCCACTATAACCAGATCAAAGAATTAAGAGATAAACTCGCGCCGAAATTCAGGGAAATAAAAGAGCTTAAAAAACAGGCAGATGATGCCCACAAAGCATTCATCACAGAACACGACAGGATAAAGACAGATCGAGAATCAAAGATCAACACAGAAAAAAAGCAGCGGGAACTTGAGGCAACCAGACTGGAAAAAGACATGAAGCAAAAAGCTCACGACCTCTTCAACGACTTCACAAAAGGAAAGAAACTCACATCAGAAGAACTGATAATAATCCAGAAATACGGGCAATGATATCAGAAAAATCCAGTCCAAAAAAAGACACCGAATATTCTAATTGAAAGCAATGAATAATCGAAGAAAATTGCTTTCATCTTCCAAGCGAATCACAGATTCGCAGGATTTTCCACATCTCACCCATCAAATCTCCTATTATGGATTATAATCCGAAGTTTTGCATTTTTTGAATAAACGCAGTCTAATGTTGTCGAGATTGCTGAAACAGATTGTAACACGACAAATCTCCATATAAACGGCGTGTTTCGACTTGATATACCTCATTTTAGTGCAAAAAAACGCAAAAGTTCAGATAATACATCACAGTCGACAACTAACAGATAAAGCAACATAAAAAAGAAAAAAGAAGATAGGGATAAAAATTATCCCACATATAAACTAACAACTTGAAGAAGTTGTACTCTTTCTAGTACAGGAATACTCCGCACTCCTTCCGACAGGCGATTTAACCGAAATCACTTTCGTATCACCCGCACTCGCAGGGAACGTACTGGTTGTTAAATGCACTTCACATATAGAACCCGGTGCCTTCAATTTTGAAGTCGATCCAGCACAGGTCTGAGATATAGTCGTCTGAGGAACGCCATCAACATAATATGCAAACTGATTTACATCCTCATCAGAATAACTATAAGTACCCGTATTTCTCAGTACAAAATAAGCAGAAGTTGTCGAATTCCACACACTTTCAATCTTTATCGCAGCAGAAGCATCAGTCTGTTGCTTCGCAAGACCTTCATTAGCCTGTGCCTCAACACCTTCCTGGACACTCATGATCCATACATAAGCCATACCTGCTGCAGCGACAGTCATCATCAACAAAAGCACAATCGCAATAACAGGCGTAATACCTTTTCTTTTCAATCCAATTTTACTCAGCATTTTTTTAACAAATCTCATAATCTCACCTTTAATTATTTCTTTTATCCTATAAACATCGTCTTGATAACAAAAAACATAAGCAAAATCAATGTCACAGCAGAACTCACACCCAAAACTAGTCCAAAACCAAATTCAATGCCGTTTTCGACGAATGTGTTATGCTCATCGGAATAGTTTCCCATGCCGGAACCACTCACAACCCGCTTCAAACTCTCCAACTTCGTCATATGGTCTTACCTCCCAACATAAATAGCATAAAACTGCCAATACTACTTTTTGTATAAAGCCATATATAAATCTACTCAAACTACCAACAAGTGAAAAAATACAGGAAAAACAATCAGGACACAATAAAAAAGAAAAAGAATACACTCAACCCAGCAAAGACTATGCAAAAATACCCCGAGGAATCCACATACCGCTATTCACGGACAACAGTAATAGGAATTATATCCTTCAGGTATTCAGCCTTCGCAACATTGATTGGATTAGTATCCTTCGTCTTGATCAACGGTGGCGCTCCCATCGAAATCTGAAGTGCCCTGGCGCCGATAATCCTTGATCTTTCATATCTTGTATATTCTTCCAAAAAATCACCCTATATAACCTAATGAATCATCATGATCCTTCGTATGCGTCGCAAGCTTGGTCTGGAGATTCTCAATCTTCTCAATCATCTTCTCGATTTCCTTCACTCTTTTCTCAATCTGAGTCATATCAAGCTTAATATTTAAATACTTTGCTAATACCTCAAGAACAGCCTCAGTTGATTTTGGATCAGAAAGCAAAAGCCCAGACGTCTCACCCATGAGGCATACCCCCTCGATGCCACGCCGATGCCCAAGACTGATAAGAAGACCCGATGCACCGATGATCTGCCCGATATTCGTATCCTTGAACTGGACATTCAGCTTCTCGAAAGCCTCAATCTTTTCAGGCAAAATAGCAGCCCCAAACACCTTAGAGGTCCCTTCGCTCAATTCACCGGTACCAAACCCACCGATTGTAACCATTTCCTTGACATTGAACATCTCCAGAGTATCAAGAATAGCAGATACAATCACATAATGACCCTTCGGATCCATGCTCTGCGAGTCACCGATCAATATGATCAAATCCCTCTCAGTTTTGGACTTGGCCTTATAATAATAGAAATCATTCTTAAGCCCTACAATCATCCCGTTCTTTTTCGGATCCATAAGCACGACAGGAGGCAGATGCGGAGATAAAAGCTCAGCAAATTTAACAGCACCAACTTCATCCACAAGATAACCGGCCGCATTACGGCCAATATAACCGATACCTGGAAGCCCTTCAATAAATACAGGATTATTCAATTTTGGCTTGCTCAAAAAAGTAACCACAGTCTCTTTAACCATTTCATTCTCCTCCACTCTCGCTCTTAGCAAACATTTCTATCCTAGCCATCCTTCGATACTTGCCATACCGATCCTCAGGCGAAAATTTCACCGGTTTGCGATCATAAGTCATCGTCATACATTGAGGGCATTTTTCTTTTAATGTATATCGGATGCACTTCGGACAAAACATGATATGCGCTACGATTTCACTCACCCGGCTACTTCTCCCTCTTAAGCACGGCCTCTCCGCCATTCCTAGTGATATATTCGATAATCTTTCCGGTGCCTTCCTTCAATATCCTCTCGCATTCAATATAATCACGTGCTGTAGCCTTTATCTGATACTTCGGTGCATTCAGATACACAACCTTGACATGCTCATCATCTAGCTGTGCAATCCCGTTCTTTATGACCTCGATACCATCAGACTTATAGGATATTATTTCAAGAATACCGGTCACAGTAACCTCTTTTGGCTTCAGGTTCTTCTTCGCGACATCCTCCAGCGCCTTTGCCCATGCCTCATCGACACCATCCTTGATAAGAGCGGACGCGCCTTCAGTAGCAGCCAACTCAAAAACACCATACAACAACCCGTACTTCTTCTGAAGCTCAAAACCGGTCTTCGCATAAGCATCATCAAGCTTAAGCTCCATATTCTTTGCGACCATCGAAAAAAGGTTCTCCGCCTTCTTCTCATTCTTCCACTCAGTCTTCTTATCGCGCTCAACAGTCGGCTTGACCCTTTTTATAGACAGATTGATATATCCCTTCGCCCTGTCGACCGAAAGGACCTTGGCGACCTTCTTGTTGCCGACAGAAAGATACTTCCTTATATCCCGTATCCAGGTGCTCGCAACCTCAGAAATATGGATCATACCGACCTTATTCTGATACTCATCAAGCTTCGCGAAAGCGCTATTAGGATTGATATTCGTGATAGTGACAATGACATACTCGTCAACTTCCGGGAAATCCTTATAGTTATACATCTATCACACCACAAGATGAACAAAATATCTCATCTGCATGAACTCATACTATGCAATAAGAAAGTAAATATTATAAATTTACCCGAGTTCATAAAAATACAGAACTAATTCTGAACATTCAAGACCTTTGTCACAACGTCCGTTCTGCCGCCTGTATTCTTACCAATAGTTTCCTTGCATACAAGGCACTTCACTTCAGTTGCCGCTTTACTGTAAATATTCTGCTCGTTATTACATTTATTACACTTGACCTTCAAAAATTTTCCAGTAATATCGCTCACCCGCTTATTTTAAAATCTCGAACTTCTTTGCACGAAGAGCAGTCCGTGCCTGATTCTTCTTGCCGCACTCTTTGCACTTATATCGAAGCATAACCTTATGCGACGTTTTTGCCCCGAACTTGGATCCATGCTCAATCATAGGATAAGGAGAACCCCCATACCCATAATGCAGATTACCTATCTTTCTTCTCGTGCCCTTCTTGAGCGCGCTCCCCGACCTTCTGCCTGCGGTCTTCACCTGCTCGACAGTCTGGGGCGTATGCTTCCTGCAAGACGGACAATGTCTCATTGTTTCTTTTGGTACTTTAATATTAATCACCAGCAAATTTAGAAATTGATAATCCCAATGTTCCAATATCAATTCAGAATACATTATATGTAATGCTTACTTTTATAAATTTAATGGCAGTTCACAAAAAAAAATTACCTGACTTCCTCCGCTTTTCCGCCCTTTATAAACACGACAGAGAAATCCCGGTTGCACATGACAGTCTCGCCTGCCTTCCACGGCCCATAAGCCTTAAGATCCTCACCGACAAACTCCGGGATATCCTCAATCACCTTGATCCTGACCATATCATCAACTGGCTCTTTATCACCAGCCTTATCACCCACAGGAACATATTCCGGTTTTGAGCCAAGGACATACTCAAACCCGGCGCGCGACTCCTCTATCCTCTTGCAGATATCCGCGAGCAGTTTCTCCTCATGCACAAGTATATTCGCCATCTTCATGCCGGTTCTTGCAGCCAGAAGCGCCCCATTGACAATCTTCCTTTCGCGCGTATCATAAATCGACTTCACGACAGGCCCGATATTCTCAATCTCCTTCTTCTCCTTGAAACTAAGTTCCTTGCCCCGCTCCCTGATCCTCTTCTTGCGCAGGATATACTCCTTCACCGCCTCATAGAACCCCGGATCAAGCTTTGAAAGCTCCGAAGACGTCCTCTCCTTCTTCTGTATCTCTCGCAAAAACGTAAAAGTGATCATCTCAGACATACTCTAGAAATTGGCATCCAATTAATAAAAAGTCATTCTCCTAAAAGAAATCTGACATAAAATATTTGTATTAAAACCAAAAACAAACTACTCCGCTTCGAGAACACCAACATCATTAGCCACAATCTCAAGCTCCCCTGAGAACTTGCTCATCTTTACCCTGCCGTCGACCTTGAACCTCTTCGACACGATATGCCCTGTGACAGAACTCGTCTCCTTACCGTCTGAAAGCTCCTCCTTGATCGCCTTCACGCTCTTAGAAAGAAGCTTCTCGGCAACCTCCCTGAAAAACACGGCATTGATAGACCGCGTCCCGTCATCTATCACGCACGAGACAATCAGCATCTCATCAGGCGCAACCGTCCCGTGCGTGCTGCACTCAGAACCATATAGCCTCTCACGGCATTCAGGGCAGAAACTATAAACAAGCGCCCGCTCAAACACCTCGACAACAGTCCCGGCAAAGGAGACCATATCGCCGTCCTTGATGCCCTCAAGCGTCGCCTTCTTGGCATCAGCCTCAATCTTCTTATCGGACTTCTTGAAACTTCCGCCCCTCCCAAGCCTGATTTCCGGATTCCCCCGGTTATCGCTCACAACCCACGGATTCTCGACAAGTATGACATCGCCATCCTTCAGCCCCTCGACCTTCAAAACCTCATCATTCCAGAACGACATCCGTATCCGTCCCGTATCATCACCGAGAAGAACATTCTGCACCTTGCCATCACCCTTTGCGTTCCTGAACTCATTCACAGGATATTTCGCAAGCACCTTCGCAAAAAAAGACACCCCGCCCATCTGCGGCTCAAGCTCATTGATCTTCAGCTCCTTTGGCGGCGCCTTCATCTCCATATCGACATTATGCTCCCGCGCAACCACAAGAGCCGCACCGGTCTTCGACACCATGCCACCAAGTTCCTCGACCTTCGCATCGACCAGCTTATTGATCTCCTTCTTGGTAAGCTTTGAATTCTTCACTATTTTCTCGACAATCTCATCAAAAGATAACATAAGCCTCAATTAGACAAAAACACTTTAATCTTTATCGCTTCCAAGCAGTTCGCCGACACCCTTCACATGCCCTGCGCCCATGACAGCCACGATATCATCGAACTCCTCGCCAAGCTTCTTCAGATTACGAGCCATAACCACATTCCTCTCCTCGACAAGCACCTCATAGATTGCAGGAAAATGCTTCTTAAGCTCCCCCATCGCATACTCGATGAACTCATCCTCAGGCACCTTGTTAAGATCAAGCTCCTTCGACATTGAAAGCCCCTTGATCGGAATCCCGACAAGTCCGACAACCATATAAAAAAGCAGCTTCAACTGCCCAAAAACCCCGAGCCTCTTCATGAGCCGCCTCATGGTCACGTTGATATCCTGGTCGATAAAAGCGACCTTAGCCCCGACATTGGCCGCGCTCTCGCACGCTTGGAGCATCTCCTGCCCAGGCAGTATATTGGTCTCCCTCGAAAGCTGCTCCTGCATATAGCGGAGAAGCATAAATATCGCCTTCTGTAAGATAGGAAGTTTCACATCCCCCTTCTCCCTCGTCTTGAGCGCAAGATACCGGTTCATATCAAGCTCGACAGCTACGCACTGTGGATTCTTCTCGACGATCGTCTCCTTCACTTTCCTGAGGCTCTCGCCAGCGATATGCGAAGTCCCCACAAGATAGATAGTCATAAGAACATATACCTAATCGTTGTTTATATTAGTTTGGACAGCAAATAATTTTTCACCCATGAAAAGACATATATAAATTAATAGCCCCAATATAACAAACTACAAGGTGCATTGACATGTCTCTAAAAACATCCGTCTTCGGAATAGATTTCAAGAACCCGCTCGTCCTCTCCGCAGGAATCCAGGGTGTATCTCATTCTACCATGATCCGCGCATACAACTGCGGCGCAGGCGCAGTAACCACAAAATCAATCAGCCCACAAGCAAAGACCGGCCACAACAACCCGACTATCCTCGCATACGAGGCAGGCCTCATAAACGCAGTCGGCCTATCGAATCCCGGAATCGACGCCTTCACAGAAGAGATAAGGAAAGTCAAGCAAAAAAACATCCCCGTAATCCTGAACACGATCGGCGACAGCCCACAAGACATGGCAGCCGTAGCAAAAAAAGGAGAGAGCGCAGGAGTAGATATAATAGAGCTCAACCCTTCATGCCCGAACATAGTCCACGCAAAACCATACGCATCAGACCCCGAACTCCTGAAAGAACTGATAAAGGCAGCAAAAAGAGCAGTAAAAATACCAGTAATAGTCAAGCTATCACCGAACGTCCCGGACATAAAAGTGATCGCAAAAGCAGCAGAAGATGCAGGCGCAGACGGCATCTCGGCAATCAACACAGCAGGCCCCGGCATGCTGATAGACATCGCATCAAAAAAACCGATTCTCCAATTCAGGACTGGCGGCATGAGCGGCCCTGCCATAAGGCCGCTTGCGGTCCGCTGCGTCTATGACATATACGATACAGTAAAGATACCGATAATCGGCATCGGTGGAATAACAACCGGCAGGGACGCCATAGAGATGATGATGGCGGGCGCATCTTTAGTAGGCATCGGCTCAGCAGTCTACTACGATGGCATAGAAGTCTTCAACAAGATAGCAAAAGACATGGAAAGCCGGATGAAAAAGAACGGCTACACCAGCGTAAAAGAATTAACAGGTGCCGCACATGAATAAAGACAACAAGAAACGAGATCACAAATGTGCGCTTGAGCGAAAGCGAAACACACTTAATGATCAACCTTTTAGACGGTTGACAGATTACCCCATAGGCGTGAAGATACTGGACATAATCGAAGAGTCCCACAACACTAAGACATTCATACTTGAGAAAGAGATGAAAGCCAAACCAGGCCAGTTCGTGATGGTCTGGGTCCCGCGCATCGACGAGAAGCCCTTCACTGTGACACAGAACGGAATGCGCATGGCGATAAGTGTAAGAAAAGTTGGCAAAGCGACAGAAGCCATGCACAGAATGAAAAAAGGCGACATATTAGGCATCCGCGGCCCGTACGGGAACGGCACCTTCGACCTGAAAAACAAAAAGAGAATAATCCTTGTAGGCGGAGGATGCGGAACACTGCCCCTAGCTCTTCTATTAGAAGAAGCAGTAAAGAATAAGACCAAAGTAGACGCCATCATAGGCGCAGACACAAAAAAGAACCTCCTCTTCACAGACAGGTTCAGGAAGTCAGGCGCACACGTAACAATAACGACAGACGACGGCACAGAAGGAACAAAAGGCTTCGTCACCGTAGCATTGGAAGAAAAACTGAAAACCATAAAATACGACGCAATCTACACCTGCGGCCCCGAGATAATGATGTCCTTTGTCCTGAAGCTCGGCCTGAAGTACGGAGTAGAAGTACAGGCATCATTAGAGCACTGGATGAAATGCGGCTTCGGCGTCTGCGGCCAGTGCGCGCTCGACCCGTCCGGCCTTTGCGTATGCAAAGACGGCCCTGTATTCAGTACAGACGTATTAAAAAACATCGTTGGCTTCGGCAGCACGACAAGAAACAAGAGCGGCACAATAGTAGAATGGAAAGACATGTGCTAAAAAATAGAAATAAAGGTGCAAAAGATGACAATAGCAGAAGACACAGCAAAAATCCTCTTAGAAATCAAGGCAGTGACCTTGGACTCTGAAAAGCCCTACCGCTACGCATCCGGCATCCTAAGCCCTATCTACTGCGACAACAGGATCTTGATCTCAGACGTCACCAAAAGGGAAAAGATAATCAGTTTCTTCATACAGAAGATAAAAGAAAACAACCTAAAGTTCGACATTGTAGCAGGCGTCGCGACAGCCGGAATCCCACACGCCGCATGGATCGCAGAAAAGCTGAAGAAACCCATGATATACATCAGATCAAGCGCAAAAGACCACGGGAAACACAACCTCATTGAGGGCCGTCTCGAAAAATGGAAAAAAGTCCTCGTGATAGAAGACCTCATATCGACTGGAGGAAGCACCATAGACGCAGTAAACGCAGTACGCGAAGCAAGCGGCATAGTCACCGACTGCATGGCAATCTTCACATACGATATGAAAAAAGCGATAGACAGATTCGAAGAAGCAGACTGTACCCTCCACACCTTAAGCAGCTTCAGCATACTGATAGACGTCGCAGGCAAAAAAGATTACCTGAACAAAGACGCAAAAGAGAAAGTCCTAAAATGGAACAAAGACCCTGCCGGCTGGGGAAAGAAGATGGGATACGAATGAACCGGGTGATTAGATGGACAAAAAAATGACATATGAACAGAGAGCGAAACACGCAAAAAATCCTGCAGCCAAAAAACTCTTCGGACTCATGGCCACAAAAAAGACAAACCTCTGCCTCGCAGCCGACGAAACCAGCACAGAAACATTATTGAAACTTATAAACGATCTTGGCTCAGAAATCGCTGTCCTGAAAATGCACATAGACATAGTAACAGATTTCACACCAGATTTCACTAAAAAGCTGGTCGAACTATCAAAAAAGCACAACTTCATGATCTTCGAAGACCGCAAATTCGCAGACATAGGAAACACAGTAAAGCTCCAGTACTCAAAAGGGATTTACAATATAGCAGACTGGGCAAATCTTGTCACAGTCCACACAGTCCCGGGGCATGGCGTGATAGAAGGTCTTCGCGAAGTCATGAAAGAGAAAGAAAAAGACGGAATTGAAAGAGGCATCCTCATACTTTCGCAGATGTCATCAGACGGCACTCTTGCGACCGCCGATTACACAAAAAAATCAGTGGATATGAGCAATGCAAACAAAGACTCAATCGCTGGCCACATCGGCGCAGGCAGCGACCCCAAAGAGCTTAAGAAACTGGTAGACATAGCCGACAATGGCCAGGTCATATTCACCCCCGGCGTAAAGCTCGGCTCAAAAAAAGACTCGCTCGGCCAGAAATACACGACCCCGGACGAGGCAGTGAAAGCCGGCTCAGACTGCATAGTAGTCGGAAGAGGTCTCTACCAGTCAGAGAACCCGAAAGCTACAGCGAAAATTTACAGGGACATCGCCTGGGAAGCCTACCTGAAAAGGACACAGGGATAAAAGGCCACGCCATGCAAGAAAAAAACCACCCCCTATTCCGCGAAGAGCAGCAATTCAGGGAAACATGTATCTGGATTTTGATCCTCCCCCCTACAATCATCATCTGGTACATATTCATAACACAGGTAATCTTCGGCACCCCTGTCGGAAACAACCCGATGTCAGACACAATGTTAACTTTATTCTGGGTCGGTTTTGGAATACTATTTCCACTCTTCTTCTACAAATTAAAGCTGACAACAGAAGTACGTACTGACGGCCTATACCTAAGATTCACCCCATTCCACCTGAAATACAAAAAAATACCAATAGAAAAAGACACAAAATACTACACAAGAACCTATCAACCCATAACAGAATACGGCGGCTGGGGCATAAGATGCGGTCTCTTCGGCAAAGGCAAAGCATATAACGTCTCCGGCAACCACGGCCTACAGATAGAATTAACAGATGGAAAAAAACTACTCATCGGCTCACAGAAACCAGAACAGCTGAAGAACGCAATCGACCAGTACCTGAAAAATCAAAGATAACCCAGCCTCTTCGACGCGATCACAAACATAGAATGCGCCCAACAAAGCGGCGACACAGAGACCTGCACATCATTATCAAAAACCTGCTCAGGAATAAATCCATCATCACCAACATCAAGAAGAACCTTGTTATAATACTTCAAAGCAGTAGCCTTATCCCCCAACTCAAGATAATAGACAGCCATCCACAAGCTCAAAAGCGGCCAATAGCCCGCCCCCTTCTTGCGATGCACGTTCTTCCTGTACATCCACCCGTCATACTCATCATGCTCATACCGGTACACGCCAAAATCCCTCACAATCCTCCCCTCAATCAAAGAAACAGTTTTCACCATACGCAGATCATCCGCCTGGACAACCCCCGCCGGCCACACAAGCCCAGGAAGCGAAGCATCGACCCGCTCATCAGGGATCTTCCCAAAAGACCTATAAAAATGACCCTTATCGTTAGAAGCCATAAGCAGCGCATCCTTCATCTCACCCGCAACCCTCACCCACAGCTCATTAGGTATCAACTCATTGGCACACATTAGCCCCCTGTAACAGACAGCAAGCGAATACATAAAATTCTCTTTTAAATCCGGAAAACACAGCCGCTCCTCCCAGAGATCCTGCGTGACCACACGGAAATGATCCTTTGACCAAACACGGCACAGGCCATCAGCAGACTTCCTCACAAGCTGCTCAAATCTGGCAGGAACCCCATCATCATCCTTATAATAATCATGCACAGCCAAAAGAACACTCCCGGTCTGGTCTGGCTGGAAATGGCGCAACGCCTTCCTGCCATTGACGTAATACTTCTCATAAAACAACCCTGTCCGCGCCCAGCCCTCCGCTTTCATGCACCATTCAAAAAAAGGCTCCTGGATATCCCTCATGCCTAAAAGCCCGGCAGCGATGCATGTATAAGACGCATCACGCGGCCACACGAACCTGTAATTCTTCGCCTCGCGCGGAAAATAATCCTTGCTAGAATTCGCAGCGACAATCGCCCCGCCAGAAAGACAGCAATCCCTTATGACTATTTTGCTCACATCAAGCAGCCTTCGCACCTTATCATTAGCCATAACTAAAATTAGTTCCGATAATATATTAATCTCACATCAAAAGACATATAAAAAAACACACTTACCAAATAACAAAGAGAAAGGAGGAGATAAAATGGCATTTGACAAAAACCTGGACAAAGAATTGTTCAGCGAAACAATAGAATTCGAAAAGACAAAAATATCCGTAAGCGTCTACTCATACAACGGCGGCACAAAAAAACTGCAGATTTCAAGAGAAAACAAAAGCGCAGCCGGCGAATACAGCTTCAGCAAACTGGGCAGATTATTGAAAGAAGAGATAGTAGCGATACTGCCTGCGATAAACAAAGCGATAGAACACCTCTGATTACCGCACCAGAAAGTGAACAAAACAAAAAAAGATTAACTATGAGATTTTGTCGAGTCGCAAAGCGATTCGGACGGAGCCGTAGCGGAGTGACAAAATCCTTTGTTCAGCGACCGCTAACCAATAGAACCAATGCGGCGAGGCTGCCGTAACAGTCGAAGAGTCGCCCTCGCCTGCCAGTAAAAATCAACCGTATCGTTCTTTAATGAACTTATCAAGCACATCTTCATCCGCATTATTCAAATCAGAAGTAAGAATACCTGATTCCTCCAGATATGTTAATACGCCTCCCAAGTCCACTGCACGGGTGTCTCCTTTTAAAATGCCGCAATTCATTTTAGTAATATCATCGATGTTAATTGGTTCACCCACGAGGCATTTCTCAATAGCATCAATTAGCGTTTTATAGGAAATAAGCGAACGGTCAAAATAATATGCTTTCTCTCTTGGTGCTTGAATTCTACATGCGTTAATAAATTTAAATACGCCCATCGCCTCTTCAGGAGATAAAGCTGTAAAATACAATGGAAGATCTTCTGTTTCTTTAACAAGTATTCTCTTTCCTTTTTGATTTAACGTGTAGCGTCCGCTTTCCGCATCAAAGTCCACATACTTTTGTTTAGTTGTTTCATCAAGGTGCATTCTAATGAATTTGTCTGGTCCCTCATCCTGCCACATAGGCACTATGCGGGCATATTTATCTTTGAAACTGGCTTCTATATCTTTATACGTTGCAGAAAAGCCCGGTTTACCAGCAAGTAGCTTTAACATAAAACTCATTATACCACCGAATACTACTAAATGGAAATTAATATTTTTAAAGCTATTGAGCACATACGGTTCGTTGTCTGGCGGACGGGGCGATTTCGTTGAACAAAGACTTAAGTCTACTTAGGACATAGACCAGAACAATCAGGCAAAACAACCCTGTTTCTCATCGCAGTCGTGGGTCAAATGACCCATCCCGCTCAAAACAACGAAAAAAGAAAAAATAAGGAACTTAGCGCCTTCTAGGGCCGCCGAAAGGTCTCCTGCCTGAATTCCCGAAACGCCGTGGTCCCCGGGCATCATCTCTTCCGCCCCTCATAGGATTATCAAGAACCCTTATACTCACCCTTTCAACAAACGGCACTTCTTCCCTCTGGACTCTCAGCGACCTGTCCCTCTGGACGCGGGTAAAATTATCATAATCCCTGCTTGAGAGGATACTTATGGCCTTGCCTTCTTCCCCTGCCCTTGCAGTTCTCCCGATCCTGTGGATATACGTCTTAGTATCCCGCGGAATATCGTAATTATACACATGCGAAACACCCTTGATATCAAGCCCTCTTGCAGCGACATCCGTACAGACAAGAACATACACTCTTTTCATGGAGTTGAATTGCTTCATCACTCTTGTCCTCTTATCCTGCGAAAATCCGCCGTGGATCGCAAGCGACTCTATCCCTGAAAACTTCAGGTTATTGGCAACAAAATCCGTATTCCTCTGCGTATTGCAGAAAACCATCACAAGCCCTGCTGGCTCATTTTTCAAAAGATGCACCAGAAGCGAGAACTTCATCCTGTCCTCGACATCATAATAGACCTGGGTGAGCTTTGACGGATCGACATAAGACACTAAAGAAACCTTCACAGGATCCTTCATATACTTCTGGGCAAGATGACCTACATCACCCTCGATAGTAGCCGAAAAGAGCATCGTCTGCCTTTTAGTCGGACACACCCTGATAATCTTCTCGACATCATACCTGAATCCCATATCAAGCATCCTGTCAGCTTCATCCAAAACAAGTATTTTTATATCACTCAATTTGATAGTCCTTCTCTCAAGATGATCAAGTATCCTTCCCGGCGTCCCGACCACAACATCAGCAGTCTTCAGCTGCGCAATCTGCGGCCCTATCGCCACACCGCCGTAGACAGAAATAATCCTCAGCGGCTTATACTTTGAAAAATTTCTCAAAGACTCAGTAGCCTGCTCTGCAAGCTCCCTTGTAGGCGCAAGAACCAAAGCCTGGACGCCATTCCCCCTGACAATATTCTGTATGATACCGCAACCGAACGCAAGCGTCTTGCCCGAACCCGTCGCAGACCCTGCAAGGATATCCTTTCCTGCAATAACAAGAGGGATAGCCTTTTTCTGGATCTCGCTCGGCTCCTCAAAATGCATTTCTTCTATTGACTTCAAAATAGGCTCAATAATACCTAATTCTCTAAAACATTCCATACTCTATCACGATTCCTAATTTAGTAGAAACAGTTTAACACTTTATGAACCGCGTATAAAATTACACAGCTCTGACAAAATATTATTTTTGATACAATAAAATTCTATATACAATAAATTTTCAATGTATACTTGACATACTTAACTCTTCATGAGAATCAAGATATAAATCAACTGTTTCCCTTTCAATGTTCCTATATGTGACAATACCTTTATAAAGCCAACACATAATCACCCAAAAATCAGACCCTAAACCCAAAGAAAGCAAACAGGAAAACCACAAAACCCCTAACATGCAGACAATACACACATCAAAGAATCAGAATCGTCAGCACAAAAAGCAATATCAGTACAAACAGATACTTCGCGAACTGCGCCGCCGACCCGACAAGGAACTTGAAAGCCATATAGCCGATAAAAGCAAAAACAGAAACCACAATAAATATCTCAAGATAACTCGCTGTCTGGACACCATCCCTGAATATGATAAAGGCCTTGATCAGCGACATGACAAATACTTTGCTCGTATTTATCGCGCTCTGGATAACCGCAACGACACCAGCCCTGAGCACTTCAATGATCTCAATAAGCATACAATAGTATAACGCATATCGGACTTATATATCTTATCAGGCTAAAGAAAGCAATACCCAGCTTGCCCCAATCAACACGCCCCAGAGAAGGATATTATACCATATGATCTTCGAACCGTCAAGCGGCGGAATAGGCAGCAGGTTGAAAAAAGCAAGGAAACTATTCACATAGACAATCATACTGAAAAACTCACCAGTCCCTGCAAGCGGCAAAAACATCAACGCAATAAGGATATTCGTCACAGGCCCCGCCGCCGATATAAACGCATTCTGCTTAGGCGTAAGATTCACCTGCCTCACGCCATACCTGTCATGGTAAGCAGTATATATCATGACCGCTCCCGGCGCAGCAAAAACAAAGCCACCCTTCGTGACAATCGCAAGAACAAGAGCAAAAATCAACCCATTCTTCCACATCTGATACTTCGCAAAACACCCGTACTTCATCGCAAAATACTTATGAGCAAGTTCATGCGGGATAAAAGACACAGAAACGATAGCAGTGATCATCAATATCATGACCGGATCCAGCCCGTAACCCACCGAGAAAATAAACCCTAGCGCCAGAGCTGAAACAACAAGATCCTTGATCTCCTCTCTTGAAAATGAAAAATTCATCATATATTTAACCCCTGACCTCTTTCCAATAGACTTTCTTATCCTCGACAAGGCTTTTTATCTTTTTCTGTTTAGGCGACAGAGTGGAATTATTGAGCTTTATCTCGCAGAAAACGATCTTATCCTCCTCGAACACCACACCGTCTATAGGATTGCCGATAAACCTGAAATTCTTAGGATCGAACGGGAAATCCTTGGAAAAAGGCACCATCTGCTCAAAGATCTGCCCATAACGAGTCGACTGGCTCTGCTTCCTGGACTCAGTCTCCTTCAGCCTCTTCTCAAGTATGAGGGCATGACGGAAAAGCAGCAAAACAACCACAACCAGAAGAATAATAATCAATATCTCATTCATAAGCATATCCTCGTCAATATCAGCCAGACCCCGTCTTCCGCCTCAACATACTGCTCAGGCTGGAGATTCAGCGGTCTTGCAAGCTGAGCAACCACATTCTTGGCGCCATCAAGATCAGTCTCAACCTTCAGCTTGACAATAACCTTCGCATGAGTCAGAAGGGTATCAATATACCTCTCGATAATCCCGAAAACGCGAAAAATACTAAGATCAAGAGCAAGCACCATGACATTGAACTTCGTCTTTAGCATTGAGGCATCTTTAAGCCCCTCCATGACGACAGCTTCAACCTTGATTACACTAAGATAATTCAACTCCGAAAAACTAAGCCCGAAACACAAAGCATCATTAGATGCCTCAAAAACCCCTGCTTTCTTCTGGATCTCCCTTAGCGCCATAATTGTATTTTAGAACCCGAAATATATATTTGTGATACAGACAAAGCCAGCATTCCAGGCAGCCATACTCAGATACGTATCTCAGTAATCGCAATCCTCTGCCAATAATCATAACCGCTTCTTCGTTCCTTTCTTAAGCGCCCCGTATCCAAAAGATAATCTTTCCATTCCTGATTATTCAAGACATTATAGACTTTCAGCGGCACACACATAGCATCAATCTCTCTTGCCTTGACTCCCGAATCTTTGATAAGTTCATAAGTCTGCTTCTTTGACATGCTCGATATATTCACGATAAGTCGACCATCCTCATTCAGATGTTCTGTTGCATTATCTATAAGATAATGCAGAAGCTCAAGACCCTCATACGCATTATCATCGATGCTTTCAGGCCTTGGAATATAAGGAGGATTACACACAATCAGATCATACATCTTCCCGTAAATATGATCAATGCCATTGCCCGCAACAAATGTAGCCCTCTCATCATCAATATTGTCATATGCACACCCGATTGCATAGTTATTGATGTCAACAAGCGTCATGTTTTTGATATCAGGCGCATTACAAAGGACATACTTAGAAACAAAACCAGAACCACATCCAATCTCTACAACATCCTCTACATTTTCAAGCCCGGCTTTCTTTAGCCCTCTGCAGAATAAAAGAGTATCTATTGACGGCCCCCAGACACCAGGATATTTATCCTGCTCAAACCTCAAGCTGACATTACCATACTCTATTCTCTTGACAGGCGAAGAATACAATGCAAAAACAGTATCTCTAAGTACAGGATCAAGTTTAGCGATTCTGTCGTTATCAGTCATGAGCACAGGCTCATCAAAAGTGACCACGCTAACCTTTTTATCATCCGGGCAAGAATAAATCCTGTTTCCTTTCTCGTCCCGGTCATAACCCATGATTTGAGCAAGTTCATCGCCATTTGCAAAAATCTCCTGCTCCAAGAGATCATCGCTGAATTTGATAATCACTACTATTCACCACTTTCAACTTCATATCACTGATCTTTATTTCTGCACGATGACCAAGAGAAAGATCAACCGAATGATCATTATGAGAATCTGGCTTGATCTTGCCATTATCATCATTGTAAGAATCCACAACAAGTATCTGTCCTTTATCCAATGTAAATTTTGTTTTCGATTTATTTTCAGTCAGCACTACACGCGCAAAATCTTCTTCCTTTCCAAACCTGTCAGGAGAACCAAACATGATATTGTGTACATTATCATACCAGGACCCATCATCAGAGCCAGCCCCAGCTACAAATAATATGCCTGATGATTTATCAGGTACATCAAGCTTGTCCCCCCCTAGATATAACTCGTTTCGCGACATAAGCGTCCTGTCATGTTCTCCGACAAAGTAATCACCCACAGCAGGATAGGGCATACAATCTCCGTTCTCATTCATCACATTAGCTTCAAGCGTGGTCCAATTCTCTATCCTGTAATCTCCACCCAATATATTCTCCACATTACCAAGAAACTGATCTATACCGTAATACAGCAACCCCCCGAAACTCTTTCTGGGATCAAGCACAACACCAACAACATACTTCTCATCATCTCCAGTCTCTTGAACATATTTGAGTATCTTCTGCGCACACCAGGTAAAATGATTGTCTCCGCCGAGAAAGACAAAAAGATCATTGTTCTTGATAGCTTCATCTGTCAAAAAAGACCGATCTACGAATTGACTTTCACCAAAAACAGACACATCCTTAATCTTAGCAAGATTCTCTTTCTGGGCATAATGACCGTCAATCACATTATTCCAGGCTACATCAGACCTGAATCTCCTCCTTGTACTATCGACAGTACCCCACCTCTCAAGTTCGAGTTCATACCTGCTCTTGGTTGGAATCAGGAGCACATTCTCTGCTGCGATTTTTTTGTATGCCATTATAGATACACCGGATTGAGTTTATTTCTGAAATAAAATCACTA
>JBDRKP010000026.1:0-14839 GCA_043813875.1 archaeon | reverse complement strand
AATAACTATAAAAAAACATTTTCTGCATTAAGATAGATGATGAAAAACATCGACCGCATTAAGGTCGGGGGCAGGGAAATAGTTCTTGTGGGCACTGCTCATGTCTCAAAAGAGAGCATAAAGCTTGTGAATGAGACAATTCTTCGCGAAAAGCCGGATACAGTAGGTGTCGAACTTTGCGACAAGCGCTACAAGACCATCACCGACAAGAAGAAGTGGGAAGACACGAAAATCACCGAGATCATAAAAGAAGGAAAGACATATCTTTTTCTTGCGAACCTGCTGCTTGCAAGCTTCCAGAAGAGGCTCGGTGAGGATCTTGAGGTAAGGCCCGGTGCGGAGATGGTCGAGGCGATAAAGACAGGCAAGAAGTCAGATGCACATATCGTGCTTCTTGATCGCGATATCCAGATTACGCTGAAGAGGGCGTGGAAGGAGATGGGGATTGGCGAGAAGTTCAAGCTGATGTATAGCCTTATCAGCGGCCTTATAGATCCTGAACAGATTGAGGAGGAGATGGTAGAGCAGCTGAAAGATAAAGATATGATCACCCAGATGATGGAAGAGCTCGGGCGTGAGATTCCGTCTGCAAAGAAGGTCCTGATAGATGAGCGGGATATCTATATCGCAAACAAGATACTTGCTGCCCCGGGAAAGAAGATTGTCGCTGTTGTCGGCGCCGGCCACATAGAAGGCATCAAAAAGCACCTGAAGAAGAAAGAGGATATCGCGCCGCT
The DNA here is from genome assembly GCA_043813875.1 of archaeon. GTDB lineage: Archaea > EX4484-52 > EX4484-52 > EX4484-52 > B79-G9 > B79-G9. The sequence continues at coordinate 14,102 of JBDRKP010000026.1, read as the reverse complement.
TGAGATGATTCCCGAAGGATCGAAGTGGGTGAAGTATGTGGCTTACCTTGTGCCGCTGGTGTTTGTCGGCATTGTAGCATATGGGTTCATGCATCACAATTCTTTTGAGTTCGCTTTCAATATGATCATATACTGGTTCCTGATCAACGGTGCGCTGTCTGCTCTCGGCGCTCTGGTTGCGCTTGCGCACCCATTGACTATCCTTGCGGCTTTCATCGCAGCACCCTTCACATCGCTGAACCCGGCCATTGGCGCCGGCATGGTAGCAGGACTCGTCGAGGCGAAGATCAGGGAGCCGAGAGTGAAGGATTTCGAGGCTTTGAATGAAGTGACGACATTCAAGGGTTTCTACAATAACAGGGTATCAAGAATCCTCCTGATAGCTGCGCTTGCGAATCTTGGCAGTTCCATCGGGACTTTTGTGGCGCTGCCTTATCTTTTGAGTCTTTTGTAGAAGTAAGTCCATCGGACTATAGTGAAAGCAAGAAATAAATGACCGCATTTCAACAAGAAATCAACTTGCTTTCATCTATCCGAGCAAATTGACAATTTGCTGGATTTTCGAAATGCACACCCATTTCGAATTTCTAAAATTGAAAATTTAGAATAAATTTTCGAAATCCAAAAATTGCATTGCAATTTTTCGGATATGACAAGGCATAAATACTCAATTTATTCGTGCCTTGACCATAATTTAGGCATAATGAAGTGGAGTCTTAAAAGCACAGGTTATATTCCTTTTGCAAAGCAAAAGTCGATTCATACGCGAAAAAGTCACAAGAGAGCTATTTTTATACAATCGAATTATTTTATTAATAAAGCCGATGATATTGTCTGATCATGTTTTGCAAACACCTTATTTGTACAGGTGTATTTTATAAACAGATTTGGGGTAGTTTTTTCATAAAATGCTTCACGTATACCATCTGTTGTTCTACAAATTACTTTGGTGCCTTTTATTGATTCATTCCATATGTTCTGCAATATTTTATCTTTAGGTTTGGCTAAGAGTGCGATTATAATTACGGAATACTTCTTTCCAGAAAGGTCTTCTCCTTTTCCATTATAAATCTTGATTTTGTCGGAAAGTGACAGATTTTCTATCACTCTTTTGGATATGTTTGCGAATATGTTATTTTTGTCATAACAGTCTACAGAGCATTTTGTAAACTTATTTAAGAGAATAGCGGTTATTGGAAGTGGTCCACTACCAATGAAAAGGACACAATCTTTTTTTGAAATTTTTGCTAGATTCTTTTCGTTCGTTATTAGTTTAACAAATCTATTATATAGTAAATAATCTCTAAGCTCTTTTCTACCATTCAAAAAATCATTTACGAATTCTTCTTCTAGGTTCGTTTCAAAAACTTCATAGAAATGCTGTAATCGTGGTAACGCCCCTTTAACTTCATCATAACTTAATATGGCTTTCTCTTCACTTATATTTAGTTTCTCTTTCAATATTAGTGCTTCCAATTCAAGCATTTTTGACTTTGTAAGCGTGCTGCCAGAAGAACTTTTTGTCAGAGAACTAGAAATATCGACTATTCCATTTGTTAATTTTTCAGTCTTTGTCGTAAGATTTATCCTCTTCTTTGAGATTTTATCAATTACATTCCAATGGCCCGTTTTAAGTTGCGTCTCATTCAAATCAATAGCTGGGATTTTGTTGAACTCCATCACACATATATGTCTTTTGCATATAATGTAGATTCTCATTCAATTTTACGCTTAATAAAAAGATTTATATGTATATTCGTTCATTTTAAGTAATATGAGAAAATACACCGAAAATCTATTGACACTTGATTCAAAAGATCAAAAAATATTTGTAGAACTATTTAAAAATGGAAGGGCGCCATACTCAACAATCTCAAAAAATAGCCATATGTCTAAAGATGTTGTTCGGTACCGAATCGATAAGTTAATTAAAGAAAGGATTATGACCAACATCACAACAATAATAGATATTAAGAAGCTTGGATGGTCTTCATCCCTTGTTTTCTTCAAATTTATGAACCTAGATAAAATAAAAATAAAACAATTTATCTCTTATTTGATTGAAAGCCCATTTGTTGTAGAAATTCTCGAATTTGCAGGTAGTTGGGATTTTGCCGCCAGTTTTCAGTATAAAGACACACTTCATCTAAATCAAATAATTAGTAAACTCGAAACAAACTTTCCTTTTTTAATTGATCATTATTCAATATTTTTCATATCTGAAAATATTTTCTTACCATACAATGTACTTTTTGAAAAATATGCTTTTCAGTTCCCTTCTATTAAAATTCAACCCTATAAAACAGATAATCTCGATTTAAAAATTCTTTCGGCGCTCTCTACAGATGGGCGGAAATCATTGGCTTTACTAGAAGAAGAATTGAAAGAAAATAGAATGACTATTTATTATCGCATGAAAAAGATGATAAAATCAGGATTGATACAACATTTCAGACCAAATATGTTTACAGAAAAACTGGGGCTTCATTGGTATATCATTAAAATAAAGCTAAGCAGCCGTTCTGATGAAAGAATAAAGGCCCTTATCAATAGACTAAAAAGTTTTAAACAAACTAATTATATAATGCTGGGATTTGGAGCAGCAGATATAATCTTCCATATGCAGGTAAAGGTTGTTCAAGAACTCCAAGATATTATGTATATGCTCCGAGAGGATTTTAGTGATGAGATTAAATCAATAGAGTTCGATAATACAATAAAAGACTATAAATTTGATTTTTTCCCGAATGGTTTTTTGAGAGAAATTTTACCTGGTTAGTTCAAATCAAAAATCTGTCCGTGGGACATGCCCCTCTTTTTGTTAGTAATCCAAAAATCAAATATATGGACTTATACTGACTTTTGACCTTAAACTCATCGCTTCGGCACATATTTCAGCGGCGAGCCGCAGACAGGGCAGATGTCTTCGAACGATTCGACCCGTTTGCCGCATGCGCTGCACTTCTTGAGCCATGTCAGTTTTTGCCTTATGGCTTTCTGGGACTGTGGGACTATCTCGAGGTTCAAGTGCTTGCAGAGATTCTGGACGCCATAATCATCAGAGACGACGGCGACATCTTTGCCTTTCGCTTTGAAATGGAGCGCCAGCGCCACGACTTTTTTGTCTGCGCAGGATACCTTGTCGTTTGTGGATTTTGCTGTTTTTTCCGCTTCATCAATGTATGTTTTTTCCGGCTCTATTATCTCTAGTCCGAGGCGGACCATCTTGTCGAATTCGATTGACGCCTTTGTGCTTTTCATCTCTTCAGCCACGTCATAGACTGTTGCGCATGCTTTGCCAGCAAGGAAGCCAGTTTCTGTCTCGAGGAAGACAGTAGAGTCCAGAATATAGAGTTTTTCCATAAATATACTTAAATACAATAAATATTTAATATTCATCGCCAAACAATAGTCTGGCGATAATATGATTGAACATACGATGACATCTGCTCCTTTTGACAGGATATTGAGGAACAACGGCGCTGATCGGGTTTCTGAAAGCGGCGCTGAGGCCTTGAGGGATGTGATTGAAGAGATTGCAGCAGATCTTGCCAAGGAAGCGGTAGCTGTTTCAAGACATGCAGGCCGAAAGACCATAAAGAAGGAAGATATCGAATTGATTATGAGGCAGCATTGAAGTCATTGCCTTTCAGGATACTTATTTTATTGCGTGATAATTTATTCTTGACCATCCTGGTTTCTAGTTTCTTCGATTAACTGTTTTCAGTTTATCATATATTTTTTTCATCGCGCCTCCAAAGTCCGGCGCAGTTTTGTCGATACCATTGCCTACAGCATTGGATTTTTTTGTTTCAGCTATTGTGTTCTTCCCCTCATCTTCCTTTTTTGGAAGTTTCTCATCTTTTTTTCCATAGAACTCCTCGACTGAATCGGATGTGGAAAGAGAATATGATTGGACTATCCTCACGCTATTCCATTCCGAATCTAGCATCTCTTTTATCAGCGTTTCATTTTTTTTGTTGATCTCGTTGAGGTCTATCCTGTTTACTTTGACCTCAGTCTCTCTTTTTTTCTTCTCAAGATGGCGGAACAGTATGAATCTTGGACCTGTTTTTTCTTTCGGGGCTATATTTTCTGTGCAATGGCTTGTCCTTGCATTTCCACGGAACATCTTGCAGTCTGCGTCTATGTGTTCCAGCATGTCTTTGAAATCCTCTTTTGAGAATGTCGTCCCTGCCTTGAAATGCAATGCAGAGACATCTGATGTGAATATCAGCCTGTGTTCTTTCTTATCGTCAGTTTCGCATATTATCCCGAATAGCATATCTTTACACCTGCTTGTGATGATTATTTGGCGCTGCTGGAATATAAATGTATAGAGTTGAGGTTATGGGTCTCTGGTTGAATGCATTAAGAGGTGAAAGAATCGGGTGTTTTTTTGAAACACCGGTTTCTTTTGTGCTCTGAATCTTTGGGATTGTTGGATATACTGCTGGTTTCTTCAGGCAGGGAACAGGTTTATGACAGTTATCTCATTTCTTGAGCCGAGACGCATCGGTGGTCCCCATGTCCCTGTGCCGGGGGAGACATAAAGGTACATATCTCCTATCTTGTAGAGTCCATTGACCATGGGATAGAAGCGTTTTTGTATGAGATTGAACGGGAATATCTGGCCGTTATGCGTGTGCCCGGATAGCTGAAGGTCTATGCCGCTTTCATCCGCTTCAGTCATTCCCAGCGGCTGGTGGTAAAGGAGTATCGACGGTCTTGTTCCGTCTATTTCTATCTTCGCGAGGTCGGGGTTTGAGAACTGGTTGTCTCTTGCAGGGTTGTCCATGCCGATTATCTGCAGTCCTTTGTATTCTGTAGATTGGTCTCTTAAGAATGTCACGTTTGTTGTTTTTAGTATTTCTTCTATCTTGCCGATGCCGATATAGGTCTCATGGTTTCCTGTTACGAAATATGTCATTGCAGCCAGTGAATCCAGGGATTTGATCGTGTGTTCTCTTGTGCCGCCTGCACCGTCAAAGAGATCGCCTGTTATGAAGATGATGTCAGGATTCTGTTCATTGGTCTTTTCTACGATCTTTGCCAGGAATTCAGAGTTGTGGGTGGTTCCAAGGTGTATGTCTGAAAGCTGCACGATCTTCAGCGGCTCTTTGAGGCCAGACAGAGGGATATCTATCTCTTTAACGGTGATTGATTGGCCGTTGATGATTGCTGTGAGTGATATTATGATTGTTGTAGTCAGTATGATTTTCTGCCAGGTCTTCTGGTCCAGCTTTATTTGGGAGCGCAGGAGTTCCCATGTGATCAGTATCGGGATCAGGAAGAAGATTATTCCTATCCAGCTGAATGATATTACATCAAATATCCTTATGAATATGTTATAGTATGACCGGCCAATCATCATTGATATGATGGGCATGAATGCCAGGATGCAGATTGCCCCCTTGATCCTGATTTTTGGAAAAAGTTTCTGCAACCGTGAATAGACATAGTAATGCACGCCGAAGTATATGGAAAAGATTACGATTATTGGAATGATGAATGTATAAATCGGGTCCATACTGTACTTTTGGTAGATTTTATTATATAGTTGCTCGCATAACTATAGTTGACGTCGTTAATAGCTGGACAAATATAACCAATAAACCAACAGACGTCAATCTATCTTGGCGAATCTCAAAGATTCGCTGGATTTTCAAAATGCTCACCCATTTCGAATGACTAAAAATCGAGAGCCTCGATTTTTGTCATCACAAAAATCCACTATATGAATTGGATTTTTAGTGATTTCGAAAATTGAAAATTTGGAACAAATTTTCATCGCATATAGTGGCGATGAAAAAGCTTGGAAATATTCCAATATACCAATAAATTTCCATGAATTTTCGAAATCATAAAAATCGTAAAACGATTTTTAATGATCCGGGCGAATCTCAAAGATTCGCTGGACAGTAAAAATAGCATCTCTATTTTTACATGTATGGAAACGCCATTCGTCTATTTTGAGCTTGTCTCGAAAGCTTGGCACGCAAATGCCATGAAAAAGTTATGGCGTTTACTATACTTCCTAAATCTCCAAGCACAAAGGCGGGACTGCAACATGATCAAGTGCCGAAGGCGAATCCTGGGGAACCAAGAAGCAATAACAAAACAAATCCCGATATATATGGCATCATTCATCTTCTAAAACCACGTCTAGGCCTATTGTTATGATTGAAATTTTTAGAGAATGGTTTCCTCTTTTTTGCAGCGCATTTGGCTGCTACACCTGTTGCGTTTTGAGCGACATCTGAATGAAATCTATGATCAATGACTTCAATCTTTTGTCTTATCAATCTTTCTATATCCTTAAGATAACCCCTTTCATCGGCTGAGCAGAATGAAAATGCTGTACCGTCCGCTCCGGCCCGGGCAGTCCTGCCGATCCTGTGGACATAGCTTTCTGGTTCGTTCGGGAGTTCAAAATTAATGACATGCGAAATATCATCAATATCTATCCCTCGCGCAGCAATATCGGTCGCGACCAATACTTTGGTTCTGCCGGTTCTGAAATCGTAGATTGCCTTGGTTCTTGCGTTTTGTGATTTATTTCCATGGATCACGTCAGAGGAGATATTATTATTGCGAAGAAATAATGCTACTTTGTTTGCCCGATGTTTCGTCCGGGTGAAAACCAGAACACTTGTAAGATGTTCCTGTTTCAGGAGTTCAAGCAATAATTTTTCTTTTGAGGACTGGTCAACAAAATAGATGCATTGTCTTACGCGCTCAACAGTAGTTGCCTGGGCTGTGACTTCGACATGGATGGGATCATTGAGCAGTGTTTTTGCAAGCCTGTTGATCTCCGGGGACATTGTAGCTGAGAAAAAAAATGATTGTCTTTTATGCGGTAATCTTCTGATTATTTTTGTTATATCATGGATGAATCCCATATCAAGCATCCTGTCTGCTTCATCCAATACGAAAAATTCTATCTTATCCAGTGTGAGTTTTCTCTGGTTCATCAAATCAAGCAGCCGACCGGGTGTTGCAACAAGAATGTCTACACCGTCAGATAAGGCCTGGACTTGCCGTCCCTGGCTCACTCCACCAAAAATCACTGTGTGTTTGAATCTGAGAAACTCACCGTATGCAGAAAAACTTTCTCCGATCTGTGCAGCAAGTTCCCGCGTGGGAGCAAGTACCAGGGTCCTGATTTCCCGTGGATGTTTTTCGGTCATCCTTTGCAGTATCGGCAATATGAATGCTGCCGTCTTGCCAGTGCCTGTCTGCGCGATGCCGATCAGATCTCTGCCCTGCAACAGGCCCGGGATTGACTTTGATTGTATGGGTGTGGGTACAGTATATCCTTGTTTGGTCAGTGCTTTTTCGAGCGCCGGTATTAAGTTCAGATGTTTAAATGATGTTGTATTTTCCATCATAATCTAAAATGCAGCCTCAGTTATAAAGGTATGTTCATTTATGATGCAACTAACGAGTGAATCAACGAGTGAATTATAGGTGGCACGAAACTAATCACGAATATAGCTGAGTTAAAAATATAATTTTGATGCTGGCAAAGAGAGATTTTGCCGAGACCTCCAGAGCATTTGCTTTGTAGGATAAGTTGTACCAAATGTTTTGTTCATATCGAGCAAGTGTTGGTATTGCCAATCTCGTTCCTTAGTAGTATCATCAATGGAGCCGGTTGCATCGCGAACCGCGGATGCTGCATAGACCGCAGCTGCGATAGCATGAGTAGGAACATGCGCAGTCGCCACCGCTTGACCTGCGGCACGGGCAGCAGATCGGGCTGCATCATCATTTTCTTTCACTTCACGAGCTGCCGCATGAGCTGTAAGTGAACTCTTTCGTATATCAGCCATTTTAAACACGCCAGTCTGAACCCATGTTCTGAGTGCTTCTATAGCTTTTCGGGGACGATTGTCTAGAGGATATTTTTCTTCAAAGTAGGGTAATACCCGCTCAGCACAGTCAGCTGCCCAGATCCCTAATGTTCTGTGGTCACTTTTGCTCACAAGCTCTGTAATTGGCTTGTCCAAATCAGTTTTTACTATACTCAAGGCATGAAATAAATGAACAAAATTCAACAAAAAACCAAAATGCCTTGATGTATATGGCAAGGCACGTTACTCAATTAATTCGTGCCTTGACTATAGCTTTGGTTTTTTCATGTTTTTCTTCTTCTTAACATTTCCCGACAAAATTCATGAGGGTACTCTGGGTCCTGATGTTCAGAAGCAGTTTGCTCTCTTTCATGTAGCGCCCAAACGGCAACCTCAGGCGCCCTTTCATAAAAGCCAGCGCATCATCAAGCGCATCAAAGCTCGTCGGTCTGTTCTGGAATGCGCCCCGTACAGTCTCGCGTATCACCCACACCCCCATAGGCGTATCATATTCAGGATAGACCTCCCTTATCGACAGGACAGCAGCCTGTTTTTTGATCTTTGTAAGATACTCGAGCGCCGCAAGCCTTGCCGAATAATATGCGCCTGTGACTTCTGACGCATAAGTCTTTCTGCCATAGTAGCCTTCATAATCAGAAAATATCACCGGCGACTGACCGTCAGGGTTCCAGACGCTCCCCTCGAACTTGGTCTCTATCACCTCGAACTGCCATTCGCGCGGTATGATAAGTATCTCGAAGTGGTTGCCAAGGTAGGTATTTGAAAATACCTGATAGCTGCCTGTTACATTGAAATCTTTTGCCTTTTCAATAAGTCTTTTTGAGATCATGTCATCAACAGCGGTTATTGACCATCTTGTGGGCACAAGCTTCCTGTTCTTCTCAAGGCCGAGGAGACCGAGCGACAAAATTTTTGTTATTGTGTTCTCGTCGATATTTTTTTGGTGGAGATATTCTATCGCCCCGGTGGCCTTCAGGTCCGTATCGCTCACTGCCTTGTCGACAGGGCGCGACACAGATACATTGCCAATAAGCTTCGCCTTTTCTACCTCAGCAGGAGAGCCGATGGGCGCAAGCCTCGAGTCGAAGGATATATTGAATCGCGGTTTCTTTTTCAGCCAGAATTCTGCATCGACCTGGTTTTTTGCCTGAGCTATCTCCTGGGCGATATCAAGGAATCTGTCGCCCGATGCCTTCACATCGACTTTTGACCGGACAGCGACCATGTCTGACCTTCTTTTCAGGATGTCCGGGATCTTGAATCCTTTCCTGTACCAGAAGGAGGGGCTGTCCCTTGTCCATGAATATTTGTCTTCATATGAAGGCGTAAGTATGTTAAGGTTGACTCTGGGGTAATCGGTGCGGCCGACGAAACAGCTTGGCGGGCTTGTGCCGGTGAAATTTTCGCTCGTGTTCTCGATGACTTTTGAGAACTGCCCCACATTTGACAGTATGGTACAAAACGGCTTGCCGCAGAGGTTTTTCCCCTTGCATCTCGTACAGAGATTCTCGTCCATATGAGATGGATTGTTAAAATACATTTAAAAGAAAATATGCGATAAATATAAATACTTTTTGTTCTAATATATTAATTGGTATTATGAACACTCTAAAAGTCGTTATGAAATCCATGAAACATGTGACATCTAGAGTGACTTTTGCCCTGATTAATAAATGCGGATACCATTCGGGGATGATTCTACAAAAAATACCACAAAACAGATGACCCATGAACTCCTTTTCTAAAACCGTGTAATTTTAAAATAGCCCTTGCTTTTAGAGCCTGCTGCATAGCTTGATTGACTTGCTATTCATCTGAGCTCGAGTTTTCCAGAAAAAAGCAGGGTTATACATTTTTATGCTTTTTGGGAATCAGTTTGCACCCCCTGTTTTACTATAGTTGATGTCGTTACTCGCTGGACAAATATAACCAATGAACCGATAGACATCAATCTATATGGAAACGTCATTAGTCCAAAAAGTTATGACGTTTACTATATACAATCAATGGAGATGATGAAGATGGATAAGAATGCTGCAGGCAATTGCCGTGAAGAGTTCGATTACGAGTATTATTATACAATGATAATGTGAGTGATGCGATATTTGTGCTACAGGTAATCATGTGAAGGTAAAACGCATATTTTTAGCCCCAGCCAGGTGATTTTGTATGATTATCGCGTATAAATTACTCTTGTTCTTTTCTTTTATCTAAAAACAATAACAAAGCTTATAAAGTTTTTTCAAAAATAAACAACAATCAGTTATATTTGGAACAATGTGGTCCGGTGGCTCAGCTGGTTAGAGCACCACGCTGATAATAAGATTCTGTTCTTTTCAGAATATATCAGGCACGTGGGGGTCGTGAGTTCAAATCTCATCCGGACCACTAATTATAAACTATACGATAATATGGAGGAACCTCAAATGAGTCCAGAAATTCAGTTTGTGTTGGCAGGAGGAGTTGCCGCGATACTTTTTGCAATCTATCTGACACGCAGCGTCCTGAAGAAAGACGCAGGCACACAGAAGATGATAGATATATCTGATGCCATCCGCGAAGGCGCCATGGCATTCATGCATAGGGAATATAAGACTATCGCTATATTCACTGTAATCATAACCGCTATCCTTGCTTTCGCAATAAAAGACAGCTATGCGACGGCATTCGGGTTCTTTTCCGGAGCAGTCCTTTCTGCTCTTGCGGGCTATATCGGCATGAACGTGTCTGTACGCTCAAATGTCCGCGTGGCCAACGCTGCAAAGGACGGCCTTAACAGCGCATTGAAGATTGCGTTCCGTGGCGGTGCCGTGACCGGCATGGCTGTTGCAGGACTTGCGCTCCTTGGAGTGACCGCGTTCTACATGATGTACAAGGATCCGCTCGCCATAGTCGGCTTCGGGTTCGGTGCTTCGCTCATCAGCCTCTTTGCGCGTGTCGGCGGCGGTATTTATACCAAGGCTGCTGATGTCGGCGCTGATCTTGTCGGCAAGGTCGAGGCAGGGATTCCTGAGGATGACCCGAGGAACCCGGCTGTGATCGCTGACAATGTGGGCGATAATGTGGGCGATTGCGCCGGCATGGGCGCAGACCTTTTTGAGACTTATGCCATCACTGCCATCGGCGCGATGCTTCTTGGAAGCCTTCTGTTTCCTGGAAAAGATATTTATGTTATTTACCCGTTGCTGCTCGGATCGATCGCTATTTTCGCGTCGATTGCGGGCACTTATTTTGTGAAGGCGAAGAAGAACATCATGGGTGCGCTCTACAAGGGCGTCATCGGCACAAGCATATTGTCTGCCGTCGGTTTCTACTTTGTGACAAAGAGCTATATGCCTGATATGAGCCTGTTTTATACGACACTAATCGGACTTGCGCTTGGCATATCATTGTTCGGTATCACTGAATATTATACTTCGACAAGATACAAGCCCGTGAGATCTATTGCAGAGGCGTCTCTAAGCGGTTCTGCAGTGAATCTTATCACAGGTCTTGCAGTCGGTCTTGAGAGCACGGCAGTGCCGATTCTCCTGATATCTGCTGCTATCCTTGGTTCTTTCCATTTCGCAGGGCTTTACGGGATTGCTATAGCTGTTATGGCTATGATCTCGCTTACTGCCATGATCATCGCTCTTGATTCCTACGGCCCGATAACTGATAATGCAGGCGGTATTGCCGAGATGGCGAAACTGCCACAGAAGACAAGAGAGATCACCGATGCCCTGGATGCTGTCGGCAACACGACCAAAGCGGTGACGAAGACTTTCGCCATCGGTTCTGCGGCACTTGCCGCGTTGACGCTCTTTGCTGCTTTTGTGCATGAGATTGAGGTCATCATGGGCAAGACTGTAGTATTTGCTATCAACGATCCCCGCGTGCTTGTCGGCCTTCTCCTTGGCAGCATGATACCGTTCCTGTTCAGTTCCTGGAATATGAGGGCTGTCGGCAGGGCCGGTTTCAAGGTGGTCGAGGAGGTCAGGCGACAGTTCAAAGAGATAAAAGGCATCATGACTTACAAGGCAAAGCCGGATTATGCGAAGTGCGTCGATATCGTCACTGTCGCAGCGCTCCATGAGATGACGAACCCTGCGCTTCTTGCGGTCATTGCGCCGCTTGCAGTAGGGTTCCTGCTTGGGCCTATGGCACTTGGCGGGCTTCTGCTCGGCTCGATACTTTCGGGTGTGCTTTTGGCTATCCAGATGTCTAACGGCGGCGGCGCATGGGATAATGCCAAGAAGTACATCGAGAACGGCAACTTCGGCGGCAAGAACTCGGATGCGCACAAGGCAGCTATTGTCGGTGATACTGTCGGCGACCCGTTCAAGGATACCGCAGGGCCTGCAATCAATCCGCTGATCAAGGTCATGAACACGATTGCGCTTATCTTCATTGCCTTGATTATCAAGTATGCGCTGTTCTGAATATGCGTACATTGGCCTGATTTTTTCAGGCTTTTTTTCTCTTTAATCTTTTTTAGAATACCGAAAGAATCTCTTACAATTATAGCTAAGATATATAATATTTAGCTTTCAACATTATCGTTATTAATATTAGGTGATAAAAATGATAGGCAATAAAGTGGATATAAGCACTTCATATTTGGTTGAAGAAAAAAAAATTGAGATTGAAATTACATACAAAGGTCCAGCATCTGAAAAATATACTCCCACATTTAAAAAAGAGGACTTTTTTAGAGCAAAAAATGTTTTTGGTGTTAGTGGAGTAGAATTAAAGGATAGTTCATTTGAAGAAAGCCAAATCACCTTCAGCGGCATTTACAAGAAAAGGACCGATGTCGATTCATTAATACCTAAATTGCAATCTGTGTTTGAACTAGAATAGTACACACGTCAGTTCATCCACTCCCTGAAAGACTTGCGCCATAAAATCCTGCCTCTTGCGTCACTTACTCTTTATGCAGTCTTTTAGCTCTGTACCTTTTCGTCGATGTGAAAGCCATCATCAATACAAAGGGAATCCGAATGCATCCGAGATCTCTTTCAGTTTTTTTGTCTCTGAAAGAAAGCCCACGCCTTTTTCTGTGATAACAAAATAGGTATGATCCTCCTTCCTGTCTTTTGTGATGAATCCTTTTGCCAGTAAAAAATCAAGATAGGTCTGCACTCTTGTATTCGTCAGGTTCGCCTTGCATACAATGTGAGTCTTCTTAAGTTTGCCGCCAGCGCTTTTGATATAACGTAGAATCTCAAGATAGATCTGTATCTTTGTCCTTCTTGAAATCATCTCCTCTTCACCCTCACCACCATTAAGAGAAGAGCACCGAACGCGAGCAGCATGAATATATGTCCGAGCACATACAGGCCGCTGATGAATGAAAACAGGCGTATCACATGATACAGCGCAAGAAAACTGAATGATAACGCGACCAGAAGGGAGTTAAGGCTTTTCATCTCAAAGTAATTTGCAATGTTCCTGAAAGAGATAAAGGCTAATAACGCAATCGCTGCCATATTGAAATATTCCCTGTATGTATACCACAGTATATGGCCCTCTTTTACAGGTATGTATGTGATATGGAGGACGATATAGACAAGGTAGACAAGAAGGGCTATTATGAGAATTCTTGAATAATCGACATACTCGCCTCCATAAGCCGCAAGAAACAAGATGTATGCAAATATCGATAGCCCGAAATATGCGAAATATGAGAAATCCTCGATGGAATATATGCTGTCCAAGAGACCAAGGGAACATGATGCAGAGGAATCAAGACAATTCTCATACGCGAGGTAGCTGAATTCACTTATTATCGAAAGGATCAGAAGACCGACTGAAAGAAAAAGGAATCCGAGATGAAGATACAGATGTTTCTTCTCAGAACTCAAAGAAAATATCCTGTAAAAATAAAAGCTCAGAAGAAACCCGATAAATGAATTTATCAGGTAGATGACAGAATCATATCCATAGAACCACACCGGAATAATTATCTGCATAAAGCGCTCACGACATATTATCATTCCTGTTTACTATATATAAGCTTTGCGAATCATGAGTCCGGCTCATGTGTTCGCAGTTGATATATTCTCCTGTAGTCATTAGATTGTTATGCACAGGCAAGATATCCCATGCGAAAAACTGAATCTTATTATGGACTTGATATGCACAGGAGGTGAAATGAAGGATGCCGGTTTGGAATGAGCAGGTAAAAAAATAAAGGAGGTAATAGTCATTATATCCGAGCCCTAAGATTCCGGCAGGCTAGTG
>JBDRKP010000025.1:0-21788 GCA_043813875.1 archaeon | reverse complement strand
TCTGATGTATTATCTATTATGTACAATATGTATTTACAATGTGTTTTCTCCATGCACAGGCATTGCCCTATTATTATAGGCGTTGGCGTAACATTTATAAAGTTACTTGTTGGTAGAAACATCGTTATTGTTACTTTGAAGTTCTAATCCTTTGGGGTGTCTTTACTTCGCGCCCATTTAGATGATGAGTAAGGAATGGTTATAATGTACAAGGAGAAAAAACGCGATTATATACGGTCTAAGGAGTATATGACACACAAGACTCCTGAGCAGATGAAGCAGGATTATGAAGGAGAAAATATCGAAAGGACGTATAAGGATGCGTCTAAAGAAGAGCTCCTCTATAAGATTGCCAATCGTCCGGTTGCCGAGATAGATGATGATGAAAAGCCTGAAATTGTGCCTGATTCTATAAAGATCATGCAGAGGGAAGCTGTTCCGAGGGAAGATCCTGAGGAGGTCAGGCAGCTTCGATGCGCAGGTTCGCAGATAATAGGCAATCTTTTTGACCGTGTGGGATTTCTTGAAGAGAGGATTGCTGAGATCAGCAAGGCGGTTGAGCTTCGTAACCAGATACATGAGGAGATTATCAAGGATATTGATGGCGATATACAGGACAAGGAACTGTTCGCTACGAAATGCATTGATTTTGATGACTTAAGAAGCATCAAGCTTCATATTTCCATGCTCCGCCAGCAGAAAAGAAAGGAGCTCATACAGCGTTTCCATGATAATATCGCTTTGACGACTGAGCTTAGGGCGCTCCGTGAGGAGTATCATTCTGAGAAGAAGATAGCATCGATTTTTGATGGCGCAGGGGCGATTTAGATGGAATACAAAAGGCCGTTCATTGCAAGGGGAAGAACGCTTGGTTCCCGTGAGATTGCGGATGAGATCAGCAGGCTGAGCCCTATTATTGATGCCGTGAATGCCCGCAAGCTTGAGAGGGCGTATCTTTTGGGTGATGAGGAGACTCGGGGCAGGATCATGTCTATCATTGACGGGCTTAAGGCTACTGCGTTCAAGGACGAGGATCTTCGCAAATCCATACTTCTTGAGCCGCCGTCGCGCGATGAGTGCAATGCCGGAGATCTTGAGATGGGCCATGTGCTTTACGGCAAGAGGAAATTGTATCCGTTCATGTATGATAAAAAGCATCTTCTGACGCATATGGGGGTATTCGGCTCTTCAGGATACGGAAAGACTAACCTGATACAGCATATGATTACGATGCTTGCAAAGCAGGATGTGCCTATAATAATTTTTGATTTTTCCAAGATGAATTATCGCGACATGATAGAGATGCCTGAATTCAAGGGGCGCATGAATGTCTATACTGTGGGCAGGGAGGTGGCGCCGTTCAGGTTCAATCCGCTTGTCCCTCCGAAAGGAGTGAGCATAACGCAGTGGTCCAAGGAGTTTGCTGAGATATTCGATCATTCTTACTGGCTTATGGGTGGCGGTAAGCATGTTGTTCTTAAGGCGCTTGATGATATCTATGACGGAGCGAGTAAGATGCCGAAAATAAAGGATCTGCGCAATTGGGTATATGCGCATGGCGATTCGAAGGTCTCTGCGAGGGAGAGGAACTGGATCGCGACTGCCGAGAGGCCTATCGAGTCTCTTAATTACAGGGATACGGGCAAAATTTTTGATGTTGATATCGGCGTTCTGCCGTCCACGTTTCTTGAGACTGGATCTATCACTGTGCTTGAGCTTGATTCTTTGTCGCCTAATGACCGTACGTTCATTATAGAGATCATACTTCAGTGGCTGCGGGACTGGCTGCTTTTGCAGGGTGTGCGCGAGGACCTTAATGCTGTTATCGTGCTTGAGGAGGCGCATCATCTTGTGAATAGGGAGAAGACGGCGAAGATGGGCACTGAGAGTGTGATTGATCTGATTTTCAGGGAGATCCGTGAGCTTGGCGTCGGTATCATATATACGGACCAGCATCCGTCTATGATCAGCTATCCGGCTTTAGGTAATACGAGTACGCATGTCTATATGAATCTCGGGCTTGATTCTAAGCAGAATTCTGATATCCATGACGCGAGCAATATGCTTGGCATCGATTATGACGAGGACGGGCAATATATAAGGAAACTGCCTGTAGGGCATGGGTTCATGCTATGCAGGAGGCTTGCTTTTTCGAGCGCGTTTCTTGTGGAGTTCCCACATGTGAAGGTGAAGAAGGGGAATGTGAATGATGAGAAACTGCTTGATATTCTTGGCGATAAGGCTTTGAAGGCTGCAGTGGTGGATGCCAGGACTGTAAAGACTGATGATACTCAAAAAACGGCAGCTATGGTGATTGATGATAGGGTGGATGTCTCTAGCCTGACGGACAGGCAGTGGGATATCATCGAGATGATCGGGGCTGCGAAGGCGTATAGCGCTGCCATGATATACAAGGAGATCGGCTGCTCGGGGACTGTGTTCAAGGAGCAGGTGACGGATCTTGTCGAGCGCGGGTTTGTCGGCATGAAGGAAGGCAAGGTGTACAAGCAGAAGTCGCATTATTATTTCCTGAAATCCAAGGGAAGGCGGGCGTTTGACGTGCGTTTCAGGTCGATCAAGCCGGTCACTGAGAAGATGAATGTCTATCCTTATATGGATTTTTTGAAGGAGCGAGGGTTCAAAGTCTCTTCCAAGGTGAATGATTCTGTCTGTGTCATCGAGAAGGAGGGTTCGGCTGTGAGCCTTTATTTTGAGAATACGACTGATTATGATAAGATCTATGAGAATGTGAAGACTGTCGGCGCACGCTCCTATGTCATCTGCTCTTCTGATAAGGTGAAGAATGCTGTCATACAGGGATTTTCGCGGTTCGCTGCTGATTGCGGCCACAAGAACCCGAATGTCGTCATATTTGTCATCAGCGCACAGGCGCTTCTTGAGAGGAAAAGCTTCGCGCGTATCGAGTTTTTCCATTATGACGCGCCGCGTGATGTGACAACGGAACTCATCAACAAGCCGCCTAAAGGCGTTGCTGTCTGATGCGCATGAAAAGAAACAACAGTTTATGTTCCAGAATTCAATGAAAGACCTTTCGAGGCATAAAAAGTTTGGATTAGTTCTTATGGACTGTCCAAATACCTGAAGCGCTGTCTAAACTTTTAACCTTAGCTGTGAAAGGCAAGGGTTGGAAGCGAAGACAGGTAGGACTTCTTGGTTAGAGGATTCTATGCGCTTGAGGTGTCTTTTTCTTGTCCTTGGGGTCTTTTGAGTTATTCTGGGCAATTCTTCTTCTCAGAAAGGGGAAGGAGGAATTGTATTTATGTGTATAAATGCTGTTAACCTTTCATGAGTTAGCAGCGGGAGGTGTTGAAATATGCATAAAATCATCACAATCACGACGACCGTGATTGCAATAATGATGATAAATATCGCTTCTGCGGTTCCGCCGCCAGAAGCGGTGATGGATCTTGATCCAGATCCGTCAGAAGGAATCCTTGCAGGGACTCCGGTTATGCTGAGCGCGAATAATTCTCTGGAGGTGTTCGATTACGAACACAAATGCATCTGGGGAATCAACGGGGAAGCGGTCTCCACGCAATGCTCTTTTGTAAGACCCTTTAAAGAGGGTGACTACAATGTCAGCCTTTACGTTGAGACTGGCCCTGGGGGGTCGTATGGAAACGACCTCATTAGCAGGGATTTTTATGTATATAAAAATCCCGCTCCGGAGATTGAAGGGGTCATGAAATATTCTGATCCGTTCAGTGACTCAGAGAAAGAGTCAGAGAGGGAACTCACTGTTCCTTTGTTTGCCTCGGTCCAGATTATCGTCTGGAACAAAGAGGAGGCTGAAAAGGACGACGAGACGACCTTTTCAGTCAAAGTTTCTCCAGTGGGTCTTGAGACCGGGGAAATTGAGGAGGATGGTGACAATACCACTTTCTCATTGTTTGCCGCAAAACAAGGGACATACGATGTCCTTGTGACGGCGACGGATGAAGCCGGGCAGGCAAGTTCGGTGAATTTCGGAGTTAAGGTCCAGGGCTCGAAAGACCTGGAGATTGAATATGATCCTGATTATGTTTCTGAAGGATCTGATATCAAGTTCCGCTTGAAGCATCCGTGTCATGATGACGTTTGTAAGTATACGACGTCAGTCATTGACATCGAACGAGGTCATACTGACTCCGCAGAAGGGGTAGAGTTCACATGGTCCTTTGATGACGAAGGTCCGTATAATGTCACAACAAATGTGACATACAACGGGAGCGTCATCGCTACCGGAACTACCGAGTTTCTGGTGGATGATACTATTGATGACCCTCCCCTAATAATCATCAATAGAACAACACCAGCTGTTGCCGGTGAGCCCGTCAATATAAGTCTTTGGACTTATGACGATGGGCGTCAAGTAAGCTTCATAGACGTAAAAATCTATGGAGATTACAACGATGAAACCCGCTACACAACAGGGCGGGTTATTGGTGATAAGGGCAATATTACCTTTATCCCAAGAAGAGCAGCGACTTATAAGGTCGTTGCAAAGGCCTGCGATAAAAAGCAGTGCCCGGAGAAAACCTACTCTTTTGAGGTCTTGGAGAAACCATCTGAAAAAGAGGTTGAACAGCAGGACCAGAAAGAGGGAATTTCTCCCGTAGAGGAGAATATCTCTGAAGAGGAGACGGAGACTCAAGAAGAGGGTAAAAAAGAAACGCCTGGATTCGGGTTTCTTTCCGCCATGCTTGTACTGGCGATCCTTATCCTTATTATGTCTTTTAGGAGAATGAGGAGGTAATAAAGAAACGCAAACATAGAGCGCAGCTAGAGCGCTCATAAAAAATAGGCAGACCTCTCCAAAGGGATGATGCCTGGAATGTTGTTGAAAAAGCTATCTCCCCTGGCATCTAACAGGGGGGGAGGAAATATGAACCGAATTGTAAGAAAATTGTTGTCCCTAATGGGACTCTTACTTGGGCTCACAGTCCAAGTAGTCGCCGCTGATAAGGCTGCGATTCAGGCCGCTGGAAAGGCGGTCGGCATGGGGTTCTGGGACTCCGGCTTGGCTATCATTACGAGTATATACCCGTATTTGGCGGCACTGTTCTTGATAGTGTATGCAGCATTGTCAGTGCTGCAAAAGAACAAGAAGGAGAAGGAGGAAGAGGAGAATACAGTAATTAGCAAGGCAAAGATTGTGTTGCTAATCCTAATCCTAATTGGCTTAGCCCAGCAACTGTTAAACCTTGCCCTTGCGATCCTCAAATAAGGAGTAAATCATGAAGCGTAGACACTGTCTATTGCTTCTTCTCCTTTTCGTAACCATCAACACCGTAAGCGGTGAGGTGGTAGGGGCAGAACGCGCGGAACAATATTTAGAATCAGTAATGATTCTGAAAGTTCTTGCGCAGGTAGCAGTAATCGTAGCAGCGGCTTACTGTTACTTTATGGATATACCATTATCCCTATTTGGGGATGACAACGGGAAGGATTTGTCCCCAAAAGAGAAAATTGAAAGAATGAGTAAGTATCTCGTTCTTATTTGTATTATTGTGGGCTTGATTGAAATTATAGGTAAGTTCTATTTAGCCATACAGGGAACAACGGTCCCGGGAGCATAGAAATGTCCCGGATAACCGTGAACGTGATCTTAATTCTTATAGTCATGGCTATAGGAATTGCATCTGTCACAGGAGCGATGGGGGGTCCTCTCACACCACGGCAATCTGAAAAGATTGATAATTTCGAGGTAATTGCGAAAGCAAATCTCGGAATATGGGCAGTATTGCTGTCCATATCAATCCTGTTGGGAACGTTTTTCAACGGGCTAGTTGATAAGAAAGCGACGGATCAAATAATCGCCGATAATAAGGCGATTATTGTCCTATCAATTGTGATAGGGCTAGTTGGCCTCATCGTTGACTTCTTTATCGTTCTTCTGGTGAGGTGAGCCATGCGAGTTAGAGTCATGGCCTTAATACTCGTCTTCGTATTGATTCTAACAATCAGTACAAGTACAGCGGATGATGAGTCCGATGACCTTATCAATAAAACGATTGAAGAAATCGTGAAAAATGAGGTCACGATTGTAGATATTATGGAGAATAATAGTATCTACATTGGCTCTACACCAAGAGCTGATTTTTCCAAATCGCAAGATAATGGAAAACTCGGGATATACCTGACCTTGTTCGGGTATACTCCCCGGATAAACATTTCCGGGACACATTATATCCCGGAAAGTGTGGATTATGAAAATGGTCTACGCTTTAACTATGGGGCATACCCCGTATACCAGTCTGGCGAAGACCAGTATACCTATGCCCGGGTAATAGTCGATTCGTGTACGATGACAAAAAAAGAGGTCTTCGTAGACGATGGCAATGTCACACTTAGTGTGACTATTGAAGCCAAAGGTCACACCTTTGAAAAAAGGTGTCACTATTACGACGGGGACTGTTATGAGTATCTGGCTAAAGTGTTGCTCTCATACACAGGACCATTGGTCGACAGCCTTGAAAAACCGCAGCAGTTTTCAAGGTATGCAAACGTCACCATGGCAGAATATCAAAATGCCATGGAGATATCAGTCAACGGGACTGATATCGGCTCAATAAGGATGGACTCCTTTGGGCCGGGTCATGTGTTCAACATGACAAATGTCAGTGGGAACATAACCGTTTCACTGATACCAGATACATTCCTCTTAAAGAGAGACAATAGAGGGCTGTATTATGGGGAAGCGTTTGATCTTCCTCCGGTTATCAGGTGCAATAGCACGCTGATAACGTATTTGAACGGAATTTTTTACGTTCCTCGGGGAGTGAACGTAACAAACATTTCCGTCAGGTCCCCTGCCGGGGAAGAAAAAGTGATAAGTATCGAGAGGATACAAGTCACTTCTAGAAATTCCGATAACGGGTGGAGGATAGTGATTGCTATTCTCATCGTGATGGGGATTTTGAATTTTTCGTTTAAGAAAGTAGTGAGGTGGTAATATGGCCGAAGGTAATATTATAGTTGACGGCATAATTGGTGCCCTGGGAGTGGTATATGATGCCACCATAGGGGCACTCATCCGCCTTTTCGTTGACATTCTCGAAAAGGTTTTGTTCTGGGGGGTGCCGGAAGTACCACCCCCGGACGTACAGGCGCAATGGAGCATGACTCTGTGCGTTTTGGCGCTTTGCGCCATAATATACGCAGGATTTTACATCCTCTTTAAAGAAAGGGGAGAGGTAAAGTTTAACTACCGGTACCTGTTTCTAGGGTTCCTGTTAATGAAAACAGGACTCTTTATATTCAGGGACGTTCTCATGGTTACAACAGCAGCCGTAACTGTGATGTTGTCGACATTCGACAATCCAGTCTCTGCATTGTTCCACCTTTTGGCAGGTGGATCTATAGCCCTACTTATAGGGTCTCTCCCGATTATTTTATTTATAATCGGGATGGCGATCCAGGTATTCATCGGCCTGATTGGCGGATATTTACTGTGTATCGCGGGGATCTATTATATGATCCCAATGGTCTCCTTTAAGGAAAAAGGAGATTTTATTATTAAAATCCTAGTTGCCGATCTGGGATTGGCAATAATAAATACAGGATTGCTGATGATGACTCTCTTCGCCTCTTCAGGGATGGGGAGTGACATCATCTCACGATTCATCATCGCCCTGGGCTATATCTGTACGCAGGTAATAGTCATGTATATGGTGTTTTCGTCGGTCTTAGATTCGCCGAAAGTAAAGGCTGACGTGATAGAGGTATTCGTGATCCCAAATACGAAAAATATGGGGTCACTAATGAAAAGAATAAGAACATGGAGGAGGTGAGAGTATGAAACTCTCGTTGGGATCAAGAGAAAAAAATGAGAATACCGCCGCCTGGTTCGGGACGGCGATTATCCTCGTTATTGGACAAATGCTTGCCAATTATTTTGGGCAAGCGTTTTTTATCCTTGCTATAGGCCTCGCAGGCCTGTGGTTGGGATACTTTTTCCTGTTCCTCCCATATCAAAGGGGGGGAGGGAATGCAATCACCGACTTTTTCAAGAAAAGTCGGGATCAACAGGTCATCCTTAAAGGGGAAGACCTGAAGGTAGGCACAAAGGTACAGCGTGCCTATCGGATAACCCCACTAAATCAAAAGGGGATTGACTTAGTGGGAGTATTCAAAGCCCTGAGGGTCATAGACGTTACTATGACCTTTAGCGAGATATGGACTGAGGAGCCATATCATCGCTTAAAAAGAGTACTTCGAGAAGTACTCAAAATCGCCGGTTTGGAACACCAGAGGTTCATTGTTGACTATTTGAAGTCAATTGAAGACTTCAAGAAGTCTCCAATGAACATAATCCTGCTGACAGGGACGTCAGCGGATGTTCAGTCAGCTATGCTGCGGCTGAAAGGATTTGTTCGGATAGAACAGATTCCTTGGAAGCCCCCTGTGAACATAAGGCTCAAGGAGGGCAAGAATACCCTCCAAATAAGGGACGGACCATATCCGTCTGCAGGAGGCGGATATTTCAAAGTCCTGGTAGCTCAGGAGCTGCCGGGAGGCTCATTGGGCGAGCTTATAAAACACCTGAAGTCAGCAAGGGTTAATTTATACATAACCCCTGATGTCTTCAGGACTGACATTGCCCTAACAGTTCTGGACGAAGACAGGAAGTCCAGAAAAAGAAAGGAGGGCAAAGAGAATCGCTCTGAACAAGCGGACAATATTGCTGATTATAAGCAGCAAATTATTGACCAGCTTGAAAAGAGCGTTTCCGCTGGGTTGATACTTCTCGGAACGCGAGTAATCGTAGTCGTCAACGCAGGCGATTACGACAGCCTTAAAAGGTCTGTAAGCAATCTGACCGAATGGGCACAGATTGCCGGATTCAATCTAATGGCACCTGATAATCAAGCGAGTGCACTTAGTAATATGTTCTCCTTAACACAGGGGACATTGGAAAAGGAATCTGTTTTCACTCTACCTGTGGACCAGGTAGAGGAGGCGTTGTCATTGATGTACATAAATGCTGATGACGCATTCCTTCATGGCTATCCGATTGGCCATGATCCTGCGGGCTTCGCCGTCTATCTCTCAAAGATGGGACGGTGCCTGATTGCGGGCGAGTCCGGTTCCGGCAAGTCTGTCGGGACCGCGATAATGATTTTGAATACAATCCTCGAGAAATTAAAGAGGGTTGCACTCATTGACCATGTGGGCAGTGGTCAGACTAAGAATTCCTTCTTCTTGGCTATGAAGCGAGCCATAGATGAGGGGTATTTAAAGGCTCAAGAACTGACGATCTTTGATTTCAGTGACGATCCTAAAACATCGTCACGGATAAACATCTTCCGAGTCTTCAAGGACAAGGAGACTCAAAAAGAGTTCGAGAAGGATCTCTTTTCCATCCTTGGTCGTCTCACCAAGGGTGAGACAAAGAAAGTGATGCAACTGAGAAAACAATGCATCACCTTTTCAGGGCTCGTAAGTGAGCTTGAAAAGATCAAGGATAGTGACTTGGGTGACCGACTCGGTTTCTGGGACGGTGCTCCCTGGATGTTCGGGGACGATTCTGGTCCTGTATTCGAGCAGAACCAGTATGTTTCGTACAACCTCTGGAAGATGTCTTCCATGAGGTCAAAGATTGCATTGGTAAACATAGTGATGTTGATCGAACAGATAAGAAGTTCGACAAATCCCTGTGAACTATACTTGGAGGAAGCCCAGGATCTTCTTCCAGGGGATGAGACGTTGGGTTCCCCAACGATAGGGGAGATTGTCAGATCAAACTTCCGCGGTGCGCGAAAGTTCGATATGGATGTGGGTCTGCTGGTGCAGAACCCGCAGGATCTCATTGATCGTAAACTTTATGACGTACTCAAGAACTTGAGTACGGCTCTCATTTACAGCAATGTGAGCCGTGAGGTTTATGATGCCATCGGTATCGAGAACGATATCGACATTGGAAAAGAGGGCATGACAGGAGTTGCCCTTCTTTGGAAGAAGCGTGTTGGATCAGTTCTGGTTCATCTCGGCATATCGCCGATGGTACAGAAGCTGGTTCTTGGAAATCTGGACGGTTTCCAGCCTCCTAAGATAGAGGAGAGAAGCAACCGGTTCTTCCGCATCTCAGACATATCGTCGGAGAGGAAGGCGGATCTACTCGCCCAGGGGCACCAGATCACCAGATCGACAGAACTGGTGGGCGGTGAACAATTGCAGTTCATCCACGAGCCTGTCGAAAACAGGGAAAATGGTGTCCTGCTATTTTTAATTCTCGAAGAGGTTGAAAAATACCTTGGAGAGAATAAGTATCTCTACGATATAAAGATACTTCCATCCGGAGGATGGATCAAAGTGTCCAAAAAGGGACACCACATCATCAGGTTGTATGTGCCTGAGGAGACTGATTTGGAATCGGTTATAGCTAAAATCGGTTCCTGGAACGGCAGGACTGTTGCCGTTACAAGAGATCGGAATCTGGAGGTGCCAAATACAATCTTGCATGCAAGCAAGATTGTTGAGGCAATTCCGGGACTCTTGGGGGACAAAAATGCCCTCCAAGACTGAGAGTGAAAAGAGAGCCAGCAAATGGCTCTTCTTCATTCTTTTCTTTTTTTTGTTTTTTTGTATGTCGATATATTGATATATTGCTATGGTTCTTCTGATGATAGCCCATGAATAAAAGCTGATTGTTATATTATAAAAATCGATATGAATGCTGCGATGGAATTTCAGAATCCGTAAGTGTGACGATTATTCAATTTACGCTGCCTGAGCCGCGACCTTAGGAGCGATATCTGATTTATCCGGTTCAAGCCATTTCACGAATGGGGCAATGTCTTCTTCTGTGACTTTATCTTTGAATATCTGGCTTAAGAAATAGATAGTATCAGGGGTCATATTTTCGTCCACGACTTTTCCTGTACCGTTGAACGGTTGAAGTTTGTGACCTCCATACACTTTATTGATGTCAACCTTGCGTTCGCCGTAAACCGCGGGGTCTCCGGAATATAATATCATCGTAAGAAGGTCAAAAGTCAACTCGAGCGGAACAGGTAAGTGATACACGCTGCGATAGTTCCATTCATCTGTCTTTAATCTTAATGGTCCTTGCATATTAGCCATTGCCGCAATAGCTCCTCTAAATAAGAAAGGACCATCTTCAAAGTGGCTCTTCCTGAATAGCAGATATAAATTGGTGCTCTTCTCTTCTAGTTTTCTCTCGATTATGATGTCTCCTACTTCTTCTTTGCCGTCTGTATATACTTTTATACTCTCTTCTGGCTCTTTTTTGCCGTATGTCTGCTTATTTTCATCCTTAACCTTTTCTATGTCTGCAACCTTGAATGGGATTCTTTTTTTGCCGCAGTAAAAGAGAGAGTCATCTTTTATCTCAAAAGTGCCGATATAATCTTTCGTCGTTATAGTGTCTTTTTTACGGATTTTTCTATCAATCCAGCTTCCTTTTCTTGTCTTATCTTTTGTAACAATAAGACGGTTATTTTTATCGTCTAATCTGAAATTTGCATTTTCCAGCCATTCATCTTTTGTCTGCTCACGCGAGCGCAGATAATATAGCCAGCTCCCTTTATCATCTAAATAGGTGAATAGCTTATCTCTTCCTTCTTCAGATCCGAGATCCTTGAAGTCAAACAGATATTCTTTTGGCTTGTTTAAGCTTAAAGTGCTTATAAAATCTTTGTATGATATCCATGGATAAAATTCGAATTCTGCTTTATTCTCCCCCAAACTGCCATCCTCGTTGAGGTCTTTAATATTTATCTTTTTTACAGCTGGAGTGAGTGTATTTAAGCCATAGTGCTTGCCATGGAACCTTATAGGCTTTCCGCCTAGCAAGTTGTCCACTATGGCTCTTTTTATATATATGGGGTTAAATTTTGTAGCATTTATCAACTCGCCTTCCATGTCGACTGCATATTTGAGATTATCGTTGATAGCTGATATGTAATCTGTGGCTCTTCCCATCACTATTTGGTGTTTATTACAGAAATCACGATGTGAATCCACCAGCTTATCTGTCTTGCCGCCTTTCGTGAGATAAGCTTCCATGCCTGTGTTAATGGAGGACTTAAGAATCAAAAAGAGGGGAAATGGTACGTCGCCAAGTTTCGATTCTACAAGAAGGCTATACAATTTTTGATGATCTTTTATCCACTTTGATCCTTCAAAAAGCTCTCTGGTTGGTACAATCAATTTATATGTGTGGTCTGTTATCTCGATGTGATCTGGACGGTTCCAGATTTGTGCTACAGTTTCATTGGCCTGGTTTTTGCCTCTAAAGGATATTCTTGTCTTGTTTGGCCCAAACCACGTGCGTTTCTTTTTGGTGACTGTATCTATTCCGTATTCGCCAAATGGTGACTTGCCATAGTTTGCTACATTTCGGATAACCACTTCGTTAGGCGTGGGGTTAAGATACATCGCTTCCTCTTCTGAATAGCCTGAAACATAAGGGTGATTTCTGAGAATTGCATCATACCATTTAAGATGATTAAGAAAGCCGACTGCTTCAGTTGTATGTGTCTCATTAACTTCGCTGAATACAACCTCTCCGTTTGAATCTCTAAATACGCTTTCTAGTTCAGATGGTGTTCTTTTAGAAGCAGATATCTCGCCATAAAGTATTTTCTTTGTTATTTCTCCGTATAATCTCGAAATATCTATTCTTTGCTTGGGATAGCCGTTTGCATCTTTAATTTGCTGAAAACTTACCTTGTAATCCGTATGAGTCTTGTGCAATTGTTCGGTACCTTTTTCTAGATATCCTGGCATACCGATGTCAAATATGTTTATGTCAACCATTTAAACACCAAATTGAGTTTTTTAGACGTTACAACTTATATATGATTAATTTAAGACGAATATTTAAATATGTTCATGTTTGCAGAGTATTTATCAGTACTTAATGGGGAGACTACCATTAATTCAGGAGAGGACATAATTCTTATTGTTAACTGCATCGTATTCACTTGAGAGAAGTAAACTATTTAAAGATATCAGCGCAATTATGCGTATCAATAACAACTCAATGGTGATTAAACTATGCCTAGTGAAAATAAACCCCTCGGTCAAATAACGATTAGTGGAGATAATTCTGAGAAATATAGATCCAATGATGCTGCTAAATATCATTTATCAGATGTTGGCGAAGTTATGACCTACATGCTTGTATTGGATAAAATTAGAAAAGATATGACTGTGGGCTCAACCCAGGATTTGACATGGAAATTAACGAATATGCGTTCCAAAAATGGTGGAAAAAACAAAGAGCCACCAATATATTCAAATTTACAAAGCACTTCTGATCGATTAAATAATTTGAATCCCATAGAAATGGATAAATTATACGAGAATTTGCGCATAGAAGACGGCAAAACCGGATTTGAATTCGATGCACGTAAGAATTATGATTCAAGCTGGCGCAAAGTTGAAAGTGCTGTTCAAAGTACGGTTGATAAATTACTTGAACTCGGGCTCGTAGAAAAGGTAGAGGTATCTGCCTACTATGATGAATTGGCTAATAAAGAGATTGCGAGTTACCTTTTCTGGCCCACAAAAGAAGGTGTTGATACATTAAAAAGCGCAGGATTTTACAATAAATTCGATAAGCTCAAGGATGACGTTCTAAAGACGCTTCTATACTACGAACAGAAGAAAATGGGCCCGATAAATTCAATAGGCAAACTCTCTAACGTTCTGAAAAAACACGAGCTTTACGATGGCGCTCCTAAAGATATCGATCAAGCAATTAACTATCTAGAAAATAGAAATCTGGTTAAATATATAAATAATAAGTTTGTGCTCACAGATAAAGGTGGAATCTATTGCGATCATATGGGCATAGACTTCAGCAAAAAGCCGGTTGAAAAAAGCAAACCTGCTTCTTCATCCCATGTTAAACAACCAGTTGAATCCCTTTATAATTGGCCTGATTTGCGAAGGAGCATATTTTCCGGATTTGGAGGAGCACTCGATGTAAATGCCAATTCTGTCAACAATATAGGCAATAAGCCTCTAAGGCTTATAAGTGAAGACAGGATTGGTGAGTTTTATGGCGGTGTTTACATCCTTTTGAATGATTTACTGGGTCCGGTAGGATACTTAAATAAAGATGGCTATCTTATACCAAGTCCTGAATTAATTAAAACTGCTTTTGTCGAAAAGAATAATGGTGGCAGTGGCACTCTTCGGGAGTTTATCAAGTCTCTTGACGAATCTCACAACAATAGACCTCTAAGTGCTTTATTCATGAACGATCTCAAGGGAATGGCTGACGCTTTGGATAAAAATACATATCGGGACATATGCGAACTTGTATCTAAGAAGAAGGGCAATGTTAGCTTTCATGGAAAAAAATTACTTGAAGCTGCAAATGAATTGTTTGGAAAGCAAGAATATTCTGTAATTGACAAAGATGGAAAATTATACCCTATAAAAGAAACTCTATTTGCAGATGAGCTATTTGCTTCGCATAAATCCTAAAAGAGGATTTAAGAACTCGCAGTGATGCGATTTTTGTTTTTCCGCGAGAAAGACTTAAAGCCCCTGTAAGTTCCTACAAACCAATTTCATAATGGCGATTGACCCCTAGCGAAGTAAGGGGTAAAGACATAGAGTTACCATTCCCATTATGCTTTATTCATACGGGTGTAATGGTGACATTCCGGTAACTCTCGTCGTAAGAAGGAAATAATGGGAACTGTTTTCTGTATGTATGGTCTGCATACTTGAGTTTTCGTGTCAAATATTAGTGGATTAAGAATTATGAGCATTTCCATCTGCCCTCAAAAACCTCAACTGCAGGCCCTGTCATGAAGACATGATTGGTGTCTTTGTCCCATTCGATCTTCAGGTCGCCGCCCAACAGGTGGACTGTGACGATCCTGTCGGTCTTTTTGTTCAGGACGCATGCGACTGCTGATGCGCAAGCCCCTGTGCCGCACGCAAGCGTCTCACCTGCGCCGCGCTCCCAGACGCGCATGTCTATCTCGCTTCTGTCCAATACTTTTACGAATTCTACGTTTGTCTTTTTCGGGAATGATCTGTGGGTCTCTATCGCCTTTCCCAGCTGTTCGAATCCGTCGAATCCCGTGTCGTCGACGAATATTATGCAGTGGGGGTTGCCCATCGAGACGCAGGTGACTTTTACTGTCTTGTTGCCTGCTTTCAGGTCTTCGTTGATTACTTTTCCAGCCGGTCCGAGCATCGGGATCTTTTCGCGCTCCAGTACCGGTTCGCCCATGTCCACGCGCACCTCTTTTACATGGCCTTTCACAAGGATCAGTTCCGGTTTTATTATGCCTGCTTTTGTCTCGAAGCGCAGTTTTGTCTTTTTTGTCAGGTTGTGGTCAAAGACGTATCTGGCTGCGCATCTCATGCCGTTTCCGCACATCTCAGCCTCCGAGCCGTCGGGGTTGAATATCCTGTATCTGAAGTCGTTTTCTTTTGACTCTGGGGGCATGATGAGGATGATACCATCTGAGCCTGCTCCGAAGTGGCGGTCGCTCATCTTTATGGCGAGGTCTTTTATATTGATGTCTTCGATGTTCTCTTCAAAACGGTTTATGATTATGAAGTCATTTCCTATTCCATGCATCTTTGTGAATCTGATGGGCATTTTTATCACTTATATCTCTCTATTTTTTCTTTAAGCATATCATTATGATTATCGAATATTGACTGCACAAATATTTGAAGTTTTGTGCAGCATGCATCTCTGCTGCATGAGACTCTCAGGTTTGCGGGCTATTCATTTGCTGTTTGAGGGCATTTATATTGCTTTGATCACTCATCCGTATATGTCTTCCTGCGCTATGTGCTGTTCTTCATGGTATCTATCTGGCGCTTTTCTTCCTGCGCTTGTGGTCTCTTTCATGTGGTGGCGCTCTTTCTTGTTCCTTTCAAGGAAGAGGATGAGACGATGCTGGTCTTCCTCATATGGTATCGCGTATTCAACCTGCTTTTGGCCGTGGCTTTTGATCTTTATGTCCGCGAGCCGCCTTGATCTCTTTTCGCTGTCCGGATAGCTTATGTGGAAGTAATGGCATCCGCAGTTTCTTGCGATGAACATGGCGAAGTCATCCTGCCTGTAAAGGTAGGCGGGCAGGCTCAGGGTCTTTTTGAATTCAGGGACATTCTTTCCTTTACTGAATTGATATACGTTGAGCCGTGCCTTTTCTGTCATATCAATACTCTGTCCGGGCTTACCATGTGGTCCTGATGGTGTATTTAAGTGTCTTTTCAGCGTTTTTCGGGACTTTTATGGTCCACTGGAGCTCGGTTGTTGATTTTTTTACAGATATATCCGATTCGGTTGTTATCTCCCAGTCGCCGTATGGATGCTCGATGACGTTTATCGAGACGTCTTCATCCTTGTGGTTCCTCAATTTCACTTCGTAGCTTGTCTCGCTTACGCGGTCTGATATCTGGGTGTATTTTGTCTGTTTCTTTTCGCCGACGAGGTCGAATGCATTGCCGAGGTAGAGCCTTATCTCTTCGTCTTTTGGCGTGTGGTCAATGGAATCTTCGCCTATGAACTGGAGCTTGCCTTCGGAGTCTTTTTTGTAGACCCTTACTATACCTTTTGGCAGCGGGATGCCGATGCCGTTCGCTTCTGAGTTCTTAAGGTTCAGCATGACGTTCACCTTGGTGCTGTCCGAGCTTTGCCAGTAGTATTGCCTCGCGGGGTCGTATACGAATTCTTTTATTACGCTTACATCGGGGGCGTTGAAGAGCGTGACCTGTTTCTGCTGGTTGTTCATAAGGGTTGTCGGCCTCTGTAATGTGTACATGTGGTATTCGAAGAGCTGCTCTTCGGCGAATTGGGCTCCGCCTGCTTTTTCATTGGAGACGGCGTAATCATATCTTGGTGCTGGTGCTGCCTGTTGGACCCGGTTAATGTCGCCTGCGACAAGTTTCAGCCTCGCGTTCTCGAATGTGGTGCCAGCGTTGTTGTTTATTGTCACCCAGCCCGTGAGGTCGGTTTTCTTGTCGTCCTTGTCGACTACTGCGACGTAGTTCGCGTTCCAGTTCATGCCGCCTGTCATGTATGAGAGCTCAATCGAGTGGTTGCCTGTGGCGGCGCTGTTTACCAGCCATTTGAGGGTGGGCTGGGTTATGAGGCCTTTCGGGAGCGCTGGCAGCTCGACTTCGTCTGCGTTGAGTATGAGTATCTTGCCTTCAGGACTTTTCAGGATAACCTGGTCGCCTGAGTGGCTCAACAGGGTTCCGGTCTTTGTTTCTGTCGTGTCGCCGTTTTTTATCCTGATCGTGATTTCCTTGTCGATGTATTTTTCGAATAGCTTGTCTTTGTTTACGAGGTCGTATTCGTAGTTCTGTTCAAGGACAACGGATTCAGGGTATGTGAGGTCCTTGAAGTGGACGCTTGTCGGGTCTATCTGGCTTGCGACGCCCTTGAAGTAAACTAGGTTGTGGCCTGAGTCTAGTGATTCTGTCCTCACTTCTTTTATGACGCCCAGGTTTGAGTTGTATACTGTCACATCTACTGATTCTGCCGATGCCTTGAATGTGACTTCTTTCGGGGCTGCGGAGAATGCAGCATAAGAGCCAACTATCAATAGCAATAGAATGATTGTGATGGCGCTTTTCGAGATACCTTTGATTTTTTCGTTCATATTTATCACCTGTTTTATGTATATGCTCTGAAATATATAAACGATGTGTTTTTGTGAGGTCAAGACCGAAAGGCTGTTCCAATGCATTTGCGGCTATTGCTGTTGTTTTTTGCTATGAATAGGCGGAATATGTAAAAGAGGGCGAGGTTATGGTCTTCTATTATAATCATTTCTGCCTTTCTGATGTTTGATTTCGTGTCCCTGTTGATGTTGACACCGCTCATCCACATTGTCAGGGGGTTAAGACGGTGCTCTAATGCTCTGAGTATCGGATTGCTGCTCAGCACGTGCTCTATCATCAACAGTTTCCCTTCGGGTTTTAAGACACGCCTTATCTCTTTACATTTTATCTGAAACAAAGAAGCCTGCCTGAATCTGGATCCTGTTCGGGAAAGGATAATCGCTGTCTGTCAAAAATAATCATCGGTCATAAGAGAACGAGTTTTATAAAATGATCCCTGTTTTACGGGAATGATTCATAACCTGCATTCGATTGTGAAGCAGAGTGGGTCGATCAGCAGGCCGTTCGCCACTGTGAGTTTTTCTGTGCTTTCTATAGGGATGGATACGCTTCTTTTCTTCCTTGACATGCCTGTCGTGTCCATGGGGAGCTTGTCGAACTTCGGCATGTTGCGCTCAAGTATCTCTTTCATTTTTTGGCGGACAGCTTCCCTGTCTTCTATCCCTATCATGTCCTCGACGTATAGTATCTGTTCCCTGAAGCGGCTGATGACTCTTTCATCTATGTTTTCTATGTAGGGGATGGGGCCTTTTGCGCCTATGATGCGCCCGTCTTCGTCTGTGCCGTTTTCCCAGAGAGAATAGAGGGCCTGGCCTGCGTAGTGGCCGAAGGATTCCCTGCCGCAGATGATGATCGCGCGGACATTGGGGTTGGAGACGATGTTTGATATGATGCGTTCGACCCCGAGGTTCTCTGTCTTGTGGGAGCCTACGGTGAATGCCTCATCGAAGAAGAAGTTATCGATCGGGCTTGTGAGGGTGTCGATTGATATGCGGCCGTCCCTGTTAATTACCTTATAGTCTCCTGGAATCATGTGATGACCCTCATATCATTTGAGGCTATCTATGTCGATGTCGATGTTTATCCTGCTCTGGGTTGCGCCTATCTCGTCCTGATATTTCGAGGCTTTTGTGCCGTATGGGCGTTCTGCGGGCGAGCTCATGTCCTGGAACACTATCTGGCATATCCTCATGCCAGGGTATAGTTTCACCGGCAGTTTGCCGACGTTCGCAAGCTCGAGCGTGAGATGGCCCCTGAAGCCGGGATCGACGTAGCCTGCTGTTGAGTGGACCATGAGACCGAGCCTGCCTAGAGATGATCTTCCTTCAAGCCTGCCGACAAGGTCAGAAGGTATTGAGATGTATTCTTTAAGGGAGGCGAGGACGAATTCGCCGGGGTGTATTATGAAGGGCTTGCCTGATATGTAGAGCCTTGTGTAGCTGCATTCTTCGACCAGTGTGTCCTTGTCGGTCCATTTGTTTATCAGTTCGTCATTGTAGTCTTTTGGGTCTATCATGGGATGATCTGACATCTTGAACATGCGGAACCTGTTTCCGAGCCTCAGGTCGACTGAGCTCGGACCTACCTGGGTGTCGATGTCTATGCCTTTTATTATGAGGTCGCCTTTGATCAAACGTTTTTTTATATCCCTGTCTGAGAGCACCATAAGAATCAGTTAAGTAATTCCCTGTAACATTTATATTTCTATTCAATGACCTAAAAAATGAATAGGTATAGGCCTATTACCAGCATTACCAGCCCTATGATGATGCCGCCGATCCCGAAGCCTTCGCCCTGTATCTCTGTCGCTCCCGGGAATTTGAATACCAGCCAGAACCCTGCCGCAGACATTGCCAGGCCCAGTATCTTCATCTTTATCAGTTCAGCAGGCATCGATGCAAATATCAGGTATATGCCAAGAGCTACAAGGGCAAGGCCTAAAAACAGGACCGCATACATCTTGTTTTCTTCAAGATCCCTGTCAATGAAATACAAGAGGAAGATGCCAAAGGCAATCAGAATCGCGGATGCTATCATCACTAACATAATCTCTATTTGGATTAGAACATATATAAATATTCTATTGACCATATGTTTTTTGGAGGAGTCGCAGGTATGGAAGAATCACAGATCATAAAGTTGTTTGTTGTTATAGGTGTAGTGGCCATTCTTCTGAATGTCTTCAGCGATTCTGTTATTGATAGTATCGAAGGAAAAACTTTCAAGGATTTTACAGTGCAGCTTTTGTGTTACAAGCAGAATGCCACTTATTTTATAAGCACTCCTGTCGACAATACGTTCTGCAAGCGAATCTTTGATTTCAATGTTGATGCAGAAGAGATATCTGAGCTGTGCAGGATTTATTATGCGGGTGATGAGGAGCTTGAGTCGTGTGTTGAACTTGCGTTGCTTTATGATAAGCGTGTTGAAGATTGCAATGGCTATATTTCAGGGGATATCATGGCGGGTATGACATCGGTTTCGTCCGATGAAGCAGATGAATATTGCTCTGTTCTTGTCAATTTGTCTTCGTCTTCTCTTGATGATCCGACAGGTTTATCGATACGGGAGATATTTCAAGATATAGCAGACCGTAGGATAAAAGGATGAATGCGGATGCCAATAGCAAGAGAATCATCTGGAATATCGCTGCGTATTTTCCGATAGTGAATTCGAAAATGCCTACAAGCAACCCCACCATAGCATGGTAGAGGCCGTTAGCGATTGCAAGGAATATTATGAATCGCCATACATGGCCCAGTTTTCCTTTAAGGATCTGGTGGGACTTTTTGATTGCCGCAAACCCTCCCAGGTTTTCGATGACGACCACGGGTTCAAGTATCACTGTTATGGGGATGATGTAGGCCACCGCCACAAAAAGCAGCCCTGCTGCGATTATTGCTGTGATGGCGCCGATTATCATGCCTACCCCGCCTCCTGCTGCGGCAAGGAATATGAACAGGAGTATTGCACCGAAAATCAATCCGAATATGATTGTATTTGAGATGAGGCCAAAGAGGGCGTCAGTCCAGAGGACTTTGAGGTATCTTTTTCCTGCGAGTTCTGTTGCCTTGTTCAATTCTATTTTTTTGTGGTAGTATATCTGGTATGATAGTGTGGGATAGAAGGATTTGATGAATGAGCTTATGAAGGCGGAGAGTATTATCGAGAGCGCTATGAATCCGAGATGGTACGGGTATGCGCTAAGCATTGCCAGGATAAAGCCTGAGGGGTCTGCTTTGAATGAGGCCAGGAGTTGGTTGAGAGTGTATCCTTTTATTATGTCGCTTGCGATGAGGCTCATGGCGACTGTGATGACAGTCTCGGGTATCCAGTTGAGGACTAATGGGAGAAGTATTTTTGGCTGGGCCCTTATCGCAGAGAATGCGTTGTTGAAGAGATTCTCGATGTTTACCATGAGGATTTATTGGGTTTCTTCTAATATATATCTCTGCTTTCAAGCTAATATCCTGACGTCAATGGAGCCTTCGGTCAGCTGCTTGAATTTGACGGGGTCGCCTGCCGTGATGGTGCCGTAGTGCATGGGGATCGCTACTTTTGGCTTGATATTGTTCACAAATTGTGCTGCTTCCTGCTCGTTCATCGTGTATGTTCCGCCTATCGGTACGAGGCATATGTCAATCTTTTCAACTTTGTCCATATCTTCTGTGTAATCTGTGTCTCCGGCGAAGTATATGCGTGTCTTTGTCGTGTCGATTATGAAGCCGATTCCAGAGCCTTTGGGATGATAGGGCTTATTTCGGTTGTATGCAGGAATTGATGTGATTGTCGTTCCTTTTATTTTAAACTTCCCGTGCTGGCCCATGACCTGTACATTTCCTTTTACTTTTCTTTTGGCCTCTTCTGTGGTGAGGATGATAGTCGTCGGTTTTGATATCTTTGCTATGTCGGCTGGGTCGCAGTGGTCGTAGTGGCCGTGCGAGATGAGTATGAGGTCTGCAGGAATCATGTTGTCGGGTATCTTGAAGGGGTCCGTGTATATGACGAGGTCTTTGGTGTTTATCTTGAATGAGGCGTGAGCGATGTATGTTATCCTTACGTCCTGATATGTGAATGAGGTCATTGTGTCACCTGTTGTCATATATGGGTTCTGATGTTTTTAAGGGTTTGGTTCGGGGGGTTTTGGGTTT
>JBDRKP010000024.1:0-10638 GCA_043813875.1 archaeon | reverse complement strand
TAATATTTTGAGCTTAACGAGAGTTTCAAGGTCGCTGCGTAAAGTTCGCTCAGGGATGAGCGGAAAAATGTCTTTATAATCAGCAATGCCTAATTCATATTTTTTCTTTACAAGCTCCACAAGCTTCTTTTGCCGCTCATTAAGTTTCGCTTCCAGCAACTTCGCGTTAACCGCAACTTCGCCAACACGTACCGGAAGCTTTGCAGATAACGCCTGCAGCGGTATCCTCAATTTTGGGCATTGGCGGCTTTAAGGGATGGTTCCTGGTTTCTTCAATAATCCTGTCCCAATCTTGCTGAAAGCCTTGCCATCATACCTCCATTTCAAACTATGTCTCCTTTTGTCCCCTTATGTCCCCTTTAAATGAGGGATTCAGAGTGTAGTATACGCCTTTTCCTGTCCTGCCCGTCCTGATAAAGATGCTTCTTTTTACCATGTCCTGCAAATCGCGGGTAGCTGTTTTTTTGGTAGTATTTCCCGCTTTCTGATATTCTTCATTAGTGATTTTCCCTTTGCCCCTTGCATACCCGATTGCCAGCTTTTGCCTGTCGTTAAGCCCAAAACTGCCTTTTTCGAATTTATCCCTGGTGGAGTACATTGCCACAAGAACACTGTACTCATCCGCCTTTATCAGCGGCAATTTCGGACTAAGAGGATGCGCTTTATGCTCCTTTAGAATTTTGTCCCAGCCCTCGCCGAGATCTTCAATATATTTGACCTTTGCAAGAACTTTTGTGATCACAGGATTTCTTGAATATTGCCTCTCAGCGATATTATTCGGGGTTATGCCCTTTTGCAGGCCGCCCGGGTTATAGAATTCAATCCTGTCGCCAAACATCTTGACTATGGTTTTTGAGCCCTGATCTGAGTAATCCCTGTGGCAGACGGCATTTGTTACCAGTTCCCTGACAGAAAACCATGAGTATTCCGGTATATCCTCCCTCTCAACCCTTTGCGGCAGAATGCGCGACATCATCGCAGTATGTTCTTTTATGTAGCTGTCGCAACCGTCAATCTGGCTAAACAAATTGCCTGCAAATTCCTTATAGTCCATGCGCTCTATTCCTTCATGCTTTCCTTTGTATCTGGCCATAGCAATATATGCATTTGCAAAAAACTTCTGAGGGTTTTTGGCGAACAAAAGAATTCCCGCATTTGTCGGATTGCCATCCCTGATGCAGTTTAGCGCCCGAAGTAAATCATTCCCGTTTCCTGTAACCTTTGCCGCGCTCAAAGACTCGTATCTTGCTACGAAAAAGTCTTTTACAAAATTCCAATCAATATCATCCATGGTGGCGTCTTTGCACGCTTGTTCATCCCAATGTACTTTCTGCCCGGATTCCTTTGCCAGATTTCTTATTTCGGAGGCTGATAGCTTGTGCCTTGATTTTCCCACCCGGACGTATGCCCGGCCCTTGAAGAATCATGAAATTTTGATGCAATTAGTGGATTTCAAGCTTTTTCATTGTCGGCATATAATACAATGAAAAAAACAGGCTTTTCATCGCTCTCCTTTACCTCGATAACGACAATCTCCTTCCACTCTATGTTCACAAGAGATATTTTCGGGAAAACGTGGTTGTCGGTATGTGTCTTGATGTATAGTAAAAGTCATAACTTTTTAGACTACATGACTTTTCCATATAGATTGACGTCTGTTGGTTTATTGGTCATATTTGTCCAGCTAGTAACGACGTCAACTATAATTGGCCAGATCCTCAAGCGTCTTTTTGCCGATCTCTACCCCGATAATCTCCCTGCTATCAGTAACTCCGACAAGAATCATCCCGCCGCTTGTATTGGAGAGCGCAGACACTCCCTCTCCTATCTCGTCTTTCAAGGAAAGGGATTCCTTGAATTCAAGTGTATCGGATTCCCCATTTGAGACCAATTTTTCAATGTCCATAATGCATATTTAGCGCAGGCAAATTTAATATGTTTTGGCGGATTTCCCAGCATGACAAGAAAAGCTTAGAATGAATGACGCGAATGAGATGATTTACGACCACACGTCGGAAAGCTTCGAATGAGCGAAGCGAATGAGATGATTTTCATTTTTTCCTGCCGTTGTAGTAATGGAGGATACGCAGCCTGTAGAATATTGCGCACGTGTCTACAAATATGTGCCAGATTGCGCGCAGGTTTACTGCGCTCTGGCTGAAATCATAGTTCAGGGTTATCGGCGCCTCCACAATCTTGTAGCCCCTGTGGTGCGCGTTTACAAGGAGCTCGAGGTCGAAGGCGTAGCGCTTGACTAACACTCTTGGCAGGATGTCTTCCAGGACTTTTCTTTTGAAGACCTTCTGGCCTACCTGGGTGTCGTGGACGTCCAGGTTGAAGAGGATCCTGTTCAAGGTCCTGTATGCGCCTGAGAGGAATCTCCTTACAGGAGGGTATTTGACTTTCGAGTATGGGTGGACTTTTGATCCTATGACTACGTCGGCATCTGCTATCGACATGTAGTAGAGGAAATGCTCCAGCTGATCAGGCCTTAAGTCGGTGTCAGCGTCGATGAAGGCTATGAGGTCGCCTTTCGCGTACTTGAAGCCGTATTTCAGGGCGGCGCCCTTGCCGCGGTTTTTCTTGTAGCCTACTACTTTTACGTGTTTTGATTTGTATCCTGAAGCTTTCTTCCTTGTCTGGTCTTTCGATCCGTCGTCTACCACTATTATCTCGTAGGGCATGCCGAAGGTCTTCAGGACTTTTTCTGTCTCAAAGAGTGCTATCTTTATGACGTCCTCTTTCATGTATGCGGGCATTATGGCTGTAAATTTCATTCTATTATCTCCTTTCCTGCCATGATCAGTAATGATGAGAAGATGAGGGCCATCGTGACTGTCAGGATCTTCAGGACCGTCATCAGGCTGTCGTGGAACATGATTATCATCGCTACCTCTGCTACTGCTGCCACGGCCAGTATCCAGATGAACTTCTTCTCTTTCACCGCTAGATTGTACTGGACAAGGACGTTCGCGAGAGCGAAGAAGCCCATCGCGAGGCCGAAAAGGCCGATGAGGGGGACTGCCGGGATGTATGAACTCCCGAAAAGCAGGCTCAGGACGAAATGCGGGGCAACGAAATATACTGTGACTGCCGCAAAAGATATGGCGAAAATGTAGAACATGGACTCATAAAGCATCTTTTTTGCCGGCTTCCCGATCGCCTTCAGCTCCGCCACCTTTGCGAACATCACGCCTGTCACTGCTCCCGAGGCGAACAGCACGAGCTTGCCGATAAGCGCCGCGGCGGCGTAATGGCCGGCCTGTGCTTCTGTGAAATAGTGCTTGACAAGGATCACGTCGATGTTTGACATGACGTTTATCAGAAACAATGAGATGAAGACCGGGTAGGAATACGAGATGAGGCGGTTCTTGTCGAAGCGGGCGCTCTCTTTTTTCAGGATGTCGCGCAGGAAATACACTGACAGGCCGAAACCGAAGAAGCCTGCCAGGGCGAGTGAGCCAAGGGCCCCGTTGACGCCGAAGCCTATGCTGACGAGCGCTATGCCGAGGATCAGCTTTGCCGATGCATTCGCGACCTGCACAGCGCCGAGCTTCCTGAACCTCTGGAGGCCCTGGAGGGTGCCGTTAGCGACGGGCCCGATCATCGACATGAAAAATACCAGGCCGAGGATGACAACAGGCGATATGGCCGGGATGTTTAAGAATGACGCGATGTATGGCGAGATGAGCGAGATTGCCGCAAAACCGGCGGCTCCGAATATCGTGACCTTCCCCAGTCCCTTGAAGAAGAGGTATTTCGCTTTGCCAAGCTCTTTTCTTCCAAGGAAGCCGGACACGAACCGGGCGATCGATATGTTGATCGTGCCTGCGGGGACCGATACTATGTATAACAAAGAAACAATCGATGCGAAAATGCCGTAATCGGCCGGTCCGAGAGAGCGCCCCATGTATAGCTGGAAGGCGTAGTTGAGGATGTTGACGATGATGCCTGCGCTGAAAAGGACTGCTGAGTCGCGCAAAAGCGAGTCGTTTTTGAGTTTATGTATTATCCTTTTCGGCATATTTACACCTGTGGCGCCATATAATGACTGTGGAGATTTATGTGGGTATCTTTATAAATGTTTCACTTGTGAGTGGTGATGATTGGTGACGGTTGGCGAAGGAAGGCATCTTTGCATGAGAGCTTGCAGATCCGGCCAGCAACCGCAATGTTGCCGGATCAACTGCATGCAGTGGATAATTCGTACCTTTTATTGATCATAGCAAGGCCGACAGACAGAGGAAGAGTATCGATGAACCCGTATGTCTTCGACGAGGCGTATATCCTGCAAAACGGCATGGATCCGGAATATCCCATAATTATCGATCAAACTGACAGTGCAGGCATCAAATTAAGAGAGAAAAAACCAGTCGGATCCGAGGCATACAGTCCAGGGGAAACCCCTGTCAATGCACCGGATATCCCTGAACGCGACTTCTTTGAGTTTGTCTCCTGTTACGGCGCGCCAAAAGAGGTTGTAGCGCTCATACCCCAGAGACGGCCCAGCCGTTAAACCCGTCTTCCAACCGCAGTTACACTTCAGCATGGCGGATGGGATGGAACAGATAAACTATATATACCCGTTCTAATGAAATAATACTCATCACAAAAGTGATGATACTATGACTCATAGTAACCGTGTTGTTTACAAGACAATGAAAGAAATCGGGCTGGAAAAATACTTCCAGGGCAGGCTTGGTCCAGGCAAAACGCCAGAAGAAGTGTCTGTGTTCGAATCATTCTATAAGCCCAATGGCACAATCAAGGAATAAAATCACTTTCTTGCAAGGCTAACAGGCCAATATCTGCGGTTTTTCCTGCTTTTCTGATATTGCACGAGTCATCATGCAAGTCCGTAATGTCAATGTGTGCTTTTTTTGCCCTTGATATGCAGGATATTTTTAGGCACGGACGGGAAGGGCGCTGTCAAGATTTGTTAATGAGCGCGGACAACTAGAATGCATGACGATCAAAAATGACGAAAGATTAGACGAGATCAGGAAAGCGATTATTCCCATCCTCAAAAAGAACGGCGTCGTAAGGGCAGGCATTTTCGGGTCTTATGCGCGCGGGGAACAGAAGAAAGGAAGCGATATCGATATCCTTGTCGAGATAAGGGGGAAGAAAAGCCTGCTTGATATCGTGAGGATTGAGAGAGAGTTGGAAGAGCGTGTTGGAAAGAAGGTAGATATTGTTGAGTATTGCACTATACATCCGCGGTTAAAAGACCAGATACTAAGAGAAGAGGTATCGATGTTATGAAAAAAGATATCACAATATTCCTTGAAGATATCTTGAAAAACATCGCTCTGATAGAGGAATTTACATCTGATATGAGCAAAGAGCAGTTTATGGCAGATGCTAAAACACAGTATGGAGTCATGAGAGGGATAGAGATAATCGGCGAAGCAACAAGATAAGTATCCGAAAATCCCGTGGAAAGACATTGCAGGGATGCGAGACAAGCTGATTCATGCGTATTTCGATGTGAATCTTGAACGCGTCTGGACTGTCATAAAAGATGAGATCCCTTATTTAAAAACAAAAATCAATGCAATCCTTGAAGAAATGTAGACTGCCCTTTACAACATACAGGGAATTTTCAACAGACACAGCCGTTGCATATCTTTCTCACAAAGGGGGGTGATGCCCGGACATATCCGCAAAGAAGATTTGTTGATGCTCTCCGCGTCACGCGCAAAAAATCGCCTGCGATTCTCTTTCACATGTACTGCGCCGGGTCCTTTGGCGCATTCAAGATGGTCTTTACAAAAGCACCCTGTGGCCAGAATCAGCCCTTCCGGCAAATTTCTGATTTATCGTCCCCGCATACGGTGCCTTTCACGCATTTCTCTATCTCATCGATCATGTGTCTGTATTCGTCTTTCAATCTATATTGAGATACAAACCCGTCTTTTTTTATGAATCCCAGCTTCGATGTCAATTGCAGGTTCTGCCCTACGCTCCTGATCAGATATTTTTCCTGATGCATGCTGTCGCAGTTATCATATTTACTGTACAGATCCTGATCATTCATTTTGATAAAATCGACAATGTCAGGCGTGATCACCCATCTATTTTTGTCTTCACGATAGATGCTGATGAGCGTCAGGACAGTATCTTTCCTGACTTCGCACAGATCCGGGTAGTAGTTCTGTTTCATGGCGAAATATTTTTCAATGCCCGGCATGGCATCATTTTCAAATGTCAGTATTTTTTGTTCCATCATATCATCACTCTGTCGCTCATAGACGCCGGCAGGATTGTTATTTTTCCTGAAGCATTAAATATGTTCTGGCGCGGACTCATGGGGCGCCCGAGAGGGGAATGCGGCAGCAAAACGGCCTAGAGCCTTCTTTTTTTGTATTTTGGAGCGGGCGGACAATGATAACCCTCGAGGATATCTTTTTTTGGCGGAACTCCGGGCTTCTTCTCAAGATATTCCAATGCCGATGCCAGGCGGAAATCCTCATCTGACCTGTGCCTGCAAAGATCCAGGATATCATTGATGGAGAGCTTCTTTGTGTCCTTCCTGAACCTATCGTAGTCATATCTTATTTTGCGTGAATTGCAGAGGCCTTCTTTTTCAAGCTCTCTTGGATTGATCACATAATCGAGAGATTCTATGCCTGTGATGTCCCTTGCTGTCATCAGTATTACTCCGGCAACGCAGCAGGGCGGAGATGAATAGTTATCCTTGTCTATCTCATGGACGGCGTACGCGACTGCAACAGAGAGATGATAGAGCTTATCGTTGTTTTTCAGTTTATCCTTTTTGTATTCAAAGAACTTATCGATACAGGATATGGCTTCGCTGATATCACTGGACATATAAGACACCTGAGAACAACATCCTAAAGCAGACACGCTTTTAAATATTTTGGGGCTGCCACATGCCGGTGAACATGAAACAATATAAACCTATCGGTGCATTAGCAATAGAAAGAATGCGCAGGTGATATCATATGCATACGTATAAGTCCTGTTTAGAAAACGGCAGATACTCGTTTTTAACTGAGGGCACAGTCGTTCCTGATACAGATTTGGAAGAAAAATTGAAAGAATGCCCTGAATATCTTAAAAGTGATTTTGATCCTCAAGATGGAAGATACAGATTAACGGGGCATGGTTACTCTATTCTAATATCTAACTATCCTGGTGAAGATTATCTTTCCTTTAGGGTGATTGCCCCCAGCGAAGAAAAGGCAGACAAGATCACAAACAAATTCCGGAAACTAATTGGCTTGAAATAATTGATGATGGCGGCGCTGAGCTCTACGGGATATGACTGCTTATTTTTTGCCACCAGCTGCGGTTTGACGTGACATGGAGATTGCCAAATACGTAGGCAGGGATATGTGAAGGAAAGAGCCCTGGATGTGTTGTGCATGACCGTGGTGACGCTGATCCTGCAATTCCTGAGCAGATATGGTATCTGAAATAGCCGGTTTTCGGCAAGTTTGTATCTTCAAACCAGGATAAGGAATAGAACGTCCCGGCGGCCGGAATCTTTTTAATCGCCAATTATATTGTCTTTTTTTCGTTGCAGGCCGGGATCATCACCATCAGGTTCTTTCCTTCATGGCCACGGGCATATACAGAACAATAGGATTTAATCTGATGGCTTTGCTGAAGATGACAGCAAATTTTTAAATATCAATGATACCTATTATTTTAGTGATCATGATGAAATTCAGGATAATCATAGAACTTGATGAAGACGGGATTTATGTGGCAGAATGTCCAACCCTGCCAGGATGCATTTCGCAGGGAAAGACAAGACAAGAAGCGCTTGAGAACATCAAAGAGGCGGTAGCGGGATATCTTGCGAGCCTGAAAAAACACAATGAGCCTATACCCCCAACAATCACTGAAGACGTGGTCGATGTGAGTGCCTAAATTG
This sequence comes from archaeon, assembly GCA_043813875.1. GTDB lineage: Archaea > EX4484-52 > EX4484-52 > EX4484-52 > B79-G9 > B79-G9. The sequence continues at coordinate 2,732 of JBDRKP010000024.1, read as the reverse complement.
CCTGCCTCTCTTTGTTCAAAAGACATAGTCAGGGCTATAGTCCGGCTGGGCTACGAGGCAGACCACCAGACCGGCAGCCACATAATCCTAAGGCAAAAAGATGAGCCGCACCGAAGAATCACCGTACCTAACCATGCCGGGATCGCAAAAGGCACGTTGAGAGCGATCATCAGGCAGCTTGGCCTGACACGCGAAGAGTTTTTGAGGCTCATTGACTGAAGACGATTGCGATTGAAAAAAGGCATGCAACAGATTTCCTGCAAGCAGGCTGAGAAATCCGGGAATTCAGGCTTTAGCCGGAATGTTTTATGCACAAAAATACTGAAAACAAGATATATCGATGGGGCGCATGAGAGGAGAATACGGCAGCAAAACGGCCTATGGCTTTCTTTTTTTATATTTTGGGGTGGCCAGATGAGATTATCCGGGATGAAATCTTTTTTTTCGGAATTCCGGGCTTCTTTTTTTAGATATCGCAATGCCGATTCCAGCAGGGCTCTTCCTGGCATTTTCTCGTGACATCATCTGTTGGCTTTCTTGTACATGAAGATCGTGAAATCGTGGGGCAGGTAGGTGTGGTCGAAGCAGAGGTCTCTTGTCAAGGTGCTGCAGAATCTCAATATCTCAAACGGGTCGAAGTAGTATGTGTGAGATGTCCTGCACCCGGGGTCTCCAAGCGTGCTTGTCATGTTGAAGCCGACGGCGATGCCTGCGATCTCATATGCCTTTCTTATCAGGCATTTGGCTATGTTGAGCGTGTCCGGGACATTCAGGTTCAGGGTACCTGACATCAGCACATAATCGAATGACAGCAACTCTTGTGTATCAAGAATGTCAAGAACCCTGAATTCGGTGTTGTTCATGCTGTTCATCTCTTTTGCGATGTCAATCATCTTTTGGACAATGTCTGTGCCCAGGTATTTTTTGAACATGATGCCTTTCTCTGTGGCTCTCCTTGCAAAGTCGCCCCTGCCGCATCCGATATCGAGAACGGTTTTGCCTGACATGCCGCCGATCTTCATGAGCGCGTCGAACCTTGTATCCTGTGAGGACTTGTTCCCGTAGCCCATTATGCTCACACCTGAATTTTCGCTTATCCATTGATTGTATTTCTCATTCACGTATTCATTGTGTCTCATCGCCATTACCCCGCCCTATTATTGACCTTAGCGCCAGCTCCTTTTTCAGGTCGCCGCAACCCAGAAGGTGGTCCAACCACCCGTCGCGCGTCTTTTTGAGCCCGATGTTTATCGCGTAGTCCAGTATCGACGGGATAACTGATTCGGTTCCAGGTATTTTCTTTAAGCATGATATTTTTTTTGAGATCGCCATGGTGTTGGAGTTTTTTCGGATACTGTTCTTTTCTGCGATCAGCCTCATGCGCTCGTGCGCGGATGTGGTGCGCCTTATGAGCGCATCGAGCTTTTCGATTTCTGTGTTTATGGCACTCAGTTCATCTTCCAGCCGGCGTATGGCGCCTTCCAGGGTATGGCCATCACATTCGCTTTTTTTTATCAGTTCGCACGAGAGCTGGCCAAGGCCATCGTATCTTTCCCTGGGGCGCCAGACTGCGACGGGGGGGAAGTTCAGGTCCATCTTCTCTGCCATGCGCTCTGCGTCTTTGAGATAACACTTGTTTGCAAGAGCGCCACCTACGTACATGTTCGCTGCAAGGCCATGAAAAAAGACGAGCGTCATGGGACGCGCTCTTGCGGAGATGTGGTTCGATATCTTCCTGAACCCGGAATATGAGTTGTCTTTCTCAAGCCGGAATGCGTGAATCTTGCTGCACGAGGGGCATTTCCCGGACAGTTCAAGCGATGTTTTGGTTTCTGTTATCATGAGCCCGACTTTGCCAAGGCATTCGCAGTGATACCAGAACGGGGCAATCGCGCAGTCTTCTGTACGACTGGCACTTCCAAGGCAGGAGTGATATGCCTTGTGATTTTCAAGCAGGAACAGGAATTCCCTGTCGAAGATCTTCTGGCTGTCCGTGAACAGTGAAAAGAGCGTATCGTGATGAAAATGATCATTGACGATTTTTGAGAGCGAGATCGCGTTGAATTCTGCGAAGTTGCGCGCCCGGTCATTTGACTTATTCATGAGCTCCATGAAATCTTCGTAATTGCGGTACAGTTCTTTTTTCTTTTGCGGTGAGATCTTATGCCCGTGACTTTCTATCGCGGCCTGGCAGACGCTCATCCATTCTTTTATGCCTGCTCCCCATCTTCCAATGTCATGCCTTTCCGGTTTCGGGACTGCGGCGTGTATCTTCATATCAAATTCCTTTTTTTGGTCGTGTGAAAGTTCGAAAATGCCGTTTTTATGAAAGACACTTGGAAGCTGCGTGGTTCTTAGCCATGGCCATGATGATGCCATGTCCTGGTTGGCGATGCCGTAGAATTCGATCACCTCGGTGCCGCAAAGGCCCTTAAGCTTTTCTTTTATGGCATGCATGAGCGTGGTTTTCCTGATTATGCCTGAATAGGGAAGGAAGTTTGTCTGGTGGGCTGTCATGAGGAATATGCAGTCTTTCTTGTCGCAGAGGTGCCCTATCTTTTCCTTTACGCCTTCAGTCAGGGTGCCTGAATTCCTGTGGAATGCCTCGATATGGCGGGCAAGCTTTTTCCTGTTGGTGTATATCCTGTTTTTCCATGCAGGGTCTTTTGACTCTCTTTCTTTTGTATGGATGTATGATTCCAATACCCTTCCTGCCAGTACGTCGATCGTAT
>JBDRKP010000023.1:0-39548 GCA_043813875.1 archaeon | reverse complement strand
AGCATAATTGGAGCGCCGGAAAATCTTGAAATCAATCATGGTGAATCGCGCAATATCACATTCAAGATTAAGAATGATGGTGAAAAGACGTTAACTGACCTGAAATTTGAGCTGAAACTGAAAGACAACACTGCCGATATATCCGAGTCTTATCAGATTATTTCAGAGTATCTGAAAACTCTTGAAAAAGGAGTCATTGAATCTATCAAACTGGAAATAAATACGACTGATTATTCCATCGGGAATTATGAAATGATCGCTCATGCGGAGTCCAATGATGCTAAAGCGGATCTGACATTCACTATGAAAGTCCTGCCAAATGATGATGAAAAGACAGTGATAAATAGCACAATCATTAAGCTAAATTCAGATTACATTGAACTGTTCGATAGACTGCAGGTACTATTGCATAAATATCAGAATAATACAAATCTTACTGAACTGAAGAGTACGATCGCAAAGGTAAAAGACCATCTGGAGAAAGCAAGAATGGCTATTGCTGATGGAAATTACCTTGCCGCATATGAATACCAAATGTCTGCGGAGTCTTTGATGATTGAGATTAAATCGAAGCTCGATGAAGAGGAGATTGACGCAAGCAAGACGGGAAGCCATTGGATCAGGAATGGCGCGATATTGATCATAATTGTAATAGCAGGTTTATTCGGATTCCAATATTACAATGAAAATCAACGAACAAGCAGCATCGGATATCATCCTCAGAAAGGATTCAGAATAAAAGAGAAGAAGGGGACATTTAATGAAAACCTGCTTAGAGATATCAGTGTGCTGAAAATGATGATAAAAGGAAAAAATATATCGAAACCTTTGAAACCTGCTGTTTTTAACTATGGAAATCATGGTACTGCATCATATAATAACAGAAAAAATGAGGGTGTCATCAAAAGAATAACCGGGCTGTTCGCAAGAAAGAAAAAAAGCCCTAATCAAAAGACATTGTATGATATAAGTTCCATGTATAATAAGGATAAAAAGAAAAAGATGCTAGTGACATTTTGATGAAACGAAGTAATGTATAGGCATGATCGGCCTATCAAGAAGATATTGAATATATTATTTATGTTCGGGCGTATATATGGCAGGTAAAAAGAGTGATGTTGAATCCAGAAAGGAGAGCCATATCAGTATCTGTCTTGAGAAGGATATCGAGTCAGATATAACCGCTGGTTTTGATGATGTCGTTCTTGTCCATCATGCGCTTGTCGACCTGAATAAGGATGAGATTGATCTATCAGTGAATTTTCTTGGTAAAAAGCTGAATGCGCCGATTGTTATTGAAGCGATTACAGGTGGCGCCAAGATCGGTGAAAAGATCAATAAGAATCTTGCAAAGGCAGCTGAAGAGGTTGGTGTCGCTTTCGGAGTAGGATCGGTCAGGGCTGCTTTGGTTGATGATAAGCTATGGGGCACGTACAAGGTGAGGGATGTTGCGCCGAATATACCGATTATTTCTAATATAGGTCTTGTGCAGCTGATAGAGGAATATGATATCCGCGAGATCAAGGATTCCATCAAAGAAATCGGAGCGGATGCTATTGCAATACACCTGAACCCATTGCAGGAAGTTGTCCAGCCGGAGGGGAATGTAAACTGGAAGGGCTCTGTCGCAAGACTGAAATATTTCTGCCATAATCTTGGTGTGCCGGTTGTTGTCAAGGAGACGGGCGCAGGCATTTCGAGGGAGACGGCGATTGCTGTTGAAAGAGCGGGCGCCTCGATGATTGATCTGGCTGGACTCGGCGGCACAACGTTTAGCATGGTTGAATATTACCGGGATAAAAAGGATACCGGATTGTTGTTTAAGAACTGGGGAATCCCGACTGCGTGTTCTATTGTGGAGTGCAGGAATGCTGTCAATATACCTATCATCGCATCCGGAGGGATACGAAACGGGGTCGATGCCGCAAAGGCTATTGCGCTTGGCGCGGATTATGCCGGTTTAGCACTGCCGCTGCTTAAAGCTGCTACCAGATCGCATATAGATGTAGTTGAAGTTCTTCAGAAAATGATTGATGAGATGAAAACGGCTATGTTTTTGGTCGGGGCAACTAACGTTTCTGAACTTAAGAAGAAGGATGTCGTTATCACGGGCAGGACCCGGGAATGGCTTGTGACAAGAGGAATACGGATGGATAATATTTCTAATAGAGAAAGCATCGAGTCGCTTAGAGAGAAAGTGAAGTTTTAGTTTAAGTGACCTGTTTGGATAAACGGCTATCTAGATCGCATCTCTTTATTCCTAAGGATTTAACAAGCAGAAGCCTATACGCAGCCGGTTCAGACATCAAATCCAACATAACAACTTTAGCTTTATATACAATAAAAAAAAGAAAAAACGGGGTGAAAGCCCCTATATAAGTTATATCCTATTTTCCGGATTTAACCAGTTAGTCCACGGCAGTGGACTCCCAAGCCACCATCAGCAACCGGAAGGAATGTGCTTACGTGCCAAGCGGCCAGTGATACTGAAGTTGATGGAGTTGTTGAAGTATCTTCAAAGGATATTTCAGAATCATACTGATCACATGTTCCGAATTCAATCTTATTTTCAATATATACTGCTGCAGAGGCATTAGCACCCACAGTAGTTACACCACCCTGACGCTCTGTATATATATCACACATAATATCCCTACACTTTTGCGGTGTCAGACGGCTGTTTTTACTTGAACCCCAGTTACATTCTTTTATGTTCATGCAATATACTCTTTCCTCACATACACCGAAAGCGTTTAGTTTACCTGCTTCTCCTGGAATCTTTCCGTTTTTGTTAAGATCAATCTCAAAGTATTTCTCGCAATATGCAAGCCCTTCTGCAGCAGCGAAATTGGTATCCACATACCTTGAACATAAGGAATCACAATGCTGGCGATAAGCTTCAAGCTCAAGGGTTTCGGGTCCTTCCAGTTGTTGCGGACTCATCTTGTCCATGAATATCTTGATGACAACTGCGGCCACTACCAGCAAAATAATTAATCCTATAATCATCTCTAGAGACATCTGTGCTTTCTTATGTTTTTTTAGTTTGAAAATTGCTATCACCCTCGCCTGTTTATTAATCAAAATATATCATAGATTTGAATTTATGTGCTTATTTGGATAAAGTAGTATATAAAGATTCCCTCCATACTGTTACCCGGTTCATGTGATTACTTTCACTTTTCTATCAAAGTATTTTATCTCAACCACATCTCCTTTTTTGATCATATTTTCATTGACAAGCCAAAGGATCTGATCTTTGGTGCCGCAGGTCCTTTCTTCTATTGAGGAATAATCTCTTGCGATTCCTTTGGCATCAATCACAACTGAATTCTCAAGGGCATCGCAGATGTAACCTGTGCGCTCCATGTTGTTTGTTATGTCTATCTCTGATATCTCACCAATTAGTGAAGAAATTTGCATGTGATAACATAGCATCGTCAGATTTGAGTAATCCTTGTTGTTCTGGTAACAGCTGACAATGTATTCTACGAGGCGATCTTCTACAACGGACTTCTCTTTCTCATATATGTTCGTTGAATCCGGTGCAACCAGGGGAGCCTGGATGCAGGACCGGGGCAAGGGCGGGGGCTCGTCTCCGGTCGGAAGTATCTTATAAACACCACCGTATACTGTGCAAAAAATACCGCCTTGCGGCTGATTGTAATAGTTCAGATAAATCGCAAGCATGATCACTGCGCCGACCAGAGCGAATATAAGATACGCTAATTTCTCGGGTGAAATACCTTTTTTAACTGGGCGCAAATTCTCTCCCCAGTTAAAAAGCCTGGAATTCCAAAATCGCGCCCAAATTTCATGATTTTTCATATAATCTCATCCATTTTTGTTATCTCTAATCTGCTTTCCGGCCCGTAATAGGTTATTTTGAATGTAGTGTTTGTGTTTTTTTTTGCAAGATATGTGTTGTCATCTGAAAAGTGTATGTATTCGCGCGATATTAAATTTTCGGGTATCTTATTTAATATATCATTTTTCTGGACTGTCTCTTTTGCCCTGATGTGGAGCACATAGCAGTCTTGCCGCGTCTCTTTTGATGATTTGTAGGACTGGTAACAGGCTACAACATATTTCGCAAACTCGCCAGAGATATATTTCGCATCACCTGCAATATTGTTTTCGAACTTCTGTGGAATCGGTATGGTCTGCAGGTAGATGTAAGTCATCATCACCGAGACTGCCACAATCAATATGACTGAAATTGTGAATATAGTTTCCTGGGGACTGTTGAAACCTTTCATGAATCATTACCTTTGACCTTTAACTTACCTTTAACCTTTAAAGGGTGTAGACAAATGAACCAAATAACCACAAAGCCATTATCACCAATCCTGAAAATATGGACATCCCGATGAACATGCTTTTTACTGTCAGCATATCACGATTGATCTCATCAAAACCGTGCTCTATCCCGTTTGAAAAGTATGACAACAGAACGATGAGTTCCAGAAGGTATACGCCGACTATCAACAAGAGTATTGTCGGCGGCATGACGTTTCTCATGTTCACTAACCCTAAACTCTCGGACATGCCGCCTCCGCTAGAGGTACCCATACCAATACCATCGTCTATATCTTCCAGTTTCTCTGATATTTTCTGGAGCATCTGAACAATCAGCGCAGCCATCGCAACACAGACGGCAGAGATCATGGGAGCAATGAATGATGCCTGCATCTTCATGGCACCTGCGACCTGTTCGAGCAGATCTTTGATGAGCTCTTCTACTTTTCGGGTGTTTACGATATAGCGTGTGATTATCGAGATGTTCCGCGTGATGACTGCGCTCCCTCTAGGGATGGCATCCACTATCATCTTCATTATGTTGTGCAGAAGGATCGAGGGATATTTTATGACAGAGCCGTGATTTTTGTCGAAAAGAGCATTCGGAAATGTGTCACCAATCTTCTGCATGTTGTTTACCACGTCCATGAAGAACCGGAACAAGGGTGATTCTTTCATCCGCATGCGTTCGTATTCGCCAAGCACATGATATATGCTGCGCTCAATCGGCGTGCCACGACTGAGAGAATTTTCCAGTTCGGTGAGACCGATGAAGAGATCGCGCTCTATCTCTGTTATCTCTTTACGAATCTGCTGTTTTTTGGCGCTGCGGCCATAACAAAAGATTATTATACCAAGAGCGCCACCCCACATTATTGTCATTACCAGCAGCATGTTGTTGAATATTACATCCGGATCATACTGTTTTTCCATAAAACCAGCCCAATTGGCCTTAAAGCAATCTGGTGATTTACCGCAGATACGCTGTATGTAACTGACCTGTTCGTTATAGCCGTATAGCTGGAAAACGCCCGGGACCATAACTATAATTGCCAAAAGGATTGCGGTCGCTTTCAGTGGAAGGTAAAAATACCTGCCGCCTAGCTTCAGCGGGAAAACGTTGTCCGGAGGCAGACCCCGTGCGTTCTTAAGCGACGGGTATGCAAAGGCGCCAGGCCGTGTCATAAGTATGCGCCTCATAAGGAAGAAAAGAATCATCGGAAGGATAACTGTGTATCCCACACCGATAAACATAGGATCAACAGTCTGTCCGTCACCGTTCAAAAATATAGATACCATCGGAAACATTATCAGGCCCATCAAGGGAAGAAGCACACCCATTGCCTGTATCAGCTTTATCGGATTCTCGAGGGCACGGGAGTACTCTCTCATGTTTGCATAGGAATTGTCCAGAATGTATGTCAAGGCTTTCTCAAGTAATTTTTTGCGGTCTTCGTCAGGACGGGAGAGGGAATCGATCAGAAGCTCTACGGATTTTACAAATTCGACGTTCCAGTCGAGCCATAATTGCATGTACTTCCCAAGTGCCTGATGGATGTCGGTATATACCCCTATTTCGAGGTCCCAAAGCAGTTTTGAAAGATCCTTTTCGAGAGGGCCTTCAATGTGTTCTGCAGCGAACCGGACGGCATTTTCAAGGTTCGGATTCAGTTCAAGATACATGGCCATGTACAGCACTACTTTCAAGCTTTCATCTGCTGCCTGTATTTTTATGACCTGGGCACGGAATGCAGGATACGTGAGTACGTAGTATGACCATGCCATCGGAAATATCCAAATACCATAACGCATCGAATTGTCAAAATAAAATAAAGATAATGGTATGAGCAATAATGACATCAGTGCCAACGATATAACCAAAAGTCCGCCAACATCATCTGCTTTTATTGCCAAACGACCGACACGTATGTCTGTTTCTAATTTCTCCTGCATCTTTTGGCTGAATTTTAACTGAACTATCCTGCCTGAGAAGAAGCACATCTTTTCAAAAAGGCTTGAGTCGGATTTTAGTTTCTCGTCGGTCCTGTATTTTTTGTAGTCAGCACTCAAGATACGTGGATCATTGGATATGTTTGAGGTGTTTTGCTGTCTTTTCCTGAAGGGGTTGAACATAGATTATTAGTAGGCGAACCCTATTTATATATGTTTGACCAAAGATTTTCAATGGTCTGTGATTATGAATATGACCGTGAGCAGAAGAGGCTGAGGATTAATTGCAGGGGCTGTTTCTACGGGTCAAGTATCGAGGATTTCGAAATATGCATGTCAAGGACAATAGATAAACTTATCGAGGTCGGAACTGTCGCAAACGTTGTTCTTTCTGCTAACAGGGAGTTCGAATATGATTATTACCAGACAAAGATGCTTAAGGATGTAGCAAATGCTATCAAGAGCCTTGCCAGAACAAAGAAGCTGTTTGTGATTGAAAAAGGGCCGGATAATTGTGAAAGGTGCATCCCTGAAAGAGTAGGATTTGTGCAGAATCTTGTGGGGTATCAGATGAAGAGGGATCCTGTGGGCGCTTATGTGAGGCTTATCAGGGAGATAAAGTATCTTACGCAGAAGTCAAAAGACAGCTATCCTAATTGTGCCAAATGCTATGATGATTTCATCAATAATAAGCTTCTGATGATTAAAGAGGTTCTTGATAAGACTGAGATGATACAGAAGGTCAAAGACAGGCTGGTCGGGTATCATATCGGTTCGCGTGAAATATACAGGGAGTTGTTCCATCCTACTATCAAGCCGAATTTCATGCTTACGAAATATATGACGGCTATACCGATGGGAGCTGTGCAGGTAGAGAGATATTTTGTCGGGAAAACTGAGGTGCTGTGCCTTAGGATACCTGGAAGGGTGAATGTGAGGTATCATATCATTCCGCCGGAATTCAATCTGCAGGAGACGGAGTATTCTATACTTGATACCGCGAGAAGGTATATGGCTGCGCATAAGCCGAACAGGTCTGAGTTTACTGAGCCTGAAAGGACAAGAGAGATATTCTATAATATCGGAAGGGATATGATCACCGATATCTCTGATACGATGAATATCACTCTTTCGCCGAAAAAGATTGATGAGCTGGCTGAAATCCTTACGCGATATACGGCGGGATTCGGTATGCTTGAAGTGATTCTTGCGGATGAGAATGTGCAGGACTTGTATCTGAATGCGCCTGTCGGACAGATGCCGTTCTATCTTTTCCATGCGCGGCACGAGGAATGCGATACGAACATCATACCTACCCAAGAGGATGCGGATGCATGGTCGACAAGATTCAGGATCGCGTCGGGGAGGCCGCTTGATGAAGCGAATCCGGTACTTGATACTGAAATTGACCTGCCGGGGGGGCGGGCGAGAGTCGCCGCTATCACAAGAACGTTGAGCCCGGACGGGCTTGCTTTAGCGCTTCGAAGACACAGGGATAAGCCGTGGACGTATAATCTCATGATTAATGCCAATATGCTGACGCCGCTTGCCGCTGGCCTTTTGAGCTTTATCATAGATGGCGCTAGGACCTTGCTTTTTGCCGGCACGAGGTCCAGCGGGAAAACGAGTATGCTTGGCGCGACGCTTACTGAGATCATGAAAAGGTACAGGATCCTTACTGTCGAAGACACGCTTGAATTGCCTGTTGAGGCGTTAAGTAATATGGGGTTCAATATAGTCAGATTGAAGTCACGGTCGGTCATCACGCATGTCGAGATCGAACTGCCCACAGATGAAGCCATCAGGACGTCGCTAAGGTTAGGTGATTCTTGTCTTATAATCGGGGAAGTAAGGTCTCTTGAGGCTAAAGCATTGTATGAAGCCATGAGAATCGGCGCTCTTGCCAATGTCGTTGCAGGCACCATACACGGCGATTCGCCTTATGGTGTGTTTGACAGGGTTGTCAATGACCTCGAGGTTCCTCCTACAAGCTTTAAGGCAACAGATATCATCGTCATGAACAACAGATTGCGTTCCGCTGACGGGCTTCACACTTTCAGGAGGATGATGAGTATTACTGAAGTCACAAAGGAATGGAGCGACGACCCGCAAAAAGAGAAGGCGTTTGTTCCTCTTATGGAATATAATTCTAAAAAGGATATCCTGGAGCCGACGGAGACTTTTCTTAATGGGGAAAGCTTCATCATAAATGAGATCGCTAACCGTGTCAAAGAATGGAGAGACAACTGGGAAGCTGTATGGGATAATATCCAGCTGAGGGCGAAGGTGAAGGAGACTCTTTGTAATTATGCCAGAAAAGTCGGTGATCTGAGTATTCTTGAAGCTGAGTTCACTACGAATTCCAATGACCAGTTCCATGTCATTACTGAGAAAGTGAAGGACGAATACGGCACTCTGGACTCACAGAGGATTTTTGCAAGATGGGATGAATGGCTGAAAAATGAGATCAAAGAGAAAATTGGGAGATATCCTTCCTGATAATTTTTGATAATCTTTTGATAATTTTAAGTAGTAGATATGCACATATTTTTATTGGAGTTACCTTGTGGTCTGAACCTGTGACGCGGGAGAATTAATTATTGTTGATTTTTATGGGCCTGTTTGAGAAAAAAAAGAAGCTGACTGAGGAAGAAATCATAAAAAAGGAGAGAGATGACTTAATCAAAAGAATCATGGATGAGAAAAAAAACGAATCTGAATTAAATTACAGTATGCCTGAAAAATATGAGTTCAATAAGACGGGCAAAAGAAGAATAGACTTGGGATCCCAGGAATATAAACTGTACCAGGAGGAAGAGAAATATTCAAAGGAACCACATACTGCCTATGAAAAATTCTGCTATTATTCCGGAAAGATCCTAAGATTGCCTCCTGATGATGATACGAAGACAAAGTTGCAGAATGCGATCAATTTCAGCGGGATGCACAGCACACCGGAAGATGTCACAGGGGCCAGTGTTGTTGCTGCGCTGCTTTCTTTCCTGTTGCTTGTGTTTACATTTTTTCTGCCGGTCGGCACTATTATTCTCAAATTGATCCTGATATTATTTGTGCCGCTTCTTGTGGCTTATTTTATGTTGACGTATCCATTCAATTATGCAAACACGGTCAGAATAAGGGAGGGGCGTGAGCTGATCACAGCTCTTTTATATATTGTGGTGTATCTCAGATCGACGCCGAATCTTGAGAATGCGGTCAGGTTCGCTGCCAAGAATGTTACGGGTAAATTGAAGTGGGATCTGAAGAGGGTTTTTTGGAAAGTAGAGGTCGGGATCCATAATTCGATTGAAGATGCGTTAATGGAGTATCTTAAAGGATGGAAGAATTACAACAAGGAGTTTCTTGAGGGGATGCATCTTATCAGGGAATCTATGCTTGAGTCTGATGAAGTAAGAAGGACATCGATGCTTGATAAGGCTATCAATGTCGTGCTGGACGGCATGGATGAAAAGATGAAGATGTATGCGAGAAATCTTGAGACTCCGATTATGGTGCTGCACGGGCTGGGTATACTTTTGCCTGTCATGGGGATGATCGTGTTCCCGCTTCTTTCGATTTTTCTTGCTTCTGATAGCCCAAACATACCATTGTATCTTTTTTTAGGGTATGACATATTCCTGCCTCTTGTTGTCTATATATTTATAAGGCAAATACTTGGAACAAGACCGTCGACGCATTCCAGCGTGGAGGTTGCGTTGAATAAATCAATGGAAATTGAGCGAGGATTTTCTATAAGAAATATGCTTAACATGAAGAGGATCATTCTTCTGTTTTCAATTGTCGGGGGAATGATCTTTCTTGTTCCTGGATTAAAATATCTTATTGCAACGAACATGTTTCAAAATTGCGCGCCGGGCGAGATGTTTGCCGCCTGCGCTGATGATGATACCACACTTGTGCATACTATGGGCACTATGATGATGAGCCTTCTTGTTGTTGTCGGGCTGGCGGTTATTTTTGTAATATATCATAAAGGGAAGTGCTATAAGACTCTCGAGGTCAGAGAAAGGGTATCATCGATTGAGGAAGAGTTTGAGCAGGCAATGTTTGCTTTGGGCAACAGGCTTGTGTCCGGGATACCGATTGAGTTCGCTTTGGAGAAGGCTATTGAGGATACTCAGGAGCTTTCGATTTCGAAACTTTTTGAGGTCAGCCTGAAGAATATGAACCGTTTGAGCATGAGTTTTGAAGATTCGCTTTTTGATCCGAAATACGGCGCTCTTAATGAATATCCGTCGCCTTTGATACACACGATCATGAGGTCGATTGCAGGGACGCTTGAGCGCGGCAGCAAGTATGGCGCTGTGACGATGCTTACGATCGCTAAGTATCTTAGGACTCTAAGGGTCACCCAGGAGAAGATCAATGACCTGTTGTCGTCTACGGTGTCTTCGATGAAGTTCCAGGCGTATGTACTTGTGCCTGCGATATCGGGGGTTGTCATCGCGGTATCGGACCTGATTATCAAGATGCTTACCGGGCTTTCGAGCACTTTTGAGAATCTGACCAGAAATATGCCGGGAGAGGCTTCCGGACTTAGCCCGCTATCGATTATAAATGTCAAGGAATCTATGCCTGCAGAACTTCTGCAGATTGTTGTCGGGGTTTATGTTGTTCAAATCCTTGTGCTTCTTGCGATCTTTGTTAACAGAATTGAGGTAGGTGTTGATGAAATCAGGGAGTCGGACACGATATGGAAGTTTGTGACTATCGGGACGGTCAGCTATATTGTTATCCTGATTATCATAATGATGGTATTTTCGCCGCTCCTGGGAATTGCGAATATGAGCGGGATGTCATGAGGGTCTTGAGCAATATTATTATACCTGATTGTCCATTCTATGATTATGATGCTTGATGTTGCGTTGATCAGGAAACCAAAAGATTCTGTATACTGCGGAATTGCTTGCTTAAACATGGTTCTTGAATATTATGGAATCACTATTTCTTTTGATAAGTTAAAAGATGAAATTGAGGCGGATTCTGTAGGAACATATGCGCCCCAACTCGGTTCTTATCTAATAAAAAAAGGATTTGATGTTGAAATTGTCTTTCTGCATCCTGCTCTTTTTACAAATATGGATAGAGGAAAAAAACCGGATGAAATAATGGCGCATTTAAACAGTATGTCTGATTGTTTAAATTCAGAACGAAATAAAAAAGCTTTGTTTTATTTTATTGATTTCTTGAAAATGGGCGGATCCATCAAAGTCAAGATTCCAGATAAAGAGGACATCCTCGTGGAAATAAAGGAAAAACGACCTCTTATGGCGTTAATGACATCTAATTTTCTGGTTGGTCCCAATCCAAATTTTGATTTTAATTTTAATGTCATCACAGGGATTGATGAGAGATATGTCTATGTCAATGACCCTTCATGGAATGAACATGGAGGCAAACAGAAGCATAATGTGGCTGATTTTTTATATGGAGTTTATGTCAGTTCCTATGGCGATCTGGATAATGGCTGTCTAATTAAAATCAAGAAAAAAGGGAATGCCATCGGGTGAATATCATGAAAAATCTGGCGCCGGATATCAAAAGGCAGAGACTGCTGATTGAGGGGTTCTATAAGGCTGATGTTGATAAGCCATTCATTGAGAGCTATTTCAGAAGAATCACGGAGTCCCTGAATCTTAGGATGTACGGGAAGCCGATCATATTTTCGCCTGGTGGAGAGGGCAAGGATGTGAATCAAGGCTATGATGCGTTTGCCCCGCTTATTGATTCGGGCATATCTTTGTATGTGTGGTCCAATGCACGGTTCCTGTCGCTGATCATCTATACGTGCAAAAGCTTTGATGAGAATAAGGCGGTTGAGGTCACGAAAGAGTTTTTCAGAATCGATACGATTGAGTGCCAATCGTTCTGACTTGAACTCATCTCTGTTTTGCGACGAAGAATGCATGGTCTTTTTCGAGTGGGTGGAGGTTGATTTCCTCGAGGATGTCGAAGCCTTTTTTTAGTTTTTCCCTTTCTTCTGCGTATATCTCTTTGGGGTTTCTTACGACGTTTATGCTGCGCGCTTTTATGGCGATCATTATGTAGCCGCCTTTCTTCAGGAATATTTCAGCGTTCCTTAATAGTATCTCTGTCTGGTCGGGCTGGGCCACGTCGCAGTATATGAGGTCTACTTGCTCCAGCCTGTTTGCGTAGGTGTCTGGCATCCTTGCGTCGGCAAGGATAGGTATTATGTTTTTGCGTGAGCGTGAGACGGAGATGAGGTCGCGCATCGAGCGGGGCGAGAATTCTACGGAGTATAGGAGGCCGGTCTCGGTTACGATGTCTGATATGTGGGATGGCGTCGTGCCGTTGGCTGCGCCAAGGTAGAGTATCTTCATCCCTTTGAAGAATGGGGTGTTTTTGAGGCCTTTTTCAAGGGCTGCGCCCAGTTTTGATTTCGTCGGGTCCCAGATACGGAATTCGTCTTTTCCGCGACGGATTATCTTTTCGTCGTAGACTTTCTTTTTGGGCGCTATGCTTAATGTCGCATATTCGCGGCCAATCCGGTGTATGTTATTGTCTGACATGATGATCTTATTTAAGATGATGGAGAGATTGTTTTTTATAGGTTTGCGTGGGATTTGTGGTTATTTTTTATCAATATCGCTTGTGTCTGATTGTTTTCCAAGCCGTTTTACTTTCTCTGGTTCTTCCAGGTAATTTTCATCTGTAACAATCTCCTCGCCGATTCTTTTTTCCAGTTCTTTTCTTGCGATTCCTGCTACTGTTCCGCCTTCGTTGGCTGCGTATCTGTTCTCTTCAAAACCGCGAGCATCTTTGTTTCGTGCTATTTTTGTTGTCGATGCTTCCCCCAACATTGAGAATATGAGTTCAAGATCGGTCATGTCATGAAACTTCTTTACACTTTTGTGAGTTTCAAGCTTTTCAAGGTTCGTTATGCATCGCAGCTGATTAAACCTTGAAAATGGTCGCGCAGGTTTTCTTTTTTCAGGCTCTTGTGTTGTTTGTACTCTTCAACTGTCTTTCCGAAGGTCGCCTTTGATATCTCGTTTGTCAGTATCGCAAATTCTATACTGCTGTTTACGCCTCTTGTTTTCCACTCTTCTGTCAGTTCCTGCCGTACTGCGATTCCTCTTAGCCTTTTTTCGATCCAGCCTTTTGAGTATCCTTTTTGTTCATATATCTGTTTCATCCTTGCTTGCGCAAGTTCGGGGTTCTCTATTTCCTGTACCCTTTCATAGCCTACTTTTGCCAGCCACTGCTTGAAGGGCTCTGCTTTTTTTGAGGGGATTGACTGGATAAGGCGAAAAGCATTTCTAGTATTTACACAATCAGTACCATAATATTTACCATCTGCTGACGGTAATTTGAGTTGGTTACAAATTGTAACCAACTGAGATTCTCTATGCTTTAGAACTTTCCAGTAATTATTTGGATTTGCGCTATCAGTCAAGACAGCAACAATATCAACTACAGAAAAATACCACTCTGATTCGTGCCATATCCTTCTTATCTTATTACCCTGAAAAACAACCAATGCATCCTTTGAATCCATTTTATACGCCTCAACGAATTTTAATTTCAATTTCTTTTGAGGGTTTTAGTTATATATAGATAATCCGTATATCATGCCGATAGAAATAATAAGGAGAAATTGATATTATCTTCTCTTGTGCTTCTTTTTCTTGAATCTCCTGAATGGATCTTCATTGCGCTTTGGTCTGTCCTGGGAACCCGGCTGAGGTTCTTTGTAGCGGCCTTGGGAGGGTTGAGATTGTCTTCCGGGTGTTGGATATTGAGCTCTTGCGGGTGATTGTCTCGCAGGGAAACCAGCATGATTCTCTTTGTATCGGTCCTGGGATGGTTGAGATTGTCTTACAGGGGTTGAATATTGAGATCTTGCAGGCGATTGTCTTGTCGGGAATCCCGGCTGAGGTTCTTTGTAGCGGCCTTGGGAGGGTTGAGATTGTCT
Source organism: archaeon (assembly GCA_043813875.1). Taxonomy (GTDB): domain Archaea; phylum EX4484-52; class EX4484-52; order EX4484-52; family B79-G9; genus B79-G9. Next base: position 25,342 of record JBDRKP010000023.1, on the reverse strand, counting down.
TCCTGGTGTTGAATATTGAGCTCTTGCATAAACTTTTGAGTTGCGGTCTTTATTTTTAGATGGCTGCTGGAACGGAGGACGGCTATCTTTCTTTAAGCCTGTATCTTGTCCTGACTGCTTTTTTTCCTGAAATCGCCCTTGAGCCTGGATTCTCTGTGACCTGTCTTTTTTGGGCTTTGCTTTGAGTACCTCTTCCAGGGCTTTGTCCATGTCAGCTCTCAGACTGTCGCCTCTGAATACGCCTTTGTAGAAATCGAGTTTTGATGCGAGCGACAGTTTGCTTGCAAGGATACGGGCAATCTTTCCCCTGTAATCTTTCGGGGTGCGCTGGATGTAGCCGGTGTTGAAGATTATGCCGTGCTTGGGGCTTGTGCCGACGTTGTGAAGGTAGCGGAAGAGGGCTTTTTCTGCGCCGAGTATCTGTATCGTCGATGAGGGGAATTTGGCGAGCTTTTCTGTGCTGCCTGCGTGCGCCAAGATGCGTGATGCCTGCTCTGCACCGATTATCGCGGTCATGTTGGGGATGACTTCCAAGCACTTCCTGTTGATGTACTTCTCGAGTTCCTTGCGCTCAGCAAAGAGGTTTTCGATTGATTGCGCGAACATCTTCTGCTCCTTCAAGTCATCGGATTTCATTTCCGAGCCGACGGTATCTTCGATGCTGATGTTGTTTATGTCTGTCCTGTAGAGTGTCTCGGAGATGTATTTTGCGAACTTTTCGTTGTCGCTTATCCTCTCGCTGGCTTCGGGGAAGTAGAGGCCGTACCATTCGCGCAGGCGCATGCACATGACGTTTATGGCCTTGTCAAGGTCGTCTATGGCGGTCACGGCCTGGATTATGAGCTTGTCGTCTGTGCGCTGGTTGCGCATGGCGTCTGCTGTGATCTCGAAGTTGATGTCATACAAGAACCGATTGAATTCGGCTGGCTTGAAGCTATTTTTTTGTGCGAGGCGCAGAAGATTGCTTCGCACATAAATGCCTGCGGGATTAGGGAATATGTGTTTATATGCGTCTTTTTTTATCTCGAAAATCAAATCACTGGTTTTGAGTTTGCCTATCAGTTCATTTTCTTCTTTGAAGAGTTCTTTTTTCAGTGAATCTGAGTATTGCTTTTTTGCGATCTTAGGGTCTTTTGAAAAGAGCATGCATGCGACTTCGTTTCCTTTTTCATCTGTCGCAAAGAGACCGAGGGGGGATGTGGTGATGTAAATCATATAGTCTTTATCTTGAAGTAGTTTTATATTTATTGTTGTATCATGGCCTTATTTTGTGGGGGTACATATCATCTGAGAATGGCTTCCCTCAACTCTATGATGTTTATATTTGGCGCTGTCTGCTCGATTTTTGTTTTTTTGGGCATCAGGTGGCTTACTGAGATTAAGTAGAACAATAACGAGATGTTTATCAGACCTATAAGTACCTCTTCCATTAACAAATATTTGATTGTTCGCCCTAATATAGATTATGGTCGGTGCCGGGGAAACGAAGGTGTTTTTATATGTGAGTACTAAAGAAAGCGATGTTGAGCTCTTCTATTAAGTCTTTGATTGACCTCTCTTTGCCGTAATCTGCAAGTTTTGATTTTCGGGATGATGGTACCTGTGCGGGCACGGATTCGTTTGTCATGATGAGCGCTCCGTTTTTCTTTCCATATATGCCGTTCAGGTCGTGGATTGCCCCGTAGATTTTTATGCCCTCTATACCTTGCTTTTTGAGGAGAGCCTTCATGAATTCGCATTGATAGTCGACGTTTATCTCTGATGCGTTCGCGAGGTATCTGTCGCTTGCGATTATATCCTGTACTGTGATATTCTTTCCTTCCATTTTTGAGATTGTGTGGAGTGTAATCTTTTTTACGTTCTCTAAGCATCTTATATGATCCGCTATCTCTTTGTGGTCTTTTTCGTATGGCTGGAATACTGCCTTTATTGCGCCGCAGGACGTATGACCGATGATGAGGAGCTCTTTTGTCTTCAGGTGTGCAAGGCAGTATGTTATTGAACCGATGGCGGAGGTCGAGCCGTCAATAATGTTTCCTGCGTTCTCTATCGTGAATATCTCGCCCATCTTCGGTTCAAGGTTCGAGATGATGTGTATGTTTTCCCGTGAGTCTGAGCAGTAGATGACGCATAGTGCAGGGGACTGGCCTGACAGATGCGGCGTGTAGAAGTGTTCTGTGACTGTTTCTGTGTGCTGGATGTTGCCTGTGAATATCTCTTTTATGCATACCATCTTTTTCAACTCCAAAGAACTGACTGATCTTTTATTGCATATAAGCTTCTCTCTGCAATAAAAAAGCTTGAAAATGATACTATATGACCGACATTTTCATGATTTCTTATATTGCTTGCATTAACTTTTTAAAGGTAATTGTGCTTACTTAGATAGTTAAACAAAGGTGATTGTCATAGGAGCTATCAAACAGAGATATATTAAAGGGGCTGCAGCGAAACTGGTCAAAGAGTTCCCTGAAGAGTTCTCAAAAGATTTCAATAAGAATAAGGATGCAATCAAGAAGCTTGATGTCATCGAGAGCGCGCATGTGAGAAACAAGGTCGCAGGCTCTATCGTGCATATCGTCAGGAATAAGAAGTTCTAGATTGAATTATTGTCAGGTCGGTATTTGAAGTCTTATAGTCATTACCTGATTTTTATTATGTCTTTTTCTATTGCGTAGAAACAGTATGGGTTGTTGTGGAACTGTTTTGTAATTGTCTGTGATACGGAATTGCACCCCCCTTTGCAGATGGTGCCATGCTTGCAGTCTTTGCAGTTGGAACCAAAGTCTGTTTTTTTGAATTTCCGGTTGTATCCGAATGCGTCTGGATCCTGCCATATCTGTTTTAGCGGTGTGTCTTTTATGTTTCCTTCTATAAAGCAATTGTTGCCCATTGAGAGGCATCCGAGTATTCCGCCGTCACTTGTTATGCCTATGCTTTTCATACCTGCGGTACATCCTTTCCAGCCATGACAGCCAGGAAGTATCTTTGAGTGATATCCGAAGCAGTGCGCTCCTATTACGGGCAGGTCGTCAAAGCTTGTTTTTATTCTTTGCGATGCTATGAATAATGCTACAGCATAGTATTCTTCTTTGGTTATCAGATATTTTTTATCAAAATTGCCGAATGGCATTGCGACCTGAATCTGCCAGTTGCATCCTTTTTTGTAGACGACGTCTTTGATAGCGTGCAATTCATCAAAGTTCATCTTGCTTACTGTTGTGATTGCGGTTGTCTGAATGCCACGGTCGATGAGCATGTCTATCGAGTCAATTGCTTTTTTGTATGCGCCTATTTTACCTCTTATGCGATCATGTGTCTTTTCTGTGCCATCTAAGCTTATGCCGATCACTTTTGGGTTGTGTTTTGCGATGTCGTCTATATATTTGTCAATCAGGAGACCGTTTGAGACAAAGTTTAAATTCATGCCTAAATCCGTTATGCATTGGGCTATCTGTGTCCAGTCATCTCTTAGAAAGGGTTCGCCGCCCATAAGGGATACGTCACTGCATCCGAGTTCGGCAAGGTCTTCGCAGAGCTTGATACATTCCTTGGTGGTTAGTTCGTCTGGCCTTGCTGTGCCTGCGCTTGAGCCGCAGTGAGAGCAGCGGAGATTGCATTTAAGGGTGAATTCCCAGACGGCACATTCGAGTTTATAGCTCATAAGTATCTGTTTTTATTTTTTTGAGTAGACGTTGTAGTCTATCGCCTGACCGAAAATTGGTGTGGTTTTGAGTGCAATGAAAAAGCCGATTGCTGCCAGTAGAAGTCCTGCGAGCTTTGTGGTGCGCTTTTGGCTGCCTGATGCGCCCAGAGCAGTGAGACCACCTGCGAAAGGATAACCCGCGGGCGATGCCGGACATGTGCCTTGTCCTGCGAAAAAGCCGAGAATGAATGCGAGTGTTGCGATTATGACTGCCGTAATATAATATTTGATATTTGATAATGTATGTGTTTTTTGGATAGTTTTTATGTCATGCTCTGATACAGCCAGTTTGTTTCCTATTTCCTGTAGTTTCTGATTCATCATCTTATGACCTCCTTTTTGTAAACATCATACATTATGCCATAACCAAACATATTTTGCGCTACACTATAAGCGACTGCAAATCCCATTATTGACACTAAAGCTGTTATTATTACAGCAGGAGTGAGATATTTTTTGCTGCCTGTTTTTTGGGCAGTTGATGCAAGACCTGCTGATGCAAATGGGTAGCCATTGCAGTTTGTACAACCTGCGGTGGTCATTCCAATAAAAAAACCCAGTATTGTGGATAATATTGCGATAATACCGCCGGTAATCGGAGATAATATACTGTTTTTAGTATTGTGATTTTGAATATCTTTGATGTCCTGTGCTGAAATGTTTAGTTTGCTTCCTATCTGAAGTATCTTTTCGTTAATGAGAATTACCTCCTTGTCTATATTTACTGAAGACATTATACTTTATAGCCTCGCCAAATATTGGTGATGTTTTCAGAGCAATAAAAAAACCTGCTGCTACCAGTATTATTCCCGCGATTTTTGTGGTGCGTTTTTGGCTAGCAGATGCTCCAAAAGCGGTGAGACCGCCTGCGAAAGGATAACCAGAAGATATAGAGGATGTGACGGGGCATGTGCCGCTTCCGGCAAAAAACCCCAGAATGAAGGTCAATATTGCGATTACGGCTGTGGCGATATAATATTTCAGGTTTGAAATCAACGTGGTTTTTTTGATGTTTTTTATGTCCTCAGATGAGATATTCAATTTGCTGCCAATTCGAATAAGTTTATCAGTACGCATTGATTATAATTAATGACGAATCACGTATATATATATTTCCATGGTTGATTTGACAGATTATAGCACATCTTCGGATATCGGTTCTTTTGGTATTATTTGAATTTTGTTTGTTGTGTATTGATCGAATTCTTTTTTGATTAGATTCTTGATTTTTTTGTCTTTTATTGCGAGTAGAGCATTTTCGTAGCCCTCTAGTATTGATTCTGTTTGATGGTCTAGAATCATGGCTAGTCTTGCGATGTTCCAGTATGATAAGGGGTTCTGAGGGTTGAGCTTTATTGAGCCCCTAAATAGTTCTAGGGATTCGTGATGATTTTTTTTTGAAAACTGTTTTACGGCCCGATTGAATAATATTCTTGCTTGCAGTTCGATTACATGACGATTGAAAAGAACGATATCAGACGGATTTTGTGAATCAATATATACTACTTGCTCCATGTCACTGTTTTTGATAAATGAAATCAACCGTGATTCTGTATTTTCTATAAATGTCCTGTAATCCAAATCTGTATTTTGAATGGTCTTTTTGTGTTTGGACCAAAGTGTGAACAGCTTTTTGTGAAATTCCATATTTATTAGTGTGTTTAGGGGACTTAGTTTTGAATCATATTCCTCTTTTGTTATTTCACCAGATTCAAGAAGTGTGTTGCAGAGAACGAGGGATATTTTCGGGTTGCATATTGCTGATTTTGAGATCAGTTTGATTAAGGATTCATTTTTGCTAAAATTAGTGTTGCTGAAGAATAGGTCTGATATTTTGATGATACAGTGGTTTTCAAGGCTTAAAAGAGTGTCGGAATCATCAATTTTTAGTTGTTTTTTGAGGTTTTTGCGAAATGTTGCGAATGTCTCTTTTTTTCTCGAGTTGATGGGTTTTTTACATATGATGCGCAGCCCAGGTTCGTATTTGTGTGTTTTTTGCGGCTCTTTTACTATGTTTTGAAAACCGATATCTTCCAGATGTTTTTTTAGTAATTCAAATGTAAATATTGTCTTGTGCTGCATGCCGCATGAATCTATGCCATAGAGCCACTGAAGTGTTGTTTTCTGGTTTTTTAGGGATTCTTTTTTGAGTTTTTTGAATGATTTGTTCAGGTCGGGTGTTTCAAGTGTTAGTGTACCTTCTGGTTTTAATATTCGGAACCATTCGGATAGAACATAAATTGAGTGAATATAATCGAAATGCTCTATTAGATGAAGAGCTTCTATGGTGTCAATGGTGTTTGATTCAAATGGCAGGTCGTCTGCATCGTGAGTCATGTCTGCTACAGAATCTTCATATTTGTCTATGTTTATGTAGCCTGGCCGGTAGATTATGCCGCAGCCGATGTTTAGTTTTGTTTTTTTGCCCATGTCATTTTGATGGGATGCGGGAAATATAAATCTAGTGTATTTTTCTTACTTCTGCGAGGTTTGTCGTGCCGCTTACGCCTATCTGTGTTCCGGCGGTTATTATCACGGTGTTGCCTGATTTCAATAATCCCTTTTCTTTCAGCTGTTCTATGCCGTCGTTTACCATGATGTCTGTTGATTTGTATCCTGCAGCGATCTTGTGCGCGAAGACGCCCCACATGAGGGATGTTGTCCTCAATATCTTTTCGTCTGGCGTGAGGGCATATATGGGTGATTTTACACGGAATTTCGATAGTGAGCTTGCGGTTTTGCCTGTCTGGGTGAAGGTCAGTATGGCGTCTGAACTGATGTTTTCTGATATGAGTGCAACTGCCTGTGCAACGATGTCGGTTGCGCTCTTTTTGGCCAATGTTGCACTTACTTTTGATGGCATCTTCCTTTCGGTCGCTATACATATCTTGCTCATGACTTCTACTGATTCTATAGGGTATTTGCCTTTCGCTGTCTCCTGCGATAGCATGACGGCGTCTGTGCCGGAGAGTATTGCGTTCGCGACGTCGGTGACTTCCGCACGGGTCGGTCTTGGGTTCTCGACCATTGAGTTGAGCATGTGGGTTGCGGTTATTACCGGCTTTCCTAGAGCGTTGCATTTTTCGATTATCTCTTTCTGGATCATCGGAATCTCTTCGAACGGCATCTGAAGGCCAAGGTCGCCGCGCGCGACCATTATGCCGTCTGATACTTCCAGTATCTCATTGAAATCATTAACGGCCTTTATGTGCTCGATTTTCGCAATTATCTGCGTGGATGCACCTTTTTCTTTCAGGAATTTTCTTAGTTTGATGATGTCGTTTTTGTGTTTCACAAAGGAGACTGCTATGAAGTCGACATCATGGAGTATGCCGAAGCTTATGTCTTCTATGTCTTTTTCGGTCAGGGAGGGAAGGTCGACCTCTATCCCCGGGACATTGACACCTTTTCTTGAGCAGAGGATGCCGTCGTTTTTTACCTTACAGATTATATTGTGACCGTTAATCTCTTTTACCTGGAATTCGAGCATGCCGTCGTCGACATAGATCATGTCGCCTTTTTTTATGTGGTCGACTATCTGCCTGTAACTAAGAGTTGTGCCCATTTCGATGTCGGTTGTGTCTTTTACTGAGAATGTGAATGTGTCGCCCTTTTTTAAGGAAATGTCGTTTTTGAGGTCGCCGGTTCTTATTTCAGGACCCTTGGTGTCGAGGAGAATTGCAATCGGGTTCTTTAGGTGCTGGTTCAGTTCTTTTAAGTTTTTGATTTTTTTTCCCTGTTCCTCGTAGGTGCCGTGGGAGAAGTTCAGGCGGGCGACGTTCATGCCGGCTTTTGCGAGTTTTTTCAAGGCCTCTAAGGATTCTGTTTTAGGGCCTATAGTGCATACGATTTTTGTCTTGCGCATAATATCACATATTTATAATGTATCAGTTTATTGGAACGGAACAGGTTTATAAAGGTTCACATATTCCAGAGAAATAGTTCGACGTTTGATGATGTTTTTGTGAGATTAGATTTTTAGGAATTGTATATAATGCACTGACTTTCAAATAATATCTCAGTCCAACTGCGATTCTATCTTTTGTGTGCGCCCGCGCCTTTTGTCTTATAACCGTCCAATGAAAGAAGAGATGTTATGAGCTCTTTTATTGCCTCGTAATAGCCCTCAGCAAGCATTGAAGGATTTGTCGAATCTATGGTTTCGAGCATCTCAAGGCGCATTTTTGCCATCTTTAACATGGATTTTGATTCGATTAATCCAGAATAATCTATTCTAAAAAGAAGGTCAACGTGTTTAAATAACTGGTTTCAGCCTCTTTTTCAGGGCTGCTATCTTTTCTCTTAATTCTATCGCCTTTTCAAATTCCAGCTGCTCGGCTGCTGCGTTCATGTCGAATTCGAGCATGTCGATCAATGGCTGGATGTCTGATTTGGGGACGGTTTCCATCTCGCTCAGGTCGAGTTCCTCTTCTTTGATTATCTTTTCCTGTATCTTTTTTTCTATGGATTTCGGGGTTATGCCGTGCTTTTTGTTGTATTCAAACTGGCGATTTCTTCTTCTTTCTGTCTCTTCTATTGCGCCGTCAATTGATTTTGTGATTCTGTCTGCGTACATGATGACGCGGCCTCTGCTGTTTCGCGATGCTCTCCCGATTGTCTGGATGAGGGATCTTTTGTCTCTCAGGAAGCCCTCTTTGTCTGCGTCAAGGATCGCTACTAGAGCGACTTCCGGGATGTCCAGGCCTTCTCTCAATAGGTTTACGCCTACGAGGACGTCGAATTTTTTGATGCGCAGGTCTCTTATGATTTCGGTGCGCTCAAGTGTGTCTATCTCTGAATGGAGGTACTGGACTCTTATGCCTTTTGTGGCAAGGTACTCGGTGAGGTCTTCTGCCATCCTTTTTGTGAGGGTCGTGACAAGTGTCCTGTAGCCAGATTCTATCTCTTTTTTTATGTTTTCGAGGAGGTCGTCCATCTGGTCATGCGTTTTTTTTACGGTGATTACGGGGTCGAGGAGGCCGGTGGGTCTTACTATCTGTTCTGCGACCTGTGCGCTTGTATTGAGTTCGTATTTGTCCGGGGTGGCTGAGACGTAGATTATCTGGTTGACCTTCTTTTCGAATTCGGGAAATTTCAACGGGCGGTTGTCGAAGGCGGACCCCAGGCGGAAGCCGTGCTCTACAAGGTTCAGTTTTCTTGCATGGTCGCCTTTGAACATGCCGTGGATCTGGGGGAGTGTGACATGGGATTCGTCGATTATCATGAGGAAGTCTTTTGGGAAGAAGTCTATGAGTGTGCTTGGGGGCTCGCCAGATTTCCGGCCGTCGAAGTGGCGCGAGTAGTTCTCTATGCCTGAGCAGTAGCCGGTTTCACGGATCATCTCGAGGTCATAGTTGGTGCGCTCTTCGAGGCGTTTCGCTTCGTGGATTTTGCCTTGTCTTGTGAGTTCTATGAGGCGCTCGCTCAGTTCTTCTTCTATCGAGCGGAGAGCTTGCCCTATCTTTTCTTCTGGCATGACGAAGTGCTTTGCCGGGAAGATGAGGTGATGGCCGTATTCTTCGATGGGTTTCAGGGTGATTATGTCAAGCATCCTTATCCTTTCTATCTCGTCGCCGAACATCTCTATCCTCAATATCGTGTCTTCGTAGCCGAGGAATATGTCGAGCGTGTCGCCCATGACGCGGATGTTGCCGCGCTTGGGGGTCTTGTCGTTTCGGGAGTACTGGATCTTTACCAGTTTTGATAAGAGTTCTTTTCTTGTGATTTTCATGCCTTTTTCTATTCCGATTGTCAGTTCCTTGTATTCTTTGGGTGAGCCGAGGCCGTAGATGCATGAGACGCTTGAGACGATTATGACATCTGTCGAGGTTATGAGGGATGATGTTGCCGAGAGGCGGAGGCGGTCTATCTTTTCGTTTATGGATGCGTCTTTTGCTATGTAGGTGTCGGTCCGTGGTATGTATGCCTCGGGCTGGTAGTAGTCGTAGTAGGAGACGAAGTATCCGACGTGGTTTTTCGGGAAGAAAACTTTGAGCTCGTTGTAGAGCTGGGCGGCGAGGGTCTTGTTGTGGCTGATTATGAGAGTCGGCTTGTTGATGTTTTTTATGACGTTTGCCATTGTGAAGGTCTTGCCGGAGCCGGTCACTCCGAGTAATGTCTGGGCTCTGTGGCCTTTTTTCAATCCGTCTGTGAGCTTGTTTATGGCTTCTGGCTGGTCGCCTGCGGGCTGGAATTCTGAGTGGAGCATGAAGTCTGTCATGATTGTTTTGTGTGGATGATATATTTAAGAAGATGGCGATTAGGGTTCATTTATCGTTTGTTTCTTTGTAAATTGTTCCTATGCCGAACAGGATACTGCGTTCTTTGACTACTTTTATACCTGATTTATCGAGCTCTTTTCGGAAATCGGACTGTATAAATCCGGGATAGTATCTTGACTCGTAAATTCTTATGAGACGGTATGCAAAGAAGCTGAATAATCTGTTCTTTGGCAATGAGTAGTCGACAATGATCAAGGCGCCTTTCGGGATTGTGATGCGCTTCAATTCTTTTAGTACGTCTTTTCGTATTGATTCCGGCATCTCGTGGAGGGCGAATGATATGCATACGATGTCGAATGTGTTGTCCCTGAACGGCATGGCTGTGGCGTCAGAGATTGATATGGTGATTCTTTTCTGGTTTTTCCTTTTTGCCACTTTGAGCATGTCTTTTGATAAGTCTGTCCCGGTGACGTATTTTGATGTTTTTGAGAATTCGAATGCCTGGGCGCCTGTGCCTGTCGCGATGTCTAATATGCGTGAGCCTTCTTTTGCATCTGAAAAGTCTGCCACAATTTTACGGATGCCAGATATGAAAACCCATGTCAGGTCGTAATATGGAGCCCAGCCTGCAAAGAATTTTTTGATGTAGGTGTGGTATTCCTTATGCTCTCTATCAGAATCTTTTTCATTGATGTGCTGGTCCATAACAATTATTATCAATCATCATATTTTTATATGATGACTGTGGGATTGAATTTATCTCTCAGATGAGATATTTTTATCATCAATGTGTTTGCTTTCTGGTTAGAATATATTGAGATGTGCATGAATATCTATTACAAATTTATATACCAATAATAATAATCTATCTTTAAATGAAACATAAACTAAAGGAATGGATCAAGAGGTATCTCCCTGCTGAAATTGCAGGGATGATCTCTGCGCTGACTGGTGCAGGCGTTGCATATATGTTAACAGATAATCTGATTGTTGTTGCATTGGCCGGGGTATGGAGCGAGACCATAGGATACTATGCATTTATTTCTATCAGAGATATCGCACACAGCAGGAAGCATCATAGAATCAATAACAAAAAATACGGGCTCATATCTTTTCTTAAAAATATACGCAACCTGATTATTGAATTCGGGTTTTCTGAAACACTTGACAGTTTCTTTATCAGGCCGTTTTTCATGTATGTCTTCCCTATAATCCTTGGAAATGTGCTGCTCGGAGTATTTATCGGAAAAATAAGCGCAGATGTCGTGTTCTACATACCGACGATAACAGCCTACGAACTTAGGAAGAAGCATCTTGGAGATTAATCTCTGGCTGAGCGATAACAGATGTCAAGGAAGTTTTTGAATATCTTTTCGCCATGCTTGCCGCTTTTTTCCGGGTGGAACTGGAGGCCGAAGATCGATCTTTTCCTGTGAAATATCGCCTCAATCCGGTCTTTTCTTGAGGATGCAGCGACTATGAGGTCAGAGGGGACGTTTTTTAGGTATCTTGAGTGGTGCTCGTAGGCTATTATCTCGTCCGGGAGGCCTTTGAAGATTCCGGTTTTTTCCAATATCTTTATCTTCAGGTCGGGTATCCATGAGTGCGTCTTTAATTTTATGAGTTCTGCTCCGCATGCGGCGCCTATTATCTCATGGCCGACGCAGATGCCGAGTATCGGGACGTCGCAGTTGATCAGGCAGGCTATGTCTGCTCTTATTGTGTTGAAATGGATCTCTTTGTCAAGTACAGGTATGCCGCCGGACAGGATTATGCCATTGTAGCGGCTTTCGTCGATTGATTTCAGCATTGTCTTCTGGTCTTTTATGTCGTAGGCTACTTTGTTTTTTTTCAGTATATTTTCTATCAGAGGAATGTTTTTGCTGTGGTTGTTTATTATGAGAATCATAGGGATATTTAGGGTGCGAGATATATAAATTTTTGAGAAATCAGCCTTTTATGCTCATGATGTCTGAAATTACTGCGCCGGCGGTCTCGTATTTGCCTGCGCCGTAGCCGACAACGGTTATCTCGTTTGCCATGTCGAGCGTGAAGTTCAGGGCATTCAAGGTGCCGTCAACGGCCAATGGGTGGTTTTTTTCTATTAGGCGGGGAGCGACTTTCAATATCCTGTCGCTCACTTCTACGATGAGCTTGACTTTGTAGCCGTTTTTTTCTGCAAGGGAGACGAATTCGGGGGTGATCTTTGTTATGCCTGTCGTGTCGACGTCTTTTATGCTCACGTCTCTTGAAAAGAACTCGTTTGCAAGTATAACCGCTTTTGCCGCTGCGTCGATGCCTTCTACATCATAAGAGGGGTCTTTTTCTGCAATTCCTAGCTCCTGGGCTTCTTTCAGGATCTGGTCGAATGGCGCGCCTTCTGCACCCATGCGTGTCAGTATGTAGTTGGTGGTGCCGTTCAGGATGCCGCGGACGCTCAATATCGTGTTGCCGCGAAGATTATCTCTTGCCATGTTCAGGACGGGCATCGCGCCGCCTACTGTCGCCTCGTAGAAGAATTTCACATTGTTCTTTTCTGCAAGATCCTTGAGCTCGCGGTAGTGGAGCACGAGCGGGCCTTTGTCCGATGTGACGACGTGGTGGCCGCCGGAGAGTATCTTTTTTATGAATGAGTAGCCGGGCTCAGCGTTCTTGATGTTGGTCGGCGTCAGTTCGACGTATATGTCTGCACATTTTGATTCTATTATTTTGTTCGTATCAAGGTTCCTGTCTGCTTTTGGGTATTCAACCAGTGGTTTTCCTTTTGTGTGTTCTATAAGATGGCCTAAATCAATACCGTTTTTGTCATACACAGAGCAGTCTCTTTCACATATGGCAACAACTTTTATGTCAAGATTTTTCCTGTGGATGTGTTCTGTGACACCACGTCCTACTGTTCCAAAGCCAATTATACATATTCTCATAATCATTACCTTCTTATGCTGCCTCTACAATCTGGATGCTTTTCCTTTTGCATATCTCTTTTATTTTTGACATCACAATGCTTTTGCCGCCATTGATTGAATCATCGAATTCTATATGGAATATCGCGCATGATTCTCTCTTTTTTTCGGGCATCTCTATCTGTAGGTCCACAACTTTACAAAAACCCAGGGAATCTATTGTGTTTATTGTCTCGCTCAAGTCGGTGCGGACTATGTGGCCTATCATGCCGATCACCAGACTGTTAAAACGCTTGAGTTCGTCCATTTTGATAACCTTGATGTTTTCATCATTGTAGCGCTCAAGAATCTTTTCGTATTGCTCCTTGCTGTCTATCTCGAATACGAGGTGTACCGGGAGTCTTCCTTTTGCGGATAATTCATCGCGCCTGTGAATGACGGTGATTATGTTCCCGCCCAATTCTGATATCGGTGCAAGTATTCGTATCAGTTCACCTGGTGTGTCTTTTGGCATGACATCGATTGATACTCTCATAGTAACACTTTATTTTTTTGATTCTATTTCTTTGTCTAAACTTTTTATAAATTCGTCCAGTTTGATGTTGAAGGTCACAATGCCCTCTCTTGTGCGGGAGGTTATTGTGCCTTTTTCTATCTCTTTGTCGCCGACGACGAGCATGTAGTTTATTTTCTCTAGCTGGGCGTCGCGTATCTTGTGCTCTACTTTTTCCTGGCGGTAGTCGGACTCTACCCTGAAACCGGAATCCAGGAGCTTTTCTTTGACTTTTTCTGCGTAGTCCCTGTGGCGGTCTGCGACTGGTATCACTTTCAGCTGGATGGGCGAGAGCCAGAGGGGGAATGCGCCTGCATAATGCTCTATCAAAATCCCTATGAATCGCTCGAAGCTGCCCAGCACCACACGGTGGAGCATGACGGGCCTGTGTTTTTCGTTGTCTTCACCTACGTACGTAAGATCGAAACGTTCGGGCATGAGGAAGTCGAGCTGGACTGTGCCGCATTGCCATGTACGTCCGATGCAGTCGGTCAGATGGAAGTCGATTTTCGGGCCATAGAATGCGCCGTCGCCTTCGTTGATCTTGTAGGGGATTGATTTTGATTCCAGGGCATCTTTCAGGGCGTTTGTCGCGGTTTCCCATATCTCGTCGGAGCCCATGGCTTTTTGGGGTTTTGTTGAGAGTTCTATGTGGTATTCAAATCCAAATATTTTGTAGAGGTAATCCACAAGGTCTATGACGCCGAGGACTTCCTCTTTTATCTGGGATGGCATCATGAATATGTGGGCGTCGTCCTGGGTGAAGCATCTTACGCGGAAGAGGCCGGTGAGGACGCCGGATAGCTCGTGGCGGTGGACTGTGCCGAGTTCTGCGACGCGCATCGGGAATTCTTTGTAGCTGTGGCTCTTTTCCTTGTATAAAAGCATGCCGCCGGGGCAGTTCATGGGTTTTACAGCGTAGTCTTCGCCGTCGATTTTTGTGAAGTACATGTTGTCTTTGTAGTGGTCCCAGTGACCGGACTGCAGCCATAGTTTCTTGTTCAATATCAACGGGGTCTTTATGAGGACGTAGCCGCGTTTTGTGTGGAGCTCGCGCCAGAATTTCTCTATCTCGCTCCAGATGATCGTGCCTTTGGGATGGAAGAATGGGAATCCCGGGGCTTCGTCGTGGACGCTGAAGAGGTCCAGCTGTTTTCCGAGTTTCCTGTGATCGCGTTTTTCTGCCTCTTCAAGAAGCTTCAGGTGGGCTTCTAATTCTTTTTTTGTGAAGAATGCGACGCCGTATATGCGCTGGAGGCTTTCGCGCAAGTCGCTGCCGCGCCAGTACGCGCTTGATATTTTCGTTAGTTTTATTGCGCCGATCTTTGATGTGGATGGGATGTGGGGGCCGCGGCAGAGGTCATGGAAATTGCCGCTTTTGTAGAAGGATATGACTTTGTCTTCCTTGTGGTCGTCTATTATTTCCTGCTTGAATTTGTTCTGTTGTTTTTTGTAGTAGTCTATCGCCTGTTTTCTTTCCATCTCGGTGCGCTCGAATCTGTTGTCTTTTTTTATAATATCGGCCATTCTCTTTTCTATCTTTTCGAGGTCTTCGGGGGTGAATGGCTTTTTGACGTGGAAGTCGTAGTAGAAGCCGTTTTCTATTGCCGGGCCGATCGTGGGTTTTGCGTCCGGGTAGAGCTCGATCACTGCTTCTGCCAGGACGTGGGCTGCCGAGTGGCGCAGGATTTCTAATGCTTCTTTTGATTTGGGGGTGATTATCTCTATTTTTGCGTCTTTTTCTATTCTTGTGGCCAAATCGACCGGGATGGTGTCGAGCTTTCCTGCGAGGGCTGCGCGCGCAAGGCCTTCGCCTATTTTTTTTGCTACGTCATGGACAGTTGATCCTTTTTTAATCTTCATCTTGTTTCCGTCGGGAAGAGTCACGGTTATCTCACTCATCATAAATCGCCTCGCTAAGTTTTTGATTGTCAATAATGATAGAAATAAGTATGTGGATAATGCTTAAATAAGAAACGATGGATTTATAGAAAAAGCTATTGAAATGAAGGGTTTCAGAGTTTCTGAATTGTAAAGCGTTCACCGATCATAATGACCCAAGTATCTTTTTGACGGGGAATGTTTATAAATGTTTTTGGCGGGAATTGGATCACTCATGTGTATTGTATGAAATCCTATAATTTAGTCACATTGTAGCTTTTATTTTTTTCAATCAATATTTTCACAATATCTAAATACATAGGTTTAGCGGCATTCTTTTCTACCATAGCAGTATATTTGTCAATGATTTTTTCACCAGCATGTGCCCCTTCGAGGAAATCAACATCATTCGGACCACCACAAAAACTTAAGGTACACCTATCTTTACCTCCAGATTCTTTAACTCTGTAACTTGAAGTCACCTTTCCTATCTGATCTATATCCATATTACCACTTGCGAATAATAATCATTATAATCTTATAAAACTTACCCCTGATAAAAATATACTCAAAAATGAGTAGCATAACATATTTAAGTTTTTGGTGCGCTATCTATTACTATGCGCTTTGAAGATGTTGAAATACTGTCGCTGCTTTTGAGGCTGAAGAAGGCGAAAGGTAATGATGTTTTTTCTACTACTGAAATTGCGCCTATGCTTTCTTTGTCGCAGCAGAGCGTCTCGCGTAAGCTCAGGGATATCGAACGGAAGGGACTCGTTTCGCGCGAGCTTTGCGCTTCCGGGCAGAGGGTTGTGGTTCTTGATAAGGGGTTTGCTCTTGTCAGGGGGGCGCTCTCCCTGCTCAATGAAGCGACTGAGACCGGAAATATGCCTTCAAGGTTCAGGGGTTTTGTCGTATCAGGTTCAGGTGAAGGGGCTTATTATCTTGGGCTTGAGCAGTATTTTTTGCAGATTTGTGAGAAAATAGGGTTTACGCCTTTCAAGGGGACGCTAAATGTCGAGGTCAGGGATGAACATGATCTTTCAGTCAAAGATGAATTTCTTTCTCGTCTGCCGATTGTCATTGACGGGTTTACTGATGGCGGGCGGAGCTTCGGGGAACTAATGTGCTTCAAGTGCAGGATAAATGATGAGGTCGAGGGCGCTATACTTGTCCCGAAAAGGACGCATCACGACAGGAGAATCGTCGAGATTGTGGCGCCCGTCAGGCTGCGTGAAGCGCTTAATCTTAAAGACGGCGATGAAATCGAGGTGATCTCTTATTAGAATCGGTGTTGTCGATACTACTTTTGCGATGATCAATATGGGCGATATCGCAATTGATGAAATCAAGAAGAATGTTGCGTGCGATATCGTGAGAAGGACTGTGCCCGGGGTGAAGGATCTGCCGGTCGAGTGCAAGATACTGATCGATGAGTTTAAGTGTGATATCGTGATGGCGCTCGGGATGCCCGGCAAGGAGGCGATCGATAAGCAGTGCGCGCATGAGGCGTCGACGGGGCTTATCAGTGCGCAGCTGATGTGCAATACGCATATCATCGAGGTCTTCGTGCATGAGGATGAGGCGGATAGCTCTAAGGAGCTTGCCCGGCTTGCTGAGAAGAGGACGCGGGAGCATGCGCTCAATGCGATTGATCTTGTCCTATATCCGAAAAGGCTTGTGAAGATGGCCGGGACCGGGCAGAGGCAGGGCGGAGAAGACAGAGGAATGATCAAATAAATAGAACAGGTGATTTTATGGATGATAAAAAATTGAGGATAGGTATCGTTGCCGCGGAGTTCAATTTCGATCTCTCGCAGGCGATGATCAATCTCGCTACTGAGCATGCCAAGTTCCTTGGCTGCGAGGTTGTGGAGACTGTTTTAGTGCCGGGATGTTTCGAGATACCGTTCGCGTGCAGGAACCTTATCGAGCGAAAGGATATCGATGCGCTTGTCGCGCTCGGGTCGGTGATCGAGGGAGCGACGGACCATGACGAGCTTGTGGCGCAGCATTCGGCAAGGAAGATCATGGACTTGTCTCTTGAATATAACAAGCCGATTGGTTTCGGTATCACTGGGCCCGGCATGAGCAGGCTTGAAGGGCACCAGAGGATCAAGAACGCGAAGAATGCAGTTGAAGCGGCGGTGAAGCTTGCCAGGAAGTTCAGGTAAGCCATGTCTTGATGCTGTGTTATTGTGATAGTACAATATGGTGAGATAGCAATATTGTCATATAGAATAATAGAGAAATAGTCCAATAGCAATGGTGTAATATAGAACAATATCTTAGTAGAACAATGGCATTAGCGTTATATAGAACTAGAAAAGTATGGGGACAATTATGAGGAAGTACGATTTTGCGACGATAGATGAAGCTATTGATGAGATACGCAGCGGGAGAATCCTTGTTGTCGTCGATGACGAGGACAGGGAGAACGAGGGAGATCTTGTATGCGCCGCTGAAAAAGTCACTCCCGATATCATAAATTTCATGGCAAAACATGGCAGGGGACTCATATGTATGCCTATGACTGCACAAAGACTTAATGAACTTGAGATATCGCAGATGGTCGCCAATAATACTGATAAGCATGAGACCGGCTTTACTGTGTCTATTGATGCGAAAGAGGGTACGACTACAGGGATTTCTGCGCATGACAGGGCGACCACTATACTTAAGGCGATAGATACTGATTCAAAAGGCACTGATTTTTCGAGGCCAGGGCATATCTTTCCGCTCAGGGCTGTTTTAGGCGGTGTGCTTGTGCGGACAGGGCATACTGAAGCGGCTGTCGATCTTGCGCGGCTTGCCGGACTAAAGCCCGCCGGCGTTATCTGTGAGATCATGAATGATGACGGAACGATGGCTCGTGTTCCTGAACTTTTTGTGTTTGCCAGGAAGCATGGTCTTAAGGTCGCGACAATCAAGGATCTGATTGAGTACCGGAGGAGAAATGAGGTGCTTGTCGAGCGCGCGGCTGATGTCAGGATGCCTACGAAATACGGTGAATTCAGGGCTGTCGCTTATGAGTCTAAGATCGATGGACAGTGCCATCTTGCGCTTGTCATGGGTGATGTCAAAAAAGAGAAGGAGGTGCTTGTGAGGGTGCATTCCGAGTGTCTCACAGGTGATGTTTTCGGGTCGCTTAGATGCGACTGCGGGGACCAGATCGAGCGGGCGATGAAACTGGTGAATGAGGAAGGATGCGGCGTGGTGCTTTACATGCGCCAGGAAGGGAGAGGCATCGGGCTCCTTAATAAGATGCGCGCTTATGAACTGCAGGACGGCGGGCTTGATACTGTAGAGGCGAACGAGAAGCTCGGGTTCGGGGCAGACTTACGGGAGTATGGGATCGGGGCGCAGATTCTTTCTGACCTTGGGCTTAAGAGGATCAGGCTTATCACGAACAACCCGCGCAAAATATCCGGGCTTTCGGGCTACGGGATTGATATCGCAGGGACCGTGCCGCTTAGGGTGAAGCCGAACAAGAATAATGAGAAGTATCTTCTTGCCAAGCAGGAGAAACTAGGGCATGAGCTGGGATTATGACTGAGAGACATGTGTTCTGTGGCCCTGTGTTTCTTGGGCGCGACCTTAAATATGTAGATGAGGGCTTTGTTGTTGTTGAGGATGGAAAGATTGCCGATTGCGGTGAGGGGACTGTTGATGGCGGGCTGAAGAGGTCTGTCGTTCCTGCGTTCATAAATGCGCATACGCATGTGGGAGACTATTTTCTGCGTGAGAAGTTTTTCGAGATGGATCTAGTTAATGTATGTGGCAAGGACGGGATCAAGGAGAAATATCTTAAAACTGCCAGTGATGAGGTCATTGTTTCTGGTATGAGGACTGCAATCGCCGAGATGGTGCGAACAGGTACTTGTGCTTTTGCTGATTTCCGGGAGGGAGGCGTCAAGGGGATAAATCTGCTCAAGATGGCATGTACTGAGTTCTCTAATGTCCGGGTCAATATTTTCGGAAGGCCAGAGTATCCAGGTGAAGAGTTTCTCTTGCAATGCGACGGTTATGGAGCGCGAAGTGTGAGGGCTGAGAAGAGAGATGATTCTTACGGCAAGCTTTTAGGTATCCATGTATGTGAAACGAAATCAGGTGAACTTGAGGCGGCGCTTGGGTTTAAGCCTGACTTTCTGGTGCATATGAATTCTGCAAGCGTTGATGAGATCAGAAGGGCCGGCTCTTTGAGGATACCGATTGTCGTGTGCCCGAGGTCTAATGGATATTTCAGGCTTAAGATGCCGGATATTGCTTTGATGATCGATGAAGGTGTCCTGGTATGTCTTGGGACGGATAATGCGATGAGTAATAGCGCTTCTATGATGTCTGAGATGGAATACGCGTTCAGGATGCTGATCGGAAGGGTCGATGCCAGAGAGATACTGAAGATGGCGACGGTCAATCCTGCAAAGGTGTTCGGGTGGAATTCCGGGTTCATCGAGAAGGGCGCGGATGCGAATCTTGTGCTTTTTGACGAGGAGTTTCTCAAGACGGATGATCCATATGCTACGGCGGTCTTGAGGATGGCGGCGCAGAGGTTTGAAGTCATGATTGGCGGGAAGTATGTATATCATTGTTAATTGCGCTATGACAGCATAATTATTTATCTTATAAATACAAATGATAAATATGAACGATATTGCAGAAACGGCTCAGATATTTTTAGACCAATTAAGAAAAAATGTTTTTAATGTAGAATTATTGGAAAAGTACGACAATAATACCAAAAAAAAGATTATAAATAATGCCTATTTTTGGGAAATACTACGATTTCTCGAAATTGATGAAGTTGAATTTAAAAAGAGATTAAATAGACTTGAAAGTACTGGTTTTTCAACATACTTAGATATTTTAGAGAACAAAATAAAGAACAAATGGATAGAATCTGTTTTACCTCAGCCAGTATCTCAAATAAATGTGATTAGTTATCATAAAGCCCAATTTTATTATGAACTTCTTCAGGACAAAGAGAACATAGAAAAGTTAAGAAGTATTCTAAAGCGCAGTAAATCTAAGAAAATAGAAGATATGTTAAAAAACACAGACAAAAACCTTATTTTTGAGTTTGCTTTTCGTGAAGAAATGTTATTGGGGCAAGAGATTGGAAATGTTAAATCTAATCAAGGAGTATTATCTTCCGAAGAATTTGAAAATTTGTCTGAACCGGGCGTAATCAACCATCAATATTACAACAATAATATTGCTCATTGGCGACTTGAGAATATAGAAATAAACAACGACAAAAAAAACAAAAAATATGTATTAGGTCCTTTGGGAATATTGCCTTTGATTTCAAGTATTGAAAAAATAAAATTGAGAAACGATGTGTTCTTCTCTGAAAAGCTAATAAGTACAGGATTAATTAACAAAGATAATATGAAAGAGATATTGGCCGAATTAAATGATTCTAACAAGCTCAACTTTCCAAAAAAAGACATCATTTATTATCAAGAGAAATTCAAAAAAACAGATACAATATATAAGCTAAATCAGTACCTTCTTAGTGTTGATGACAATATATTAATCAGTTGTTTGAATAACTCATTGAAAAAAAAGCAAATCACACTCAGATTTGAATTCTATGACATTAATGAAAAAGATCGCATAATCATCTCAAATTATGGCATTGTTAAGACCCACACATTTCTCGATTTAGCATCTAATAGACCTCTTATTTTTTCACATGATGAACGTAGCTCATTTAATACTATAAATAACTATCATTGCTTTATTAAAAAACAAATCCCAACAAAAAGATTAAAAGAGTCTCTTGAAGATGAAGAGCTATACAATATCATTACAAAAAACCCATTGTTTTTTTATCCGAAATCAATCTCACAGTATGAATTCAAGAAAATGCTGGAAATTTTGGGATTCTTTAATGTGGAAGATGTAACCGAAGATGACATGTTGCTATTGAAGTCAATCTATTTAGCATACTTTCATTTTGTCCCATCAGTTGGTTCCACTAAAAAATCAGACTTGTATAGATTGAATGTATTGACAAATATTGCGAAAGATAATGAGATATATGGACAGGAAATAAAATCAACGATTAAAGACATTCTTGATTCATTTGATAAAATATTAAAAAAGCTATACTTTTTATTTTTTGACCCTCTCTATCAAGCGATTAGCACACAATTCGATGATTCCGGAGATGGAACATTCGGTATGGTCGACATATGTTATGAATCGATATGCGATGATTGGAAACTGGATTATGAGATATATAGAGATTCAGAGATTAACTTCCTAGTAGCATGGCAATTTGAGAAATTATTCAGAAAACACTATGTATTAAAATACAATATTGAAATAAAAGATATAGACGATGAAACTCTTAATTTCTTTAAAAAACATCTTAAAACGAAAAATAATATTACCAAAAAGTTGATTTTAGAATTCTATAAGAATAAAATTGAATCTATTGTTCTCGAAAAACTTAAGAAAGATGAAGACTTCTCTGATTTATATTTCAATTCAAATGTATTTCTGGCTAATCCGAAAATAAAAAATATGCAAAAAAAGCTTCTAAGCTTAGGTGATTGTAGTCTTTGTTTATCTTTACTCTCTAAATTGTTAAACAAAAGCAAGGCATTTCATA
Source organism: archaeon (assembly GCA_043813875.1). Lineage (GTDB taxonomy): Archaea > EX4484-52 > EX4484-52 > EX4484-52 > B79-G9 > B79-G9. The sequence continues at coordinate 3,456 of JBDRKP010000023.1, read as the reverse complement.
TCCGTTTTAAAGACTATTTCAAAAGAGAAACAATATTCAACTATGATTCAGAGAAAGTTGATTTATTCAAAACAATTGAGGATATAGTCAAATACAGAAACGATTTTGCACATGGCAGAATGGAAAACTGTAATAAAACAGAAACTAAAAAACTACTAGAAAATCTTTCTGTTTTCTTGCAAATTTTAATGGACAATAATAATTATCCCTCAATTTTGAAAATAAAAGAGTTTGTGAGAAACGAATACGGCATATACCATTATACTGCGTATGATGTTGATAATGAAAATAAGGAGTACGTTATTATCACAACACAAAATATAGAGTCTACGCACACATACTATATTTTCTATGATAAACGATCCTGTAAGATCCTCTATCCAACACTTATCGACACAATCACAATAGAAGCAAATAATGCGTGATTAACTCCGCTAGAGACTAGGACATAAGGAGGTATTAAAATGCCAAAACAGAAAAAAATGGAAATAACTTGTCCATATTGTAAAAAAAATATAATTTTGGATACAGTTCTCACCAATTCAATTGAAGAGAAGATACGTAGAGAGTTTGAGTCTGAGTTGGAGAAAACAGAAGAAAAATACACTTCTGAACTAGATAGAAAAAATAAGCAGTTAAATGATTTAAAAAAATCATTCGCAGAGAAAATAGAAGATGCATTAGAGTCAAAAAGAGAAGAAATAGAAAAGGAAGCAAAAAAGAAAGCAGTCAAATCTATGGGGTTAGAACTAAAGGATTTACAGGAACAGATCAATGAAAAAAATGAACTGTTAGAAAAGTCTCAAAATGAGGAACTTAAACTAAGAAAAGAACAGCGAAAGCTTGAAGAAGATAAGAGGAATTTTGAACTTGAAATTGAGAGAAAATTGGATGAGAGTAAGACAAAACTTTATGAGGATGCAGTTAAAAATGTATCCGAAGAACACGAATTGAAAGATAGAGAAAAGCAGAAACAGATTGACGATTTGAGAAAACAAATTACTGAGTGGAAGATGAAAGCTGAGCAAGGCTCCCAAAAGTTACAGGGTGAAGTTCTCGAACTGGAATTAGAGTATGTTTTAAAAGAAAATTTTATTTATGACCAAATTGAACCTATATCTTCTGGTATCAGTGGGGCAGATATTCTACAAAAAGTATGTTCAAATTCTGGAAAAATTTGTGGAACTATTTTAATAGAATCCAAAAATGCAAAGAAATGGAACAATAATTGGATTTCAAAACTTAAAAAGGATCAACGGGAAGCCAAAGCAGATATGGGGGTCATAGTTTCAACAGCACTTCCCGAGAGCATTTCTAATTTTGATTGTGTTGAAGGAATAATAATTATACATTACAAATCGATTATCCCTGTAACAACATTATTAAGGAACCAGCTATTTGAGATTGCAAGAACCAAAAGTTTTAATGTTGGCAGGAATGAAAAAATGGAATTATTGTATAATTATATAACCGGAAGAGAGTTTAGACAAACAGTGGAATCTACAGGTGAAGCTTTTGCTCAAATGATGAATGACCTTCAAAAAGAGAAAAGAGCTATGACAAAAATATGGTCTAAGAGAGAAAAACAAATAGAGCAAGCTTTTTATGGCATTGCAAAAATGTATGGAGGTATGCAAGGAGTTATAGGCTCTTCGTTACCTGAAATAAAAAGCCTGAATATGCCTGAATTGTTGTGTGACGACCTCGATAAAGATGATTAATAATAATCTAAAAGATAAGAAGATTATCCGGTTCCTAGGGGCGCCGAAGACTGGCTATTATGTACTGGATGACCCTGTAAATGACCCTGTAAATGACCCTGTAAAAGGTAAAGTCAAAGACATAACTCTTTAGACTAATGTCTTTGACATATAGATTAACGCCTTTTGTTCATTGATTAAATTTGTCATTGAACTTACGACGTTAACTATAATTAAAATGGACGGGTGAAGCGCCTGTTGCTGGATGATGTTTAATGTCAATATCAGAGGAAAATGGCTAATATGTACATTGTTGTTAATTGCGCTATGAGCCTTGATGGCAGAATCGAGGGAGAGTTCTCGAATGATCTAGATTGGGAGAGGGTTTATGCGCTACGGGCTGAGTGTGATGCCATCATGGCCGGGATCAATACGGTCATCAAGGATGATCCGCGGCTTTCTGCGCACGGATATGGAAAGGATCCGATGATCGTTGTTGTTGATTCGCGGTGCAGGATACCGCTTTCAGCGCGGGTCTTTGAGGGTGATGTGGTTGTCGGTGTCTGTTCTGGCGCGGATACATCGAAAATCTCAAAGAAGGCAAGAGTCGTGGTCTGTGGGACGGATGAGGTCGACCTTAAGATGCTTGTTTCAGAGTTGTCTAAAATGGGTGTCAGGAAGCTGATGGTCGAGGGCGGTGGGACGCTGATTTCTGCTATGCTTGATTCGGGGCTGGTTGATGAGGTGTGTGTGGCGGTCGCGCCGGTTGTTTTGGGGCGCGGTGTGAGGTTTGTCGAAAAGGAGCTTAGCAAAGATGTGAAGTTTGGGCTTTATGATGTCATCCGGCTTGATGATGTGGTTGTTTTGAAATATAAGGTTTTGAAGTGAAAAGTATTGTTTCAAGGCCTTAATCAAAACTGAATCTGGGCGGTAAGAATGGTCTTAATTTGATTGGCATAACATCGTCCAGATTTTCAATGTCTTTATCGGTCAGTTCAATAAGGTTCTTCTTGTTGTTGTTATAGTAGCCTTTTTTTAGCTCCTTTCTCTTGAGATATTTCTTTTCTTCTAAACCCCAAAACTCAATCCAAACCTTCTGTCCAATAGGTATGAAAAAATCACAATAAACTTCTTCTTCAATCGGAACTCGCCTTTCATAAGCATGAACTATGCCTTTATGATATAGCCAGTTATCGATTATCTGTTCGGCTTTTGATCTTACGGAGTGGCCATCTTCTGCACGGAAAGTTGCAGGAAATTTGCTTCTGAAATTGTTTTCCTCTACTTCACTTTCAGAGGGCTTATATGAATTTGATTCCTTTTCTTTCTCCTTCTTGCTGCTCAGCCAACAGTCATAGCATTGCGGTTTGTCGCCTTTTTTCCATTTTCCGCAAGTTTCGCATTTAGTGATTTTGCCTTCCTCTTTCAATTTATTGCATTCAAGGCATAGTGGATAAAAACCAGATTTTTCACCGCATATCTGACAGACCATGCAAACAGTTAGGGGAGAGATAATTTAAATCTTTCTAAAAACAAATGTCGCGAACGTATAAGCGACGAAGCATAAAATCATGAAGTAATAATATATGTTTTTGATGTGAACTATAATTGAAAGTTTGGAGTGCACCCCTAAAGGCGGACACATAGATAACGAATAAAAGTGAGCAAAAGTACGCTAAATATGAGGTGCAGAAAATGGGAATAAGAAGACAATTTTCAAGGGAATTTAAGTTATCTGTTCTAAGGGAACTTGAGA
>JBDRKP010000022.1:0-4892 GCA_043813875.1 archaeon | reverse complement strand
TCAACAAGCATAAAAACATCCTTCTGCCCCGTATTCTTGACCTCCATGCGGATAGTGATAATCCCGCCCGGCTTCACGGTAGTGGACGGTATGGCAGTTATATCCACAATCTCGAGCATATCCGTGCTCTGTATATCTGTCTCGGTCTTCCCGCCGCCGTTGCATCCTGAAGCAAAAACAACGAGTACCATCAATGTAAACAATATAAAAATCCTTCCATTCATAGTACATAAATTGTAAAAAGACACTTAAATAACTTACAAAAATAACAGAGAAGATAAAAATGCTAAAAGAACTGGCAAACGCCACCCAGGAATTCATAAACCGATACTATCTCGACCCGATAAGAGACGATTCAGGCTACAACCTCGTAAACACACTCACATGGTCGATACTCTTCGTGATAGCCATAATGCTCCTCTACCAACGCTTCTTCAAAAAGGACAAGATAAAAATCGACCTCGAATTCATGAAATCACTCTTAGGCTGGATAATATTCGCAAGCGCTCTACGCATCATAAGAGACCTGAACATCTCGACATCAGGCCTCCTGGTCACCCCCGCAAGCTACATCCTCATATTCACGCTCTCATTCTCAACCCTTCTGATGGCCCTCCACCTGAAAAAGACAAGAAAGATAAGGCTGTTTCACACCTGGGGCATCACAGGCTACGGTCTGGCAACCATCACCCTGATAAAAGTCATAACCGCACCCGAACACCTCGACACCGCCCATTTCCTGCTCATCTGCGCAATCTGGTCTGGCTGGTTCATACTCCTCCTGCTCGCAAAAAAATACATCGCAAAACGATTCTTGAGCACATGGAACATGGCAGCGATAATGGCCCACCTTCTCGACGCGACAGGAACATTCGTCGCACTCACATACGCCTACGGCGAAAGCGGCTACGAAAAGCACGTCCTCGGGAGAGCCGCGATAGAATTCCTACAGGCAAACAACATCCTCCTCATAAACGGCTCCGGCTCTTGGATAATGTTCGCCCTGAAACTGGCGGTCATCCCGCTTGCATTATGGGCCATAGACAGATACTCGGAAGACAAGACAGAAAACAGGTTCCTGAAAATGATAATAATAATACTGGGTCTCGCAATCGGGATGAGAAACAGCCTCCAGGTCCTCACTCTTGGAAATGGAAACTAAGCACCCTAGTTGCTGCACTTCACAACAGTTTCAGGGTCATCAGTCATCTGCTTGCGCACAGAAAAACTGACCTCCTTCGTAGAATTATACTCATAATCAATGTTGACCTTCACATTCAAAGGCTTCTTGAAATAAACATCCTCACCCGCATCGCCCTGATAATACATGTCGCACTTGAATATATTCATATCGCCGGTTACTTCAAGATAATTTTCACTCTGAACAGGTAACTTCGCAGCAAAAGTACATACACCGTCTTCTGTTGGATCAGAGTCTTTAACATCCCATTTCTTACCTAAATACAGATACTTAAGCGAATAAATATTATCTTCACTATTAATCAAACACAGCCTGCAATTATATTTATCACCTCCATCACTATTTATTCCAACTACGCTCGGCTTAAACTGTTTTGGCATCTCAATCTCAACATCCTTTACAGTCACGACGCCGTTGGACGACTTCGTATTCATGATCCCGAAAAACAAAGAGAATTGCTTGCAGTCGGGATTTGGGGTAGCAGGATCAATATCACAACCCTTAACAACCGGTATCGGCTGCGGCAGGTTCGTCTTGAGGCTGACAGAAACAGGCCCGGACGTTGACGTAGTTACCTGCTTCTCCGGATCAAGCTGGTCCTGCTTAGTAAGCTCACCATAACGCTCCCGATCAATCACAAACACATCACCGATTGCATCAACATCATAGCCATAATGAACACCGGCCTGCAGCCTGAAAGTCCCGACGCATCCTGATGGAGCAGTCACATCAAACCCTTCCTGAGCGCTCGTCCCGGACAGGATATCACCGACATATTTCACATCAATATCAGTACCAGTCTCCAACACAACATTAAATGCAGGATTATCATACTCGGTAATCCTCTTCAGATACACCACAGCATCCCTCGCAGGCCTCGTAGTATCCTCCTTCCCGAAATTCTCGACCTCCACCATGATCATGGCTTCATCCCCCCGGTTGACAATGTTTGGCGTGACCCTGACAGTCGTGATCTCAAGAGCCCTGTCCGTCTCACCCTCCCCCTTCTTTGCGGCCGCTTCCATCTGCTGCTTTGTCTGCCACCCGTATGGATCAGTAATCATGAACCACACATCCCCAAAACCCGCGCTCAACGCATCCATGCTCTGGGTGATAGCCTCATAGAACCCAGTCTGCTGGGCCACCTTCTCTACCTCGATACCCATGATGTCCATCCATCCTGACATCGTAAGCGAGATGATAAAAAACATAATAAAAAACATCAGAATACTGAAAACAAGACTGTCAGTGATGAAGTCAAAAAAGATATAGGCCCCCATGATGACGCAGAAAACCAAAGCAGTCCACGTAAAGCCGTTGGCAAGAAGCGCAAGAAGCGTCCCGATCAGCACGATGATGAAGACAATCTCTCTCGCCTCACCCTCATCCGCCTTATTTTCCGACATAGACGACTTCACAGCGCCAGAAAGGAGCGCGACTATAATAAAAATAAACATCGACAGCCAGCCAACAGGAAATATGTCTGGAACTGACCACGAATAATAAAACATCAGCCCGAAAACCACAATAGGCAACAAGAGCTGTATGGCAGAGATGATTTTCTGCTTGTGCGCACTCCATCCTTCAGCAATTCCTTTACCAAGAGTCTCTTTTCCCTTCCTGAACTTCTTTGACCCGCCACGGAGCAACCCCCCAACACGCTTACCAAAACCACTACCACGGACATACATCCTTTTCGCCAGTTCAGGATGCTCCTCGATAAGCCTTATCTTGTCCAGAAGATCCTTCTTTTCAGCAGCAATCACTTGAAGCTCAGCTTCGCATTTCTTTTCATCCCCTTCAGTTTGTGCACTTTTCAATAAATTATTCCATTGTTGCTCTTCACGACCCAAATCTCCAAGCCTTTTTTGCATCTCTGCAATCTTGCCCATATTTTTACGATTGGAATCATTGCCGATCTTAACAAGCCGATCTTGCAGACCCCCGCGTATTCCCAAAAATCCCCGTGCAGATTTATATGCTTTTTTGGCATCATCATTGTTTTGTATCTCATTCCAGTCAATGCCATACCTCAAAGGATTTTGATATACATCCCAAATAATAGACTTGACCTCGTTTTTCTGTATTGTACGATATTCTAAAGTATTAACATTTCTAAGCCCCCACCAGTTTCGCTGCATATATTCTTTTATTTGGTCATCTACTGCGTCTTTATACGATTTTCCTCCCTTAAAATTTCTAACCGCATCATCTATGACAATTTGACGCTGCGGACCTAAATCTGCACCTTTTCTCCAATCATCACCAGCCTTACGCAATTGATCCTGACGGACATCATCCAACTCACCCACCAGACCATTATAATTTTTCTCTATATTACGTCCAATTATTCGCCCCCATTTTTTGGCCCCGATTGACACAGATTGCCTAACATCATGATCAATAGTTTCGTATCTACGCCACTTATCAGGCACAAAGACCGTATTTTTGCACGCAAGATTGGAGCAGCCGATATGCCCCTCAGGATCTCTTATCAAATCACTTCCACAGTATGGGCACTTTCCGACAGGCTTACTTTTGCCAACATATTTATGGACAAATTCAGGAGTAAAAACCTCGGAATTAGGAGGTTCATCATGTGAAATTACGTCATCAACCTCGCGCATCCTATCATAAAACACGCCGCCGCTTTTGCCAGATAAAATTGGTTTAAGGAACTCCTCATCTTTCTTTCTCTGTTCTTCGTCATTCTTTCTCTTTTCTTCCGCATTTTTTTTCAATTCTTCCTCCATATAATCCTTGACTTCCCATGTTTTCTCGTGTTGGTAAGCAGACCATTTAATCTTCGCTTTATAAGCATTCCATTCAATATTATTTTCGTATGTGGTACAAACGATATTCCCGCCACACACACTACAGGGAAACGTTCCTTTGATATTGAAGATATTATTTATCTCATCACGAGAAATTTCCCTCCCGCAATGCGGACAATAACCCGGACGCGATACAGAATAAGATGGGCGTTTTAAATTCCACCCTAAAGGATTCTCTGCCTCATTTTGCTTACGCCGTTGCGCATTTAACCTCATTTTATACTCATTTCCACTCATGTCAAAAGGCTGAGCAGAAAAATTATTACCACAATATTTACATCTAAAATAATTTTCACGTATCATTTCAGCATCAACGAGCAATTGAACCGCATCACAACGACTACACACAACACATTTCTTACCATTTTTGAAATAATCAATAATATTCATTACGTTCACAATCTCAACAATATGTCCACTACAGACCATCTCTCAATTTTCATTAAACATAAGGTCACACTAGTAAATAAATCTTCTTGAAAAAGTTGAGAAAAGTACAGGAAAAATACCAAAAACAGAAAAAAACAACAGACAAAAAAGAAAAACCATCCAAAAACCCTGATAGATGATAGAACACGACAGAAATCAAAAAACAAACCACTGAACCCTGCGCATCACTCAGACAAAAATTCAAAACCTAAAAAGACATAGCTTCGCCAGTCAAAAAAACATAACCACCAGCGCACAACCAAAACAAAAAAGCAATCCATAAATAGGTTACGCTCAACCGTAACAAAAACCCATAAAATGTTACGTTACACCGTAACACAAAAAACATCAAAACACATCGGCCACATAAAAATATTCCATCACCCCATAACAATCAAAAATGATAACCATAACCACCCAAAATATTT
>JBDRKP010000021.1:0-22167 GCA_043813875.1 archaeon | reverse complement strand
GGCCCGTCAGCGACAGGATCAGAAAACGGAAACCCAAGCTCAAGCATATCAGCCCCGGCATCAATCATGCTCTTGACAACCTCAAGCGACGTATCAAAATCCGGATCACCAAGCACAGTGAACGGGACAAACGCCTTATTTAAAAAAGCACCAGAAACCCGGCTCATACCCTCACCCCCAAAGCCTCTGCCACGTGATACATATCCTTATCACCGCGCCCCGAAAGCGTAATCACCAAAATATCATCCTTCTTCAAAGTCTTCGCAAGCTTGATGGCATACGCAACCGCATGCGCTGACTCAAGCGCAGGAATTATGCCCTCAGTCACAGAAAGCTCCCTGAACGCAGAAAGCGCCTCCTTGTCAGTGACAGCCACATACTTCGCTCGCCCGCTCTCCTTGAGCATACTATGCTCCGGACCCACGCCCGGGTAATCAAGCCCCGCAGAAATCGAATAAGCCTCTGTTATCTGCCCGTCCTTATTCTGCAGCACATACGACATCGAGCCATGCAATATGCCGGGCTCACCCTTGCAAAGCGATGCGCCATGCTTGCCTGTATCAAGACCTAATCCTGCCGCCTCGACACCGTAAAGCCCGACTCCCTTGTCAGGAATAAAATCAAAAAACATGCCTATCGAGTTAGATCCCCCGCCGACGCAGGCGACAACAGCATCAGGCAGCCGCCCTTCAAGCTCCATGACCTGCTTTTTGGTCTCCTCGCCGATGACCTTCTGGAAATCGCGCACTATCGTCGGATATGGATGCGGCCCGACAGCAGAACCGAGCACATAATAGGTCGTCCTCACATTCGCTATCCAGTCACGCAAAGCCTCGTTGACAGCATCCTTGAGCGTACCGGCCCCCGAACTCACAGGAATGACCCGTGCCCCGCAAAGCTTCATCCGAAAAACATTAAGCTTCTGGCGCTCGATATCCTCGACACCCATGAACACCTCTGTCTTGATGCCAAGAAGCGCCCCGACAACCGCAGTCGCGACCCCATGCTGCCCGGCCCCAGTCTCCGCGATGATCCTTGTCTTGCCCATATGCTTTGCAAGCAGCCCCTGCCCGAGAGTATTATTGATCTTATGCGCTCCCGTATGAAGCAGATCCTCGCGCTTGATATATATCCTGCACCCGTATTTTTTAGACATATTGGCCGCGAAATACAATGGCGTCGGCCGCCCCGCATAACTGGCAAGAAGTTCATGCAGCTCCTTTTTGAACCCATCATCATCCTTGAGCTTAAGATATGCACCCTCAAGCTCAAGAAGTGCAGTCATCAGCGTCTCCGGCACGAACGTGCCGCCGAATTTAGCGAATTTCGTATTTGTCTTCATAATCAATTCACTCTCTTTACAAGGTTTATCAATCTTTTCATCCTGGCATGATCCTTCCTTCCCGGCTCTTTCTCCGTGCCGCTTGCGGAATCTATCGCGTACGGCTTCACAATACCAATAGCCTCCGCCACATTAGCTTCAGTTATCCCGCCTGAAAGTATTATAGGCTTCCGTGAACTGAATCCGCGAAGCGCATTCCAGTCAAACACTTCGCCAGTCCCCCCGGCAACGTCCAACTTGAAATTATCAAGATGTATCGCACTCACATAAGGCTCATACTCTCTGACAGCATCAAGGCTTGACCTGTCCTTCACCCTGAAAGCCTTGATGACATTATTGAACATGCCACAATACTCTTTAGTCTCACTCCCATGAAACTGCAGGCAAGTAAGCCCGCAATACGCCTGTATCTGTCTGACAACATCTTCATCCTCATCCACAAACACACCCACCTTTGCGACAAACGGCGGCAGTGAGCGAACAATCTCCCGGACATCCTCCTTATCGACAGACCGCTTGCTCTTCTCATAAAAAATGAACCCGAGCGCATCAGCCCCGGACTCAACCGCCAACTTGGCATCCTCGACATTCGTAATCCCGCATATCTTCACCTTCGTCATCACACATCACCTATAAGCTCCTTCAGTTTATCCTCGACATCCCCTTCCATGATAGCAGTCCCGACAAGCACCGCATCAACATTCGCCTCCCGTAGACGCTCAACATCCTCTTTAGTCCTGATCCCGCTCTCGCTCACAACAACCACATTATCTGGTATCTGCCCGGAAAGCTCAAGAGTATTCTTGACATCAACATCCATCGTTTTCAGGTCACGGTTATTGATGCCGATTATATCCGCCCCCGCCCTGATAGCGACATCAAGATCACCTTTATCATGCACCTCTACAAGACACGCCATGCCGAGGCCCTTAGCCGCGCCCATAAAACTCTTAAGCTTCTGTTCGCCGAGCACCGACGCGATCAGCAATATCGCATCTGCGCCATAATAACGCGCCTCCACAATCTGGTACTTATCCACGATAAAATCCTTTCTAAGAATCGGCACACTGCTGATCCGGGCAGCATCCCTGAGATTCAGGACACTTCCCCCGAAATATTTCTCATCAGTAAGCACCGATATCGCGCTCGCATATTTATTATAGAGTTTCGTGATCCTCACGATTTCATCCTTGCTTGCATCCCTGATCTTGCCAGACGCCGGAGAAGCGAACTTAAGCTCCGCGATCAGCCTGATAGCATCCTCTTTACCCGGCCTCAGTATCGCCTTCCTGAAATCCCGTGTACTCCGCCCTATATTCAAGATGAATGTCTCGAACGGAACCTTCTTCTTCTGGGCTTCGACTTCAAGGGTCTTATGCTCCACTATCTCATCCAGTATGCTCTTTTTTTCAGCCTGCATTTGTGATCTCCTTCAGTCTCTCAAGCGCAAGAAGCGCCCTTCCGCTCTCAATCGACTCCTTTGCGATCGGGATAGCATCCTTGATAGTCCCCGCCATTCCTGCAGCAGCAATCGCCGCAGCAGCATTGAGTACGGTTATATCATATCTTGGGCCTTTGACATTATTCAATATATCAAGAGTGATCCTGCTATTCTCCTCAGGTGTCCCTCCTGCGATAAGAGACAGACCCACAGCCCTGAATCCGAAATCCTCTGGCTTGACAGTGTGAGTAGTTACAACACCTTCATTCAATTCAGTTATCTTCGTTTTCCCGCAGATGCTTATCTCATCAAGCGGATAGCCGTGGACAACAAACGCGCGCTTGGTCCCAAGATTCGAAAGCACTTCACAAAGCACATCCGTAAGCTTCGCATCATACACCCCGATGACCTGCGCCTTCGCGCCAGCCGGATTCGTAAGCGGCCCAAGGACATTGAAAATCGTCCTGATGCCGATCTCCCTCCTCGGCCCGATAGCATATTTCATGGCCCCGTGATACTGGGGCGCAAAAAGGAACCCGATATTCGCCTCCTCGATGCACTTCACAACAACCTCCGGCGAAACATCGATCTTCACGCCAAGCATAGAAAGCACATCAGCAGACCCGCTCTTGCTTGAGACAGACCTGTTGCCATGCTTTGCGACAGCGATGCCTGCGCCGGCAACGACAAAAGCGGCAGTAGTAGATATATTGAAAGTCCCCGCACTATCTCCGCCTGTGCCGCATGTATCGACAAGCATATCCACCTTCGGCGCGATCTTCATCGCCTTCTTCCTCATGACGCGGACAGCGCCCGTTATCTCATCGATTGTCTCGCCCTTGAGCCGGAGAGCGACAAGAAACGCGGCGATCTGCGCATCCGTCGCCTTGCCTTCCATTATCTCAGTAAACACCTCGATAGTCTCCTTCTCAGTCAGGTCCTTGCCTTCCACAACCGCAGGTATAGCCTCTTTTATCATGATTTACCACCATCTTTCTCATTATCATTTTCATTGACGACATTCTCAATCATCTTGCCGCCCACCGGCGTAAGTATCGACTCCGGGTGGAACTGCACGCCAAAAACAGGATACGACTTGTGGCACACACCCATGACGATTCCGCTTTCTGTCTTCGACGTGACTTCAAGGCAATCCGGCACACAGATAGCGCAAAGCGAATGATACCTGCCCGCAGCAAACGGGTTCTCGATACCCCTGTACAGCCCAACGCCCGCATGATACACAAGCGATGTCTTCCCGTGCAGCGTCTCATCTGCCTTCCCGACCTTGCCGCCGAATGCCTCCACAATCGCCTGGTGCCCAAGACATATGCCGAATATCGGTATTTTAGCATGATACTTTTTGATCATCTCAATGCATATGCCGGCATCCCCTGGCGTCCCCGGCCCCGGCGACAAGACAATAAGCCCCGGCTTCTCTTTTTTTATCACCTTATCGATAAAGCCGATATCCGCATCGTTCCTGTACACGAGCACAGCATGGCCCCTCTTCTCGAACTCATCCACTAGATTATAGGTGAAAGAATCGTAATTATCAATCAACAGGATTTTCATACTCGACACCTCCTGTTTTCTCAATAGCCGCGAGGCACGCCCTCGCCTTCTTGATGGTCTCCTCATACTCATAAATTGGCACAGAATCATAGACAATTCCAGCCCCGGACCGGATGTATGCGACATCATCCTTTATCTGTAAAGACCGGATGATTATAGTGGAATCAAAATCCTTATGCGGCGTAAGATAGAAGACAGCGCCCCCGTAAAGGCAGCGCTTATTCTTTTCAAGGCGCCTGATGATCTCCATCGCCTTCACCTTCGGCGCACCCGTAAGCGTCCCCATGTTCATCGACGCAAGATACGCATGGAGCGCATCAAAATCATCTTTCAACACCCCGCTCACATTCGAGACCAGGTGCTGCACATGAGAATACTTCTCCACAATGAACGGCTCATCGACAATCCTCGTGCCCGGTTTTGATACCCGTGCGACATCATTCCTGGCAAGGTCGACAAGCATGACATGCTCAGCAACCTCTTTTTTATCAAGCTTAAGCTCGATCTCATACTTCGAATCAAGATCCATATCGATCTTCCCGTCGACAATCCCCCGCGGTCTTGTCCCTGCGATCGGCCGTATCTCTACCTTCTTCTCTTTTTCTCCCTCGACGCGAAGAGACATCTCAGGCGACGCCCCGAGAAGAATAGAATCAAGCGAATTTATGAAAAACATATAAGGCGACGGGTTCAGTCTGCGAAGCGTGCGATACACATCAAGCGGCTCGGCATTATACTCTACCATCAGGGTCCGTGAAGGAACCACCTGGAAGACATCCCCTGCCAGTATATGCTCCTTCATCCTGGAAACAGTATCCATGAACTCCTCTTTTGTCGTATCGCTCCTTATCCGCACCTTCTTTTTCAGGTACTTGCGCGGCTTCGGTACATCTGTCTGGTTCTGCACCCGTATATATCCATCGATCTTGCTCCTGCACTCAGCCACGGCCTTATCTTTATCTTCATCAAAGACAAGCGCATTCGCGATGAAATACGTGGCATCATTCTTGTGGTCACAGATGAACAGGTTATCGGCAAAATACACTTCATAATCAGGAGTCCCTAAGACATCCTGCCTGTTCTTGGGAAGATCCTCAAACTGGTCGATGAAGTCATATGAGAACATGCCAAGAAGCCCTGCATAAGGCACGAGCGGCCGGGAAGTCGGCAGAAACTTGAACGCTATGACCCGAAGTATATCGACATGCGTCTTCTGCCTGAGTCGCTCCTCCTCACTTATCCCTTTCTTGCGCACCGGTTTCAGCTTGCCTGTAATCCTGTCTTTCCCGTACTTCAGAGAATCAGAAAACGAAAGATCATCCTTGATAGACAAAAGAAAACGCTCGCCAAGACTGTTAAGCGCAATGATCTCAAAATCATCGCCACGTCCCGAAATCTTCAGGCACGGTGCAGCGGTACCCATACTGAACTGCGCATACTTCGCAGAGACGCTTGCAGACTCAAGAAGCAGGCAATGCGGATTCCTGCCATAATCAGAGAGCTTGGCAAAGAACTCCACCGGGCACCCAAGCCCCTTGGTCTTTTTATATATGGGAACAATCTGCCCTAATTTTACATTCTTAATATTTTCCTCGCCAAAGGTATCCACCCATTCAAAATCACCAATCAATTTAGGGACAGGCAGCTTTATATATTTAACTGCGACTGTTGTCGATTTCAGAACATACATGACAGTAAACAGACAAAAAACAGACAAACATTTTCATAATTTTCCAGATAACCAGACCAGAAACAACCTAAAAGAACGGGCGCCAGAAAAGCAGGACTAAAGAAAGAAAACATTGATAACCAGGATACTTAAGGATAGGAAAATCAGGTTCAAAATCCGTCAAGCGCATTTCCAATCCATTGGCATCACGATAAGATAACAACGATATAACATATAAATAATCACAAAAATTTATAAGCCTTTTGGAAACATTTTGCATTCAGCCGTCAGAAATGCACTTTGCAACAAAAACAATCCTATCGGCACAATGTACCAATTAGATATATATTCTTAAAACCAATATCGTAATAAGATGGACTCAAAAGATGCTTTGGTAGTATTTCAGGGAAAACATATTAGAAGAATATGGCACAAGGACGAATGGTATTTCTCTGTAGTTGACACTGTAGCTGTTTTGACAGACAGTCCTGATTCTCGTAATTATTGGAAAGTTCTAAAGCATAGAGAAAATCAACTGGTTACAATATGTAACCCTTTGAAATTAGAAGCTCCGGATGGAAAATTAAGGAATACAGACTGCGCAAGCACAGAATCCATGTTCCGTATAATCCAGTCGATCCCGTCAAAAAAAGCAGAGCCATTCAAAAGATGGCTCGCAAAAGTAGGATATGAACGGGTTCAGGAAATAGAAGATCCCGAACTGGCACAAGTTCGCATGAAACATCTCTACGAGCAAAAAGGCTATTCAAAAAACTGGATAGACAAACGCCTAAGAGGCATAGCGATAAGACAGGAACTGACAGAAGAATGGAAGAACAGAGGAATGAATAACAACATAGAATACGCAATACTGACAAACGAAATCACAAAAGCAACATTCGACAAGACAGTCGAAGAATACAAACAATACAAGAACCTGAAAAAAGAAAACCTTCGAGACCACATGACCGACCTTGAATTAATCTTCTCAATGCTTGGAGAAGCGTCAACAACAGAAATCGCAAAAAACAAAGACTCACAAGGCTTCATAGAAAACAAAATCGCCGCAAAAAAAGGCGGAAAAATCGCAGGCGATGCTAGAAAAAACCTTGAACTGGAATCAGGCAGCAAAGTCGCAACTAGTGAAAATTATCTCGATGAGCCAGAAATCACAAAGAAACTAAAATATAGAAAATATACACAATAAAAAATAGAAAAAAGCCCGTCAAAAATCACCAAGCGTCCTCTGCTTCTTTTTATCAACAAGGTTCGACACCCTTATCCCGACCCTTCGAAGCGCAATACCCGGATTCAGAGCAAAAAACCCGGCAAGCAATCTTCTGCCAACAGCAAGCGCAACTTCCACATCATCAGTAAGAGCAATCGTCTCACTCCTCGTGCGCGTCTCAAGTTGGGTATCAATAGTGATTACAGAAACTGTGCGGAAAGCCACCTTCCTTTTCTCGACATTCTCTTTCATGCCAACAGAAATCTCTTTGATCTTCTGAAAAACAAAATCAACATCATCCGAATCGTGTTTTAGTGTCCCTATCCGCGATATCTGCTGCATCTCATGCTGCTCGACCGGCTCATCATCAATCCCGGACGCCTTATCAAGAAGCATCTTCGCCTTATTCTCACCGAACACCCCAAAAAGAACATCCACCCGCGACCCTAAAAGTTCCTTCGCAGTCCTTATCCCAAGCTCATTCAGGGCTTCTTCAGTCTTCTTCCCGATCCCGTGAAGCTTAGCTACAGGCAAATCACCCAAAAAGGCAAGCACCTCCTCCGGCTTCACAACAGTCAGCCCGTCAGGCTTCTTGCGCTTCGATGCCATCTTGGCGACAAACTTATTATGCCCGATACCCACCGAGCATGTAAGACTCTCCTGCTCTTTGATCTTCCTCTTTATCTTTATGCCAATCTTCCCGGCAGTCAAAAAATCGCCTTTCGACCTCCGCGTGATATCAAGGTAAGCCTCATCCACGCTCACCTGCTCAACTGCATCAGCCTCGCGAGAAAGCAGCTCCATGATCCTCAGAGATACCGCCCGGTAATGCTCCATATCAACCGGAAGAAACACAACATCTTTATCCATCGCAAGCCGTTTAGCAGAATATATGGTCATCCCTGACTTGATGCCAAGCTCCCTCGCCCGGTAATTAGCAGTACTCACAGCCCCGGAATCCGAAGTACGCCCGGAATATACGCAGACAACGACCGCCTTCCCGCGTATCTCGGGACGTCGCAACTCCTCGAGCGCAGCAAAAAACGAATCCATATCCACATGAAGAACAATCCTCTGCATAAACATACATTTGAGAGAGGCATTTTAATAATAATACCGCCAGCCAACCAAAGCTTTATATTTCTTTGAATATAATATCCGTACTACATTGTATGACAAAGTATGACAAAAAAGCAGTTATTGAAGGAGGGATCATCCATCAAATACGTCTATTTTTTCGGCAACGGCAGCTCACAAGGCAACATCTCCATGAAAAATATTCTGGGCAACAAGGGAGCCAACCTCTGTGAGATGACGAACTTTAAAATACCCGTACCGCCCGGGTTCGTAATATCTACAGAAGCATGCATCGCTTATTATGACAGTCATAACAGTGATCTCCCGCCGGGATTGATGGACGAAGTCAATTCAAACCTTCAAAAACTTGAAGATATCACCCAAAAAAGGCTCGGTTCATCCAACCCCCTCCTTTTATCAATCCGCTCAGGCGCACCCGCATCCATGCCTGGCATGATGGACACTGTCCTTAACCTGGGCCTGAACGACGACACTGCCCGCGCCCTGGCGGACATATCAGGCGACGAGAGATTTGCCTGCGACTGCTACAGGCGCTTCCTGGACATGTTCGGAAACGTTGTTCTGGGGATAAATCACAACAACTTTGAACACATATTAAAGAGCATAAAAAAGGAAGCACAAGTCACATACGACAACGAACTCAGCATCATGCACATGAAAAAACTCATCGTGCTCTACAAAGACCTCATATTTCAGGAAACTGGCCAGAAATTCCCAAGCGACCCTACAGTCCAACTGAAGATGGCAATAGAAGCTGTTTTCCGTTCATGGAACAACAAACGGGCCACATCCTACAGGAACCTGAACAACATACCCCACAACCTGGGCACAGCAGTCAATGTCCAGGCAATGGTCTTTGGCAACACTGGAAATAAAGGTGCCACAGGAGTCTGTTTTACAAGAAACCCAGCAAACGGGGAAAAACACCTTTACGGCGAATTCCTCCTAAACGCCCAGGGCGAAGATATTGTTGCAGGAATAAGAACACCACAAAATGTTGATATCCTAAAAAAAGTAATGCCTCAAATCTATGAAGAGTTGAGAGACACCTGCAAAAAAATCGAAGACCACTATCATGATATGCAGGACATAGAATTTACCGTCGAAAAGAGCAAGTTATACATCCTCCAGACAAGGACCGGCAAAAGAACAGCAATGTCCGCCGTAAAGATTGCTGTAGACATGGTCCGTGAAGGCCTGATTGACAAACAAGTTGCAGTTTTAAGAGTCGATCCCGCCCAGATCAACCAGCTCCTATTCCCGGATATTGATCCCAAAGCACCTGTAAGAATAATTGCCCGTGGCATGGGCGCATCACCAGGCGCAGCAGTCGGCAAAGTTGTCTTTAATCAGGCCATGGCGGTCCTCGCAAGAGAAAGAGGAGAAAAAGTCATACTTGTAAGACCCGAGACATCCCCCGAAGACATAGCCGGCATGAACGCATCGCAGGGCATCCTGACAGCGACCGGCGGCATGACAAGCCACGCAGCAGTCGTCGCGCGCGGGATGGGCAAATGCTGCATTGTCGGCTGCAGCGGGATATCCATTTTTGAGGACGCCGGGGTCTTTATAGCAGATGACGTCGAAGTCCATGAAGGAGACATAATCACACTGAACGGGACCACAGGCGAAGTGATCTTAGGAGAAGCGAAACTGATCAGGCAGGGTATATCCGGCGATTTCAGGCAGATTATGGACTGGTCTGATGATTTCAGGAAACTGGGCGTCGAGGCAAATGCAGACACGCCGCACGATGCAAAAATTGCACTTGACTTCGGCGCAGAAGGAATCGGGCTTTGCAGGACAGAACACATGTTCTTCGGCAAAGACAGGCTGCCCTATGTAAGACAGATGATCCTCGCAACCAGCACAGACGAAAGAAATGCAGCCTTATCTAAACTTTTAGATTTCCAGAAATCAGACTTTTACGGGATTTTCGAAGTCATGGAAGAAAAACCAGTAACCATCAGGCTGCTCGACCCGCCGCTCCATGAGTTTCTGCCGGCAACCGATGCAGACATCGAGAAAGTATCAAAAGAGATGCGCGTATCTTTTGAAAGACTGAAAGACATAGTCACAAGACTCCATGAAGTCAACCCGATGCTCGGACACAGGGGATGCCGCCTGGGAATAACGTATCCTGAAATCTATGAAATGCAGGTCCGCGCGATTATTGAAGCCGGTTGCGACATAACCAGAAACAACAGGAAAGTCAACATAGAGATCATGGTCCCCCTCGTAGCACATCTCAACGAGTTCGTATCCATTAAGAAGAGAATTATGGAAATAGCAGAAAAAATCATGCACGAAAAAAAAGTCACCTTAGCATACAGGATCGGAACCATGATTGAAGTGCCACGAGCAGCCGTCACTGCCGACGAAATTGCCCGCGAGGCCGAATTTTTCAGCTTCGGCACGAACGATCTAACGCAGATGGGCTTCGGACTTTCAAGAGACGATGCAGGCAAGTTTTTGCCGTTTTATGTCAAGAACGATATCCTGGACAGCGACCCGTTTATATCCATCGACCAGAAAGGCATCGGAGAACTCATACGGATTGGTGTAGAAAAAGGGCGCAGCACAAGAAAGGACCTGACCATCGGCATATGCGGCGAGCATGGCGGCGACCCGAAAAGCATAGAATTCTGCCACAAAATAGGGCTCAACTACGTAAGCTGCTCCCCTTACCGTGTCCCCGTAGCGCGCCTCGCAGCAGCCCACGCAGCCCTGAAAGAAAGAATCAATCTGATGAAGAACCCAACCGCAGCAGAGCCACAGAGTATCAATTTACGATAAGACAAATATCATATCCTGCAAACAGAGGGGCATTAACCCAAACGATAAATAACCATGCACTAGAAACAAATTAACGATATAGCCACATTGGCACTAATTCAGGCATCAGCGACAGGGTATAACCTACACTAACGCCTTCGGGTAGTTGAATGTCAGCTAAATCATATCTCACTTTTCCAGAAGCTTCAACGACTGCAGTTCTTAGTACCCCTACCATTGCAGCTATGTCAAAATCATCATACGTAGGATTATTTAAAACATGACACGTAAAATCAGAGACATCAAAATTTTTAGGCTTAATCCCTTTAGCAGACATCACATAACCCATTTCTTCAACCAACTGTTCACGATTTGGCTCAGAACCACCTAACCATCTATATATTGATTCTAACATAAAAAATCACCTTCAGATTATAAAAATAACAAAAAACAACATCATATAGTACCATACATATAGCCGTGTTATCTTATATATAATTGTATTACCACCAATAAATAGTACCAAAACGTTATAAATCTTTCGGATATCGGCTGATCTAACTGAGAAACCTCTCAATCCTCTCAAACCCAACCTTTACCTGCTCAAGATCAGCAGACCCGAAACATAACCTGACATACTCCTCGCTCCTTGGCCCCGACGGCAGCCCAGGCACAACAGAAACCTTCGCCTTCTCAATGAGATCCGTCGCAAACTTCCACGAATCCCCGCCGACTTTCGGGAAAGCATAAAACGCCCCGCGGGGCTCAACATACTCCCAGCCCATCTTATCCATCAGCTTTACCACAAGATCCTTCCTTTTCTGGTACTCAGACACCATATCAGTAACAGCATCCTGAGGTCCGCAAAGCGCCTCAAGCGCCGCATACTGTGACACCGAGTTCGGGCACGCGACAGACGCCCGGTTGCACTTCACAAGCTGCCCGACTATATCCTCTCGCGCGACCAGCCACCCGAGTCGCCACCCGGTCATCGCATAAGTCTTCGACACCGAATTGATAAGAATCGCATTATCATGAGCATACTTCTTGATCGACACATGCTTTGCCCCGTCAAACAATATCCTGTCATAAACCTCATCAGATATTATCATCACACCCTTATCCTGTGCAACTTGAGCGATAGCACGCAGATCCGATTTCCCGATAACCCTGCCTGTCGGATTCTCAGGCGTATTGACAACAACAAACTTCGTCCTCGCCCCGATAGCAGAAGATATCGCATCGATATCAAGCTTCCCGCCCTCACCAAAATAAGGAACCAGCCGTGAAACCCCGCCGACCGAACTGACAATCAGCTTATACGGCGGCCAGGTAGGATCAGGAAAAATCACCTCATCCCCGGCATCAAGAAACCCGAGCATCGTAGTGAACAGCGCACCCATGCCGCCCATAGTCACCATCACATTCTTATCAACAACATCAAATCCCTTAGCTCCCTCAGAGGCAGCAATCGCCTCCCTGAGAGGCGCAATTCCGGCAACAGGAGTATAATCATGTTTCCCTTCCTTTATCGCCCTGACAGCCGCATCCTGTATATTCTTCGGCGTCTTGAAATCCGGCTGCCCTATATCAAATCGTATGCAACCAGGCACTAAAGAAGCCATATCAGAAATCTTCCTTATGCTGAGCTGGATATCCTGTATCCGTGACGCCACATTCATAACTCATCAACTCTTGCAACCCTCGCGCGCAGCATATGATCGACAAGCACAAGCGCAACCATCGCCTCAGCCACAGGCACGATACGCGGGCAGATGCACGGATCATGCCGCCCTTCAATTGCCATCTTCTTCTGTTGGCACTTGACATCCATCATGACCTGCTCCTTGAAGACAGACGGCGTCGGCTTGACAGCGATCCGGACCACAATATCCTCACCATTGGCGATGCCGCCGACTATCCCGCCGGCATGATTAGTCTGGTGTCGCACCCGCTTCCCGTCATAATGCAGGACATCATTATCATCTGACCCAAGCATATTCGACACATTGAAACCCTCGCCAATCTCGACACCCTTGACCGCGCCGATAGACATAAGCGCTTTCGCAATATCAGCATCAAGCTTATCAAAAACAGGCTCACCAAGATTGCACGGCGGACTCCTTGCGATGACCTCGACAATCCCGCCGACAGAATCACCTGCCCTGGCAGCCCCGGCAATCTTCTTCTCCATCAGCGCCGCAGCCTTCCCATCAGCGCACCTCACAGGATTCTTTTCGATAACAGACTCATCAAACGTTTTCGCCCTGATGCCACAGACCTCTTTCGTATGAGCGACAATCCGTGTACCTTTCAAAGCAAGAATCTTCTTTGCGATAGCCCCTGCAGCAACACGACCGACAGTCTCCCTGCCTGACGCTCTCCCCCCGCCGCGATAATCACGGAGACCATACTTCGAACAGTATGTAAAATCAGCAGTGCCAGGCCTGAATACATCCTTCAGTCTCTCATAATCCTTCGACTTCTGGTCCTTATTACGGACAATGATAGCAATAGGAGTTCCAAGCGTCTTTCCTGCAAAAACTCCCGAAAGTATCTCAGCCACATCATCTTCCTTGCGCTGCGTAGTAATCCCGCTCTGCCCCGGCTTCCTCCGATCAAGCTCCTTCTGGATATCAGAAACATCAAGCAAAAGCCCTGCAGGACATCCGTCAACAACCACACCGACAGCATTCCCGTGCGACTCACCGAAAGTGGTTGCCTTAAATATCGTACCGAAAGTATTTCCACCCATGATGATTACCTCTCATTTCATAATTTTGTACTATTCCTATATATCCTGACAATCTTTTTCACAACATCCTCGATTCCAATATCGCTTGTATCGATCTTATGATCCGACGCCCTCTCGTACTTCTCGAGCCGCTCGCCAAGCGTCTCTTCAATCTCTGCCAGCGCATCTTTCCCGTCAGTAAGGCTCGGGCGCTGCGTATCTGATTTCGGATCCGCATTCATCCGCTGAAATATGACCTCCGGCCTGGCGCCAAGCCAGAACACAACGCCGTTCCTCTTGAGATTAAAGACATTATCATCATCAAGCACAGTTCCGCCGCCGGCAGAGATGACAGCACCGGTCTGCCTTGATGCGCGCGCAACAATCTTGCGCTCAAGCTCCCGAAACTCATCCCACCCGTACTTAGACACGAACCGGGATATATCCGTCCCCGCATCCTTTTCGATCCATCTGTCAGTATCGATGAACTGGAAACCAAGCTCAAGCGCAACCTTTTTCCCGGCTTCAGTCTTCCCCGTGCACCTGTAACCGACAAGAACGATATTCTTCATTTAATATAATTCGGGAACGAAGTATTTATTCCTTATGCCAGGATAGTCACAAAAAGACACCATCATGCATCACAATAAAAAATCATGAAATTTTGAGGTGACAGGGACATTTCACGCTTTTGCAGCTTTGCTGAAAAGCTTCGAGCGAGGCGAGATGATTTTTATTGTCAAGACATACTTTATACACAATAAAAAATATTCAAAGAAGAGCATCTTAAACTGGAAGCATCTTCAAAACAGCATCCCTCATGACATCCTTCGGCGCCTTCTTCCCTGTAAACAGCTCAAAAGCTAAAGCCCCCTGGTTGACAAACATCTCGATCCCCTTAATCGTCACGCAGCCGACTGACTTGGCATCCGAAAGCAGACGCGTCTCGATAGGATTATACACGACATCCATGACAACAAGACCCTTCTTCAAAATACCCTTCTTCACCGGCGACTTGGAAACATCAGGATACATCCCAACAGACGTCGTATTGACCAGGACATCAAAATCATCCATCACCCCATCAGCCAGCCCGTCAAACGGGACAAAATTCGCCCGCCCCTTAAAATATTGATTGACATCCTCTGTCAATTCCATCCCTTTCTGAGGACTGCGATTCACAACAACGACATCCGCGCCCTTATCAGCCACGCCGAACGCCACAGCGCGTGCAGCCCCGCCAGCCCCAAGAACCATCACCTTCTTCCCCTTGAGCCTGATCTTACCTTCAAGCGCAGAAACCGCCCCGGAGCAATCAGTATTATACCCGGTAAGCACACCGCCATCATTCACAACAGTATTCACAGCACCGATCTTGCAAGCAAGCGGATCAACCTCATCAAGATGCTTCATGACATCAACCTTGAAAGGAATAGTCACATTATAGCCCCTGATACCCAAAGCCCTCATACCCTTAACTGCCCCTTTTAGATCAGTCACCCTGAATGCAAGATACACAAAATCCACACCCATCTTCAAAAAAGCCGCATTATGCATAGCAGGCGACATGCTATGCTCGATAGGATTCCCGATAACGCCAACAATTTTAGTCAAAGAACTGATCACGAGACAACAACCTCCATGAACTCCTTCATAAGATTGATATCGATTTGCCCAAGCGCAGACTCCTTGCCGCACCCAAGCGAAGCGAACGTAAGAAAACTGCCGAACTTCACGCACAACGCGCGGCTCAGCTTCCCCTTCTCCCCCATGCAGAAAGAAATGACCTTAACATCCCCGGCAATCACCTTCGATTTCTCAAGAAACTCAAAAATCTTCACATTGTCATTATACTTATTTGCCATCGTGACAATCTTTACCACATCCGGTCCCTTCAAAAGACACGACTCAAGGACAGCCAAAAGGTCATCGACACGCGGAGTCTCACTGAAATCATGATACGAACAGATAGTCTTCACACCGGCATCCTTGAACACGCCGATATCAGCATCAAGCTCAACATCAACATAATCAGCACCCAGCTCACACGCCTTTTTAAGAACCCTGAGCCGCTCCTTCTCAGTGCCGGTGAAATGGCCGCCATCCGCCTTGCGCCTCACAGTGACGATCTTCAAAAGCTTAGAAGCCCTCATCATCCTCATGAGTTCGCCATCTCCAAGCGTTGGGATATAATCCAGCCGCAATTCGACAACATCAGCACCTGACTTCTCGGCAAGCCGGATATCCTTCAGCGCAGAATCGACAGTCTTTGAGGTAATCGGTATCGCAATCATTTAACCCCACCCGCGGGATATGCCCCAAGCACCTTTTGGAAAACCACTTTCTTCGCAAGCTCAAGAAGTATCTCTTTCACATTCTCGTCATCAGGATGGCCGCCGAATTCCACATAGAATATATATTCGCCCATCTTCTTCTTATTCGGGCGCGACTCGATTTTCGAAAGATTCACATTCCTCTTGGCAAACACCCCGAGAATCTCATGAAGTATCCCTGGCCTGTCAACGCAATTGAACACAACAAACGTCCGGTCATTTCCCGTGCTTCTGCCATAAGCCTCCTTCAGCACAGCAAAGATAGTGACATTCTGCCCGTTGTCCTGTACCTTCTTTTCAATGATATTCTTCCCGTAGATCTCTGCCGCAATGGTCGGAGCGATCGCCCCTTCATCATCATTCCCTGCAAGCTTCGCAGACGCCGCATTGCTCGAAGTATGTATGATCTCGGCATCCGAAAAATTCTTCCTGATATAATTCCTGCACTGCGCATGCGCCTGCGGATGTACATAAAGCTTCCTGATACCATCCAACTTGACCCCGATAAGATTATGCTCCACCTTAAGATATATGACCCTGCTGATCACAAGGTCAAAATCAACAAGCGCATCAAGCGTCTCACCAACCGTCCCCGACGTCGAATTCTCAATCGGGACCAGGGCAGCATCCGCCTTCCCCTTGTCAAGCGCATCAAACACATCATATATCGTATTCTCAAATAAAAGGCGAGCGCTCTTGTCATACACAAGCGCAGCCTCATGGCTGAACGTGCCGCGAGGGCCAAGTATGCTTATCTTCATTCCATCACACCGGTTGTCTTTTGTTTGACCATATCTTCAATCACTTCAAAAAAATCAGGATAAGTCTTTGAGACGCACTTCTCATCGGTAAGGACAATACCTTCCGCCACAAGACCAAGAACCGCAAAACACATCGCAATCCTGTGATCATCATAAGTCTCAATCAGCGCTCCATGCGGCGTCCCGCCTTCAACAATCATCCCATCAGGTAGCTCCTCAGCATTCACGCCTGTCTTCTTAAGCTCAGCAACAGTTGCCTTGATCCTGTCAGTCTCCTTTATGCGCATATTCGCGACATTCACTATTTTCGTCGTACCTATAGCGAACGCCGCAACCACAGCAAGCGTCATAGCGACATCAGGCATATGATTCATGTCAATCTCGGGTATAGCCTTCAGCTTTTGAGGCCCGCGTATCTCGATCCAGTCATTGCCAGTATCCTTTGAGCAGCCCATCCTGACAAGCGCATCAACAAAATCCTTATCCCCCTGCGCAGAATTCGGATTGATGCCCGTGACCCTGATCCTGCTCCCCGTCACCGCAGCAGCCGCAAAAAGATATGAAGCGCTCGAATAATCACCCTCCACAATATAATCGCGCGCATAATACGTCTGCCGGGCCTTCACCTTGAACGAGCGATAATCCTCATTCTCGACATTGACGCCAAACTCCCTCATGGAAGAGATAGTCATATCGATATAAGGCTTCGACGTAAGCTCCCCGACCGTCTTTATCACAACATCCTTCTTCGCATAAGGAGCAGAAAGGAGTATCGAAGTGAAATACTGCGAACTCTTATCCCCGTTGATCTTCGTCATCCCTCCGGCAATCCCACCGCCTTCCACAACCACAGGAGGGCAGCCATTATTCATCACCGAATGCGCATTCACGCCGATCAATTTCAATGCTAGAAGCAGATCACCCATGGGGCGCTCACTCATCCTCTCATTACCCTTGAGGATGACATGGCCCGAGTCGACCAGCGCAGAGGCAGTAGTCAGGAACCTCATCGCGGTCCCGGCATTGCCAAGATATATCGGCTCTTCCGGAGTCTCCAGCCTGCCGCCTTTCCCGAAGACAGTATAAGTATCGCCTTTCTTCTCGACATCAATGCCAAGCTGCCTCAATGCCTCTTCCATATACTTAGTATCATCGCTCTCAAGCGCATTCAATATCACTGTCTTCCCGCCCGAAAGCGCAGCAATCAGCAAAGCCCGGTTGGTATAGCTTTTCGACGGAGGCGCCTTCACCACCGCATCAAACGGCTTCAAAGCTTTTTTTATTTCAAGCATCATTCTCACATGTTCTTTTTCTGTATACTTTTTGACTCTTTTATGATTTCAGTGATTATCCTCTCGATAAAATCAGGATCAAGACCCTTCTGTTTTGCCTTTCTTCGGATATTCTCAACCAGCTGCCTCTCCCTGTCCTGCTGGTCGATATCGATACCGCGACAGCGCTTTATCTCTGCAACCCTGGGCATAAGAGACAACCGTTTCGACATCACTTCAAGCAGCAATTCATCAAGTTCATCAATCTGCTTCCTAAGGTCTTCAAGTTCCATCAAATCACAACATAAAAATCTCACTTTTCCTTTATAGTCTCATCGATCTTCATCCCGAAATGCCTGCCAGCGCTCTCAGTATACGCAAGCACCTCATCGCCGACCTTCAGCTTCACGATAGATACCGGCTTGCCGCTAGGCTTGACGAGGCGTATGGTCTCCGCATTCTGCAATATCAGCGACACATTCTTACCCGCAGCATCCGCTTCGACAAGCATCATAGGTCGCCTCTCGATCTTATTCCTGCCGACAATCGCTTCCTGTGTATTGCCAAGAGAATCAATTACAAGCACCTTATCCCCTGATTTGATATCAGACAGGTACTTTGTCATGTTGCCTGGCACCTTGACATATGCATGGACTCCGCCTGCATTCACCCTGAACGGCCTTGCAGCGACATACGGGTTCTCGACACTCTCAGAATGCACTAAAAACATGCCAGAACTTGAATTCCCCACAAGCATGCCTTCCCCTTCCTTCATGTTCGTACAGGTATCTATGCAGACCCTGTCACCGGAACCGACAGCCTCTATTTTCGTGACCCTGGCCTTGACAAGAGATATCTTCTCCTGATTCTCATTCACGATTTTTCCTGTCCTCTTGATCTCATTGAGATCCGCTGTCACAAGAAGCACTCCATTGACACCCTTTTCAAGTATCTCAAGTGCAACCTTCGCTTCCTTTGAATCCTTGACATTGGCGATTATCCCTACGTTCTGGGCGATAAGATTCTCAAGCGGGATGATAGTCCAGTCCTTTGTTTTCAGAATCACGGTCTTCGTCTTTCCAAGCTTCGCTGCCTTGATCTCATCCTCTTTGGTATTGATCTCAAGCTCCAGCACATCCTTCCCGAGCTTGATATCGCCGTCGACAGATACTGTCTTGATCACGCCAAGCTCCTTCACCTTGCCCGTAAATCCTTTTTCAACGACAACAGCATCAGCGCCGGATTCAAGCGCAGTAGTGACTATCTTCTTATCCCATTTTCTTGCATCTACCCAAAACGTTTTCATTCATTTCACCTTTTACTCTATATAGAGTCCAGGAGATTTAAATCATTTCATGACGATCTTCATAGCCTCTTCTGCGCTTTTTCCTTCATGCACGATTGCGCACACCGCCCTGACCAGCTTGACCGGATTCTCGTGCTGGAAAGCGTTCCTGCCCATAGCGACACCAGCGCCGCCTGCCCTGATAGCGCCCTCGACCATCTTCAAAGTTTCAAGATCTCCGCCCTTGGCTCCGCCTGCGATAACAACAGGCACACCCATTGCGCCGTCCACGACTTCCTTGAAACTTTTCGCATCGCCGGTATAATTGGTCTTGATGATATCAACCCCAAGCTCGGCAGCGATCCTGACCGCATGCTTCACAACAGCCACATCATGCGGATTCTTGATATTCGGGCCTCTAGGGTACATCATCGCAAGTAGCGGCATTCCCCATTCCATGCACTTCTGCGATATGGCTCCAAGATCAGAAAGCATCTTCGACTCATCCAGAGCACCCACATTAACATGCACTGAAACTGCATCAGCCCCCATCTTGATCGCCTGCTCGACAGACCCCGTAAGCACCTTAGTATTAGGATCAGGCGCAAGTGTCGTGCTCGACGAAAGATGCAATATCAATCCCACATCCCGCCCATATCCGCGATGTCCATGCAGCGGCAGCCCTACATGCCCAAGCACTGCATTCGCCCCGCCTTCAGCCACCTTGTCGACAGTCTTTCCCATATCCAACAGGCCATCGCATGGGCCTATAGTCACACCATGATCAAGCGGTATGATCACTGTTTTACCTGTGTCGCGGTTTAATATTCTTTCAATTCTTATAGTCTTTCCTATCATTCTCGATACGCCTCCATGAATTATTGTACTGTTTTTTCCAATCGGTTGTGTGTGTTTCTGGACTATGCCGATAATATTAGGATGGATGAAATCAAGTGTTTTCGGATGCAGCACTTCCCACTTGTTCTCATTGATATTTCTTTTGAGCACTTCAACAGAGATATGCGAGATGGTCGAATCCTTGTCGCACACATCGCGCAATACCCCGTGCGTGTCCTTAAGATAGATGATCGCATCAGCATTATCCAGATTGGCGATTGCAGCAGCCACAAGATCTGTAGAGTTCCTGCCAAGGAGAACTATATCTCCATCTTCGGTTTCCGCGCCATACCCCGCAATGACGCAAAGCCTGTGGTCAAGCTTGTGTATGCGCTCCTTGCTCTTTTTAAGATCGATCATACCCTCAAGATAATCTCCCTTCGCAACCAGGGGATATTCATTAGTACCCTGGATGACCAGCTTTGAATCAACGCCTATCTTCTTGAGTTCCTCTGTCAGTCTCTTTGCGCTCTCGATTTCACCCTGTATCTGGTGGACTGCCTTATTTTTATCAGACATTGCACGGCTCTCCTCCACAAGGCAATCAGTGACTCCCTTCTTTGCAGACACGACAACATGAAGAGTCTCCACATCCTTTGCGATCTTTTTGATCCACTTCGCCTGTCTCATTACCGACTCATCATCACTAAGCACAGACCCGCCGATTTTCACGACAATCTTCTTCAGCTCTTTCCTGTGGCCATTTGCATCAATCATCATTTTGACAACCATCAATATCTTTTTCAACTTCATCAAGCGTCTTTCTGAAAATATTCCTCTGCTCTGAAGCATACTTATTTTGCACCTGTATATCTTTCAGCAGCACATCAGTATCATTATCAAGCCTTTTGATGATCCCGATCAGCGCATCAAAATTCGGCGTCGTAAGATCCTGCTCACCCACACCCATCTTCCTGAGTGCAAGCGCAATATAATGAGTAAGCCCCTGCGCTATTGCCATCTGCCTGTCATGCTCAGCAGGAGTTGTGATATACACGACAAGTCCTAATTCTTCAAGAAATCCCTTCAACTTCCCGACATCAAGCTTTTTTGTCCTCACAGGACAGAGGACTATCTTCTTATCAGCAATATCATAAACAGTCTTTCCCTTAACAATCTCTACTTTAACAGATGGCCCGAATAATGGATGGGTCGCGACTATATCCACATCCTTTGGCAGCATCTTTTTCATGAGCATAGCAGGCTTCTCCTTGACAGAACACACATCAAGCACCAGCGCACCCGGCTTAAGATGCGGCGCTATATCCCGCAAAACATCGCAAAGACACGATATAGGCATTGAAAGTATGACTATGTCCTTCCCTGCAGCTTTTTCAAGAGACGGCTCGAATTTTATTCCAAGCTCCTTTGCGATCTTGCTCTTATCGCGCGGATTGTATGCATATACCTCAAAGCACTGCGAAAGTACCTCTGCCACCATCTGTCCGAACCTTCCGAATCCGATAACTGCAACAGTCTTCATCTTTTCATCCACCATCATCATTTTTCATCCTTCGTCTACTGTTTCCTTCATCTTCCATTTCTTCTCTTCCATTCATAGTTTATAATTTAACATAATTGAAATGCACAGAGACCATAAAAAAGTTATACCTTGTGAGAGGAGATTTATTTGGTCTCTGAATCAAAAGTAAAAGCTAAAATTATATGTGCCAAAATAGCTGAAGCTAAAAAAACCACACCAGTTTCCGATTATTGAAAGAATTTTTGCGCTTGTCACTGGAATTCAGCTCATATTAA
>JBDRKP010000020.1:0-16664 GCA_043813875.1 archaeon | reverse complement strand
ATTTTTTTCATTCCTTTCCGGAAAACTATAGTAAAAGTCATAACTTTTTGGACGACATGACTTTTCCATATAATTGACGTCTATTGGTTTATTGGCGGTATTTGTCCAGCTGGTAACGACGTCAACTATAGTGCCAAGGCTAACAGAGCTAAATTCAGAAAATGCTACTCCCGCATTCACAATCCCAAATAGCCTATCCCAATCCATTCCCTCGTCTCTCCGTGAAAGTGCTCTTGTTCCTGGTTTTGTTTTTATCTCCCTTTCACAGATTCAGATATGCACGGGATAAAAAATATAGAATCTGTGTACAACCCTAAACCTAATATGAAGAAATTAAATTATATAAAGTGATATTGTTCCAAAAAAATAAATTGACCTGCTGGCAGCGATTTATAACGGCATTATATCATTCAAAAGAATTCGTAACTGGTTAGTGATGTTGCTCGGATGTTTCTCTTCCACCAACCAGTCGTACAGCACTATTATGAAGGTACAACGACCAATTATCATTTAGAAAAGACACTTGATCTTCTTTTTCCACTGCACCAAAAGCCGCAGCCTTAGAATAAATATTATTGATCATTGTTTGAAAAACCCGCAACTAAGTCAGTGTAAATAAATAACTCATAAACTCTCTATATTTCGTGGCATAATCGTATAGTTCCAATCCCCATGAAATTCATCCGATTTGATTTTAATTTTATTCAATTCTTCATCTGAAATTTTAATACCTTTCGGATAGCTCTTTTTGTCGAGTCTACAACAAACTTTTAATCCCTTGTTCGTTTTTGTTGCAGCGATAAGTTCGACAATTGTAACATAATCCGTGAGTGGCTTGCCTCGCCAATTTTTTGTGATGAACGAAAAAAGACGGTGTTCAATCTTATTCCATTTGCTGGTTCCTGGAGGAAAATGGGATACAGATATCGGCAATCCGAGTTCATCAGCAAATTTTTGTAATTCTAATTTCCATAATCGTACTCTATATCCATTGCTTCCACCACAATCAGCTGTAATCAAAATTTCTTTCGCATCCGGATAGGATTGTTTACCTATTTGATACCACCATTGACGTATGCTTTCAACAGCGAAAGCCGCGGTATCGTTACTTATTCCTACATTCACAAATCCATTGTTTTGCAAAATGTCATATACGCCATATGGTGCTGCTTTGCCAACGTCCTTTTCAGGAAAATCATATACCTTGACGTTTGTTGATATGCCTTTAGGCAACCATTCTGTTCCGTTGTTTTTGAAATTTCCGATAAGTTCTTTCTTTTTTGTGTCTACAGATAATGATGGTTGCCTTTTTTCATTGAACGATTTTACTTTCGTGCTAATGTATTCAAATTGAGCATTGCGATCCGGATGCGATTTTCCTTCATCTGTTTTTCTATTTGATTTTAGGCTATATTTTTGTTCGTGAAGTATATTTGCAACAGTAGAATGACTGACACGGTATTTTTGTTGAAGCAATTCATTTGCCAGATTTCGCGTACTTTTACATGTCCATCGTAGTGGAGACATCGGATCTCCACGCGTATGCGGTTCAACGAGTGAATCTAAAGCAGATATCAACTCAGGATTATAATCTGATATTTTCTTGCGTCCCCCTCCTTTTTTGCGGACGCGTTTATGGCCAGGGATTGTATTTCCAAGTACATATGACGTATCTTTTAATTCGTTTAATCCAATGCAGATTGTGCTTAAGGCAATACCCGTTGCCTTATGCACTGCGGTTATGCCGCCATGACCCAGTGCCAATGCTTCAGTTGCAGCCCATTGGCGACGAGTACATTCATTTAAATTCGGCATCAATAGAAAATATTTTTTACAAACCATATCAATTTTATCTGAAGTAATCATACTATGTTATATGGTCGCATTGTACATATATAGTTTGTGAGTTATTTTTTTACAGACCCTAAAGCAAAAAAATAATCTGCGTTGTCAGGAATCTCGCGGGTTTTGTTCTGTGTTACAACGGTAGCATTTTTTACAAGAACAGACATAAGGCATCTTTGAATGCGAAATTACTTTATAGTTAACGTCGTTAATAAATGGGCAAATTAAAACAAAAACCAATAGACGTTAATCTATCCTTATGAATCTTCGATTCATAGGATTTTCGAAATGTTCACCCATTTCGAATTTCGAAAATTGGAAATTTGATACAAATTTTCAAAATCCTAAAAATCATCGATTTTTAAGGATATGGAAAAGCCATCTGTCCCCAAAGTTAGGCTTTTACTTTACATTATGCACAGTTCTTGTGGGAAACGCTATGCTTATCTTCTCGGCCCTGAACTTCTTTATTATTGCCGTGTTAAGGGCGTCTTTTGTTGTGAAAATATCCTCTATATCTTTCACGGAGCATATAAGAAGAAACTTCAAGGAAGATTCCGCCATCTCGGTGAAATAAACCGCTGGCTCAGGCGTATCAAGAACTGTCTTCTCTTTTTTGGCGACATCCAAAAGCGCCTTTTTGACCTTCTCGATATCTGAGTCATAGTCAACGCCAACAGTGATCTTGACCTTCTTGTTTCCGGGAGGCCAGCTTAAGTTCTCTATTTTCGCGTTTGCCAGATCTGAATTCGGCATGATTATAGTAGATGCGTTGAATGTCTTGAACCTTGTTGACCTGACACCGACCTCATCCACAATAGCTGTTTCTCCCGAGGGCAGTACAACCCGGTCTCCTTTCTTGAATGTCCTGTCAACATAGATTGAGACCCCTCCAAAGAAGTGGCCTATAGTGTCTTTTGCAGCAAAAGCGACCGCAAGCCCAGCTATACCTGCAGACGCCAATATAGGGGTTATCTCAAAGTTCCATATAGACAAAACCTGCAGAATCGCAATTACAAGCACACCGACTTTAACAATATTCTTGATTAGCGGGATCATCTCGTCATCGAGCGTTGTCTTTGTGCTTTTTGAAATTTTCCTGCCGAAAGTTTCCACAAAGATATTTATGGTCCTGTACGAGGCAACCGCCACTATAAGAGTTATTATGCTTTTTATTAGCCGTCCAAAATACAGTTCCGCTGTGCCTTCAATGCCCAGGCTTTGAACAGAAAAATAGACGCCTGCAATAATTATCAGGTAATATATGGGATGCTTAAGTGCATGGGCGAGTTCATCATCAAAAGTTGTTTTTGTTTTTGCAGCGTATCTTAAAAGCACTTTTTCAAAGGTAAAGGATATTATCTTCGCTGCAACCACGTACGCTATAAGAATCAAAAGCGCATAAATATACGTTGAGTTTGCTGCAACGTTGAAAACCTCTGTCAGATAGCCTGTGATACTCATAACACAATATGGTACTTCAAAGCTTAAAAGTTTTGAGGATTAATAACAAACCATGAAAATATTCATCTGGACATACGGCTGTGACACAGGGGTCAAGCTTCCCGCACTTCTCCGAAAGCTAACGTGTGTTGCCGGGGATTTCAAGGTAAGAGAGAACCCTAAGGCATACGCCTCTGCATATCGACAAAGTCCATGCAGTCATTTCATTCAAAAAGCGGTCTTGTATGAAAGTATAAATATAAAAAAATTCGGTCTTATATGAAAATATATAAAAAAAGAGCAATTCAACTACCAAAAGCATAATAGAATACACACAATCCACAATTCATGCCTGTAAAAAGAGACACATCCGAGGAGGTTTTGGTGACATGAAACTGAACATTGGATTTGACGAGATTATGACTGCTTTTGAATTTGCCTCCAATGAGATGCATTATTTTATTGACATAAAAAACAATGCAATAATCCACATCAGCTCTCGAGGCGCCGGTTCAGACCTCGAACTCGAAAAGATGAAAAACGACAGCGACAACTTCATCCCTATACCCGTAAGAAATCCAAAAGAGGATATTGGAGACATACTATTATTTGAATCCGGCCTGCCTCCGCCGAAATCAAAAACACTTGTATCCATCCTATTCGGACCGAAGCCACTCAATCGCTTCAGGGAATTAATCAGCAAAGATTCCAAACTCATGGAAAAATGGTACGCCCACAGGGAAAAAGAGCTAAAAAACAATGCCATGGATTTTCTTTGCATCAAAGACATCGAACTCTCAAACAAAGGCTTCATGCCGGAAATTGAAATCCGCAAAATTGATGCAGACAAAATAGAAATGCCTGACGGCTTTGACGGCTTCGGGCCAGCCAGATGCCTGAACTGCAACACCAGAAAAAACATAGTAAAACGCTTTTTTGAAGTAAACATACCCTCGGAAAATATGCTTATTGAAAAAGAGATAGAGCGCATCATGAAAAAGAAATACGGCATAGAGAATTACGGGCATCTATGCGGCGGAAAAAAAGAGATCCTGACAGCTGCGCGCTGCTCGAAATGCAAAAGCGACGAAATATACTGGGATTTTTAATTGCGCATAAAGTATATACTGGCAATTAAAAAGCTTGAAATCCTCCGATAGCATCAATATTTCAAGATTTTTAAGGCGCATAACATGGAAACAGAAAAAATAGACGTCAACGGCAGAACCTATCTTGTAAGGGTCCATTATGAAAAAAGGAACAACTCAAGAGTCTCCATCGGGAGAACTGCCATCAACATACGCATACCCTCCTCCATGGACAGGGAAGAGCGATTCAGGGAAAAAATCCGCATGAAAAACTGGGCACTAAAGAAACTGATCGAAAACAAGGATAAATTCAGGCCAGAACCAAAAAAAGAATACAAGCACGGCCAGATAATAAAAGCCGGTGACGAGGAATACAGGCTGAACATCTCATTCAAAGACAAGGAAAGCAGCTCAGCATGGATAGAAGGCAATGACATCTGCTTTTCTTTATCATCGAACCTGCCTGAAAAAAAGGCAAATGACCACATCTCATCCCTCCTCCTGAGGCTCATCGCAAAAAAGAGGCTCTCCAAACTGGAACAAAAAATACATGAACTGAATGATAAACACTTCCAAAAGCGCATAAACAAAATATATTTCAAGAACACCAGATCAAGATGGGGCAGCTGCTCAAAAAAAGGCAACCTCAACATCTCCGCGCGGTTGCTCTTTGCTCCCGAAGACGTTCTGGAGTACATATGCATCCATGAGCTAGCCCATCTTGTCGAATTCAATCACTCGGAAAAATTCTGGTCACTGGTCGGGGATGTTATGCCTGACTATAAAGACAAGCACGAATGGCTCAGGAAAAACAGTGCAGGCATCACAAGCCTGTGAGGTGTGAGGCTTAACCATGCAAGTCATTGTGTATACAAAATCCGTTATCACATGGTTATTTGCATAAAGTACAGAAAGAACGTGTTGCTTGGCTTATATTAAAGTATCGTTAGTCAGGGCACTGCCCGGGATTCCATTAAAATGCTGATTTAGCTATTATATCTTTCAGGGTAGGACAACGAGTTTTAAAGAATTCCATTGTATCCTCTCTGTATAGCCCCTTAATTTCTGCAATTAGTTCTTGGTCGAATTCTGCTCCATTTTTTACGAGTTCCCCGTAATCTGCTTTTATTAGATTATATGTTGAAATGTAAAAGTCGCAGGTACTTCCTAATAGTTCTGCTTTATGATCTGATTGTTCTTCTATACTTTTTTCGTAATGTTTCAATGCCTCTAATTTAATTGCAATTACATATAACTGTTCCATCATGCAGGGCACTTGTCTATCTATGTCCATCTCCGGGCATTTTTGCCTCTTTACGCTTGAAAATCTTTCGTTTAGAGAATCATTTATTTCTTCAAGTATTTCTGGATCCTTTCTTTTAGAAAAAGACAAGGTTGATTGAATGCTCTCGGTAACACTATGGATATTGTACGTACCTGGTAATTCTGTAACTATCTTTTCACAGACCTTTTCGGCTTTGTCCATATAGTTTCTGAAGTCCGCCATCCCGCTGTACTGTGAGTCCATAGCTATCCTGTTTTTTTGAATCTTTATATGCCTTTCTTTGGAACAAAGTTTTGGGATGGTTGCATAACTATGATCAAATTTGACCTAATGATAGCGATTTGACGTATATTTGGCATAATTCTGCAATCGATATCCGTTGGGTCTTTCGTAATGATTTATGCAACAACCCCTATATGCACCTTGATTCACATTCAAATATCGTTACTTAGGACACTACCAAAAAAAAGATAAACTCTCATATGCTAAAGCACAACAAGAATATTGCCTGACGGGATAAGATACAGTAAAAAGCACAGACAAGAGGTGGTGCAATGACACAAAAACCGAATACAACATACACAATGTATGAGCTATTAAAAAGATCGCCCGACAAAAAATTAAGGCTTCTTTTTGAATGCAGAAACATGGCATACACTGCAAACGAAAAGAAAAAAATCATGCCGCTTTCAGAAAAAGTATACCGTGAGCTGTCAAATGCACACAAGATAAAGGATCTCTTCTATCAGATAAGCAGCCGGGATAATCTCATGGAACTGCTCGGTTATATGTACACAAACGGCGGCGAAATCCCGGACAATAACGAGCGCATCCAGTCATACTCGAATGAGGCGGCAGCATTAGAAAACCTCGGCATCCTCTTCAGAAGCAGCGGCAAACTCATATTGCCATTGGAATACTTCTTTGTTCTGGGCAGCGGCGAATGTATCCGCAAATTCAGCGCAGGCGAGGACACGCTGCTCAGATGGATCTGGAGCTATTCCAGCGAGGAAATAAAGGCCGTTCTCGCCCATATAAACAACACATATCGCCAGTCATTTGAAACCACGTATTCAAAGACATACTGCGCCGCAATGGCCTATAAATACATGGTGGAAAACAAAAATAAAATATACGATGGGCTCACGAAAGAACAGAAGAAAATACTGCGCCTTGTCCTTGAAAAAGATAACCGCATCGAAGTTCACCAGTTATTCAGCAAATACCCCCTCGATCCAGATATGAATGAAAGGAGATACTCATGGAGCTACGATTACATCAGAACAAGCAATATCATAGGCCGCTATAACAGCAGCTGCACAGAGAAAAGCGATGTAAAAAAGCTATTCCTCACCGGGTTCCTGATGCTCATTTACGATAACCATGCCTATAAAACCCACGTGTCAATCCCGGAAGAAATGTATGATGCCGCGTCAAAAGAATACCTCGAGGAACTGAAGCGGACAAGAAACAAGATCGAATCAGCCATGTACGCGCACACCGGATTGCCAGGCGCACAGAAACCCACTGACATAGTTGAAGACATCCGCAAATTCCTTGCAGCCATATCCTCACCGGAAATGAGGCTCAACAAAAACGGCACCCTCTCGAATAAATCATGTTCCCTGATATCAGAACTTACCGGCTTTGACAGCGATAAGGCAAACTTCTTTTTCATGCTCGGCACAAAAAACAGCTGGACAACAGAAAAATGGAGCGAATACCTGCAATCCAAAATCCCTGCCATCGCCAGTAAAGCAATCGCATTATTTGACGGAAATCCAATTGCATCCGAAATACAGGAAAGATGCATCGCAACGATAAGAACCGCTTACCAGTATTCATCACAGAGGCAGATTATAATAAAGGAAAACAATCTCCTGGACATCGCCTTATCGGCATTAACAGGATTATCGAAAAAGCAGAAAAAAACAGATGCATGGATTGACACTGCTCAATTCCTGGCATACCTTGGGATGGACAGGAACTTTAAAGCGATAATGAGAATATGGGAAGAACAACAAGAGTCAGGAAAGAACACGCTTGACACAAAATATCCAAAAGACGTCCTTGATCAAATATACCGCGATCTCCTCCATGCCGGGGTCCTTGAGATAGTAAAGCCCGCATGTCCAGGCCTGATAACCCACGTGCGGCTTTCAGGGCCGGGAAAAACAGGCATCAGAACCCATGAAAAAAACGTCGCCAGGCAAAAAGAAATCCGCATCATCATACAGCCCAACAACGAGATAATGGTCAGCCTTGATGCCGGCCTTGAAACATTATCAAAAATATCAGGATTTGCATACCCGAAGAAAATAGACCGGTACTGCATATACCATATATCAAAAGAATCAGTAATGAGATCCGTATCCGAAGGCTTCGGCCGCGAAAAGATAACAGGATATCTTGAAAAACACTCGGGCAAGCCGCTGCCTTCAACCGTAAAAACACTTGTGGACAGCGCTTCATCAAGATACGGCGAGATCGGCATGAAAGAATGCGCAGGATGCCTTGTTTTCAGCGACCCGATACTGGCACAGGAAATACTGGCTGACAGGGCTGTAATGAAAGAGCTAAAAGAATTCTCGTCATCAAAAGACAGCCAGAAGATAATCATGGTAAAAGATAAATCAAGCATGGATGCGATATACAAACTGCTGCAAAAAAAAGGTTACGGGATAAAGAAAGAGTAATCACCCCGCATTGCAGCGAAATTAAGAGAGTTCAGTGCATCCGTAACAAAATCAGTTGGATGACATCGTTTTAGCTGCCATATTGCAGGATTCTGGCTCAGCAGGCATATTAAGTTATGCACTCCCTGCATCACCAGAAACAGAACCGCAATAAATAAATATTTAACATACTCACTAAATTTATGTATAACCCTCAAAACCCGCTCATCGTACAGGGAGATAAATCCATACTTCTTGAAGTAAACAACCCCCTCCACGATGACGCAAGAAACATGATATCGCGATTTGCAGAACTAATCAAAAGCCCGGAACATATCCACAGCTACAGGATCACAAACCTGTCCCTTTGGAATGCAGCCGCTTCAGGAATGAACGCGGAATCCATCATCACATCTCTTGAGACCTACAGCAAATACGACGTCCCCCCCAATGTCAAGGCAGACATAATCGACTACGTCTCAAGATACGGCTCCCTCAAACTCCTGAAAGAAGACACACAAATGATCCTGAAAAGCGAAGACTCCATACTGATAACCGAACTAATGAACATAAAAAAACTGGAGCGCTTCATACTCCGTCCAATAGATCAGCATACACTCGAAGTCAGGCCAGAACTCAGAGGCCATATCAAGCAGGCTCTAACCGAAATCGGTTTCCCGGTAGAGGACCTTGCAGGCTATATCACCGGCGAATTCATGCCCGTCGATTTACTCGACATAACAAAAAACGGCATTCCATTTGAAGTGCGCGACTATCAAAAAAACGCAATAAATTCATTTTACGCCGACGGCGATGTGCGCGGTGGTTCCGGTACAATCGTCCTCCCCTGCGGTGCAGGAAAAACAATCGTCGGCATGGGCATCATGCAAAAGCTAAAATGCAACACCCTCATAATAACCACAAACATCACCGCTGCAAGGCAATGGGCCGACGAACTCATAGACAAGACAACCATCACAAAAGACACAATCGGCGAATACAGCGGCGAAATAAAGGAGATAAAACCCGTCACAATTGCGACATACCAGATACTCGTCTACAGGAAAAAGAACAAAGATGCCAGCGGCAGCGAAGAGATAGAATTCCCACACTTCACCTTATTCAATTCCCGGGAATGGGGCCTCATAATCTATGATGAAGTACATCTTCTGCCCGCACCCGTATTCCGCATAACAGCAGAACTCCAGGCTACCCGCCGCGTGGGTCTCACTGCCACACTCATAAGAGAAGACGGCCTTGAAAAAAATGTATTCTCCCTCATAGGCCCAAAGAAATACGACGCCCAATGGAAAGAACTCGAGAAGCAGGCATGGATCGCGGAAGCGAAATGCACAGAAATAAGAATACCTATGCCAGATGAGCACAGGATGATCTATGCAACAGCGCAGCATCGGTCCAAATACCGTATCGCAGCCGAAAACCCGAACAAATATGACCTCGCAAAAAAAATCGTTGACTACCACACAAAGCGCAATGATCGCATCCTTGTCGTAGGCATGTACCTTGACCAGCTCAAGCAACTTGCAGAAATTTTCGATGCACCCATACTAACAGGCATCACATCCAACAAAGAGAGAAAAATACTCTACGACAAATTCAGGTCAGGAGAGATAAAGCTCATGGTAGTCTCGAAAGTGGCGAATTTCGCAATCGACCTCCCGGAAGCAAACGTCCTTGTGCAGGTCTCCGGGACATTCGGCTCAAGACAAGAAGAAGCCCAGCGTCTCGGTAGGATACTGCGCCCCAAAAAAGATAAGTCCATCGCGCACTTCTATACTATTGTCACCCGCGACACAAGAGACCAGGACTTCTCAGCCAACCGTCAGCTATTCCTGACCGAGCGCGGCTACAAGTATGATATTGAAGACGATTTTAAAGAATCCGTATAAAAAAATAAAGAAAGACAGTGCAAAAACAAAAACATAAAAAAACAACAAACAAACATATACATAATGACAACAGGCCGAAATGATCCGTGTCCTTGCGGATCCGGGAAAAAATACAAGAAATGCTGCCTCCAAAAAGAAATAGAGCCCTCGCTCAACACAGAACCATTATCCTCTCAACAGCGTAGCAGATTCGCCGGGCAGGCAGGTGGCCTTTATGACGACAGGCCAGCGATCGCGATTATAAAGCCATCATCATTCTATTCATCAAAAGATGACAAAATACTGCTCAACTGGCATTGTTATGAAGTTGCGATGGCATTTTATGATCAGATAAAAAAAGACCATCCAGAACAATTGAAAAAATATGCAATATCAAACATTCAGCTTGCAGGATTTTCAATATATCTCTCAAAAAAGATTAAGATAATCATTTTGCAGACATTGGGCGGCAGGATAAAAGAACCCTACATTTCAGACGAAATAATCATCTCCTTCTTCCCATATCTTGATTATAAGATGATCGAAAAACTCCTCGAATCCTCAATCTGCGCATGGAAACAACTCCTAGATGCATGTACAATATGCCCTACCGCCTGCCTTACCAACAGGAACGAATATTGCGCA
Source organism: archaeon (assembly GCA_043813875.1). Classification (GTDB taxonomy): domain Archaea; phylum EX4484-52; class EX4484-52; order EX4484-52; family B79-G9; genus B79-G9. The sequence goes on along the minus strand of JBDRKP010000020.1, from coordinate 5,794 downwards.
ATGTTTGACATGCATTCCTCACATAACTTCGATTAATAGCCATCATGATTTGATTCCTAATACAAAAAATGGTGCTATATGCATGAAAATAGGTTCAAGAGAAATAAAATATGAAGTGCTCATAGAGGGAGCAGAACTTACAGAATTAAAAAAGCTTACATGGGCAATGGAAGAATCATTTGGACTGGACCGCAGAATTGAGAAATACCAGGGGAAACGGCCTATCGGACTCTATCGCTGGGATATCGAATGCCTTGTGATGGCAATTGAGTTTGGCATTGATGATCTGAAAAAGAAACCAGCTAAAAACAGTGAACCTATAATCGTATTAACAGCCCTTCACGAGAAGATGAAGAGACTGAAAGACAAAGCTTTTGGTAGATTATGATACAATTCATCAAATGCAGGTGATAATAATATGAAAGCGTGCACATTTTGCAACAAGGCAGAGCATGAATATCGCGAATATCATACATTGGATGTCTGCAACAAATGCTATTTGCGGCTTCAAATACAGAAGCTGGAGAATAAGGCGCCTCCGGATGATGAATATCTGAAATCCCTTGTTGGGAAAAAGGATGGCATTTACGTAGATGCACTAAATCTTTATGCTGCATCATTTCCAAAATCCTTATCTTTGGAACTGTTTGGTATATTTCTTGCGAATCAGGATGATGAGGAAATGAATGATATTATCATCAACTCAATGATTATTGCAGCAAGAGCAACATTGCTTTTTGGGGGTAATGCTCCCGATAAAGATATTGAACCATATAAAAAGTGGGCGTTGATTAGTCTTGGAAATCTTATCGGGATTGTAATTATCGGCAATCTGACAGATAACTATAAGGGTTTGGATTTAAAGAATAAAATCGAGGTATCGAAGTTATATACTGACATCAATCGTGTATTCATTGATATTCTGGATGACATAAAGAAACATGATGACGGCAGGTTAGAGGAGTATATCAAAAGAACAGCAGAACTGATTAAAACATCTTATATGTTTAACGAGGTGGAATGATATGCCAAGAGGATATTGGGTCTATAGCCCGGGTTCAAGCGGTGTGAAAATACCGGAACACATAAAAGATGACATCCGTAATCGGATACTCGCCGTTGCAGAAAAGCACTTCAAAGGAAAATATACACGCATTGACATCCGCTTCAAAAACCAGTTCTGCTATACTCAAGGCATGAAATAAATGAGCAAACTTCAACAAAAAACCAATGTGCCTTGAGGAGATGGCAAAGCCACGCACACGGTTTATCAGGGCTTTGACTATACATTGACGCCTATACAGAACCCGAAGTCGCTGATAGCTGGTCTGTAAAAGGCTGGCCAGAGACAAAAGAAGAGTATCTTGAGCGGCTGAGAAATACACCGACTCACCTGTGCAGGCTGCGCTATTACAGTAATGATCAATGGGGATATGCCTTTTATACATACAGCAACGAGAAATATGAATTATCAGTCTACCCTGACGGTCAATTCCACGGGAAACCGGAAGATGCATTCATGAGTTCAGCAAATCTTTATCTGGAATAAATCCAGTATTATGCTTTTATTTTTGCTTTCCAAATAGAATTATATGGCAGAGGTAAAAATATTCCAGAAAGGTCATGATATCGCAGTCGAATCAGACCATGAACTTCATATAAACCACCTCATAGCGGTCAGGCCGGACGAAAAAAAGCATCTTCTTGTAAGGGAATCATCCGCATACCGGACGGGCCTGGAACATAAATACCGCCTCATGCCGATCCATTATTTTTCTGTGAAAGAGGCGCTCCTTCACGATAACCCACAAATCGGATTCAGAGACGTAAACAAGCTCATCTTCAGAACCCGCCTAAACATAGAGCCGCGAAAATACCAGGAAGAGGCTCACAAGCGCTGGCTAAAAAACAACATGCGCGGCATCATCGTCCTCCCGACCGGCACAGGCAAGACCGTGCAGGCGCTCATAGCGATAAGCCACCTTTCATGCAATACGCTCGTCGTCGTCCCGACAATCGACCTTCTTGCGCAGTGGAAATCATCAGTCCTTCAAAACATGGGCATCGAAGAACAAAACATAGGCATATTCGGTGGCGGGGAGCGCGACATAAAGCCGCTGACAATCATCACTTACGCCTCTGCTCAAAAGTACGTGAGACTGCTTGCGACGAAATTCGATCTAGTCGTATTTGACGAGGCGCACCACCTGCCAGGCGAAGTATACCGGACAATCGCAACCGGGCTTATCGCAAGATACCGGCTCGGCCTCTCAGCAACTCCCGAAAGACCGGATGAGCTCCATCATGATCTCGACGAGCTGGTCGGCCCCATCGTATACAGGAAAGGGCACGATGATGTATCGGGCTATATAGCATCCTTCAGGCTGGAAAAGATCAATGTCAGGCTGAATGATAATGAAAAAGAGAAATATGAAAAAAACATGAAGATATTCAGGGATTTTCTTATCTCAGGAAAAATAAGGTTCATGGGACCAAAAAGCTACTCCCGTATCATCATGATGTCAGGGCAGAGCAAGGCAGCTTACGATGCGCTGATCGCGCACAAGGAAGCAAGAAAGATCGCCTTCAATGCAGAAGAGAAAATCCGGGTTGTGCTTGAGCTGCTCAATAAACATAAAAACGAAAAGGTCATCATATTTTCCGAGTACATATCGATCGTCGATCAGATATCAAGAAAATACCTCATACCGCTCATCACATCAAAAACCGCAAAAAAGGAAAGAGAGACAATCCTTTCATGTTTCCGGGACGGCACATATTCAAAAATAGCAAGCGGAAAAGTGCTTGACGAGGGAATAAATGTGCCTGACGCGTCAGTCGGCATCATCATCAGCGGGACCGGCAGCAAGCGCGAGTACATACAGCGCCTCGGGCGCATCCTTCGGCCGAAAAAAGAGACCGCCATACTCTATGAGCTGGTAAGCGAAAAGACAGTTGATGCAAAGGCATCAGGGCGCAGGAAACTCAAAGTCAAAAGCAGGACGGATGAAAATGAATAGCCTCTCGATACCACTTTCAGCGCTCAGATATAGAAGAAGAGGAGAGGACATCGTAGTCTCTTTCCTTGCAGATGATGCTCAAACAAGAGAAAGGCTAAAAAAAGTGATTGCATATTACGATAGTTTTCTTGGCAAAAAAAAAGCAGATTTCGATGAGCGCATAGTGACAGATGCTGTTGGTGACCTTAAGACTGCAAGAGGCATCATGTCTGTCATGGGCAATTTCTATTCTTTCGGGTCTTTAGGTTTTAGCGATATCTTCTTGCCCAAAGATGCGGCTGCCCTGAAGAAAAAAGGCATCATCTCCCCTGAAACATTGCGTGGGGCAGTATTCGGATTTGTCAATCAGAAATACAGCGGCTTTGCGCCTCTGAAAAAGGAGGCGCTTTTGGAATTCAGGGATGCGAATGGCTTAAAATCAGAACTGGATGAGGCACTGTGGCTCGATCAGGAAGAAGAGAAGCGGCTCTGTAAAAAAAGAGAGCCAAAAGAAGAAGATATAGTGAAAACATATAATCTCTGCCTTTTTGGGACCATTTTTCTGAACTCGCTGAATGTAGACATCATGCTCCCGGAACTTGACGGCAGCATGGTCAGGAAGATATATCACCTATGTAAATACGGCGGCCTGCTATGTGATGTTTCAATTACCGCAGGCAATAATTATGTGATTGAGATCACAGGCCCTTTTGAATTGGCAGGAAAGCCGGAAAAATACGGGCACGATATAAGCAGGGTGGCATTCAGGATATTCGATAGCATGAAAGATAAGGATTTCAGTTTCAGGTCTGCTGTTTTTATCAAAAACAGGAAACTGAATTTTTCAATGGGCTCGCGCGAAATGAGAAACATCGGCCTGATAAGAGATGCCGGTAATGAAAAAGAGACCCCGCGATTTGACAGCGCGCCTGAGGAGAAGCTATATGGTTTCTTTTCAGAGAACAGGCAGTCATGGGACATAAAAAGAGAGCCGGAACCGATAATCACAGAAAATTTTTTATATATACCCGATTTCGTTTATTTTCGCAGCAAGTCGAAAGTCTATGTCGAGGTAATGGGCTACTACACAGAACACTACCAGAAAAAGAAGATCGACAAGCTGAAGAGCCTCAAAGACCGCGGGGACATACAGATGATAATCATCGCAAACAGTGTCTACGATGATGAGATCAAAAGAGAGATAGAGGATATAGGGTACCCCGTGGTCTATTTCAAGGGAAAGGACATACCCTACGGGCCGGTTTTGAGGATACTTGAAGAGAGATTCAGTGATTTTGATGAAAGGATTGACTGGCTTAAGGAAGGAAAGGAAGATATCGCAGTTGATATCCAAAGAGAGCTTAAAGCAATAGGATTTATTTCGGATGATAAGCTCAGGGATAGGCTTGGATGCTTTACTGACGATGAATTTGAAAAATGCAGGAACATAGTTCTTGAGAAGACTGGCGGGATCTATATAAGGGGCGCAGGACTGATAGATCATGGAAAGATGGATGAATTAAGGTCTGTTGCTGATGAGGCATTTTCTCTTAAAATGGACCGTGAATATCTCAAAAAGAGATTCCTTGAGAAGGGTATTGATGTTGTCGAGCCGGTGCTTGGGCACATGGGCTATGGTATAAGATGGCATGGGCTTGGAAAGACCCTGATTGTGAAATTGTGAAGAGAACACACGATGGATAATCACTATATCTTGATATGTTCGCAGATTATTGGTTTCTATAGGCTGATAGTTAAAACAACACACTTTACTTTGAAATCCCTATAGCTCTCCTCATCGAGTGCCTTCTTGCAAATATGATGATTATGGCCAGTATGATGAACAGATAATACATCCTCTCCAGAGTAATATACTTAAAGAAAGAAAATCCCGTAGGCGTCACGCCGCCGCCATTCTCTTTCTTCTTCCCGGCAGCAAACGTCTTCACGTACTCCTTTCCATCTCCCTTTAACCTTAAAGTGTGCTCCCCTTCTTCAAGCTCCACAGAAACGACATCAGAAAAGCAGTAATCCTCATCAGTATCGATTTCATCCCTCAGTATATCATCAACATACACCTTAAGTGTCTTGAACTCATCATCTGCAATGCATCCCTCGATAGTGACAGAATCACGTGCATCAGAAACATTGATGACCAGTCCGGTTACAATGAGCTTTCCCTTTTCTTCTTCAGGGGCAGCGCTAAGCATGACAGTGAACTCCACCGTTCTCTCGATGACCTTTGAGCCGGACTGCACCTTGAACTTGGCCGTATGTGAGCCAGCATCCCTTTTCTTCGGCATGACATCGAATACGTACGTGTATTTATCGCCAGCATTTATATTTCTCCTGATAGAATTCGTTACGCCAAGTAAATCTGCGCTCACTTCCACATCATAAGCCGTATCTCCGTTATTCTTTATCACTGCCTCGATTTTTGCCTGCTCGCCGGCGATCATCACCTTCGGCACATCTATTGTCCTTATCTCAAGTTTCGGCTCCGAAGCGACGATAAGATTTATCATCTCAGTGACAGAGCCGTATGTTATCGCCGATAATCTGCCGACGCTTCCTCCGCCGCTTATCTTATCGTCCGGTCCCGGCCTGGTCGGATCCGTCCCGTTCGCGACCTCATCGCCGTCATTCACCCCGTCGCCGTCCGTATCAGGGTTATTGGGATCAGTCCCGTGCTTGAACTCATCTTCATTAGTCAGCCCGTCATCATCATTGTCAAGTGCGCCGTCATTAGGGTCAAGCGGGTTCAGGCCGTTGTCCGCCTCCCATCCGTCCGGCAT
>JBDRKP010000019.1:0-4461 GCA_043813875.1 archaeon | reverse complement strand
GCCGCGCCGGCAATATCTGCGACAGGCAGTACAAATTCATATGCCGCGAGCGACTCCTTCCTCTGGCACATATCGACAATCAGCATCATTTTGCCACCAGTCTCGCCTTTTTGATGACAAGTATTCCCGAATTTCCACTCGCCTTCTTTTCGCTATCAAGAATCTCGACCCTTTTCTTGAAGATTGGCGCATCAAGCACCGTCGTCTCGATCTCACCGCCCTCGCCCGCAGGATTCATCTGGTACTTGTCCTTAAGTTTCACAAGCTCCTTTATGGTCTCTTCATCAATCATCCGCCCAAGCCACCCCTCATCAAGCCCATAGGCGAAGACTCCCGTGATCATGACCTTGAACCTGTTCTCGACAAGTTCGTTAAGCAGCGCCACCTGATCCTTCTGCCAGAGCGGATTGAAGCACAAAAGCCCAAGCTCATCGCATATCTTCTGTATCCTCGTCGACTGATAGACTGAAGCGATTGCCCCGGTGATGATCCCCTCAATCTTATATCTCTCTTTCGCATCGTTGATCGCATCCTTCAGATCAGTTAGCTCATCCTCCTTCACGCCTTCAGTCACTCGCATGACCAGCGGCAGCCCGAGAGCCTTCGCCTGCATCTTTGTGAGTCCGATATTGGGTGTATGGAACATGTAGCTCTCCTTGTTCCTGGATATGATAGAGATGAGGCAGACAACATCCTCTTTCTGCATAGCCTTATATATTGCATAGCAGGAATCCTTCCCCCCTGAAAACAAAGCACCAAGTCTCATCAGTTCACACGCTTTTCGTCAATTTAGAAAACAGGTTATGATCAGTAAACGTCATAAGATGAACCCCTCGGAATCCAATCTCCTTGGCCTGCTTCAGTAGCTCCTTCGCCCGTCTGATGCCTGCATTCTTATCCTCTTTAAGTTCAGCCATAAGGTCACAAGGTATCTTGACACCCGGCAGCTTCGCCATCGCCTCAGCCATCTTGTATGAAGTGATAGGCAGTATCCCGATAAGCGTCCTCTCATGAAAATTCGTCACCTTTGAGAAATTGGCAAGAACGTCCGCATCAAAGACCGCCTGCGTCTGCGCGAAATCAGCGAAATGCATCTTCTTTTTGAACTTGATGAGTTCCATGTCAAGCGGTCTCGTATTCGGGTTCACCGCGACTCCGACATTGAGTATTATCTCAGTATCCATTTTCCTGCCCGAAAAGTCCAGCTTGTTCGGCAGTTTGGTTTTCATGAGATAGGCAAGAATCGTCGAATCGACGTCAAATACCGGCTTCGAGTTCTTCGTGACATAATCCCCCGTAAGCACCAGTACGTCGCGCACGCCGGCAGCATACACCCCGAAGATATCTGATTGAATCCCCGCAAGGTTCCTGTCCCTGCACGTCACCTGGTATATCGGCCTTAGTTTGTTCTTCATGACATAGAGCGCAGGAAAAAGTCCTGACATCAACGGGTTCCCGAGCGGGTTGTCGACCACGTTGACAGCATCCGCTCCCCCTACATTCTCAAGGAACTCCTTTATCCTCGTAAGATCCGTGCCCTTGGGCGGGTCTATCTCAGTCGTCACCACAAATCTCTTCTTGTCAAGGAACGACTCTGCTTTCTTGTCGCTATAAGGGCTGTATCCGTATTTCTCAGTGCCAAGCACATTATCAAGAATAGACAGCCGGTCCTTGTCCTTCAGGTTGTCGTATATCTCTTTCCATACGCAAAGCCCGCCGATCTCGCATTGCCCTTCAGACGATGAGCCGCACGGCCCGTTCTTCATCTTCTTGGGACAGCGCTTTGCAAGTTCAAGAACATCCGATTCTAAAGAATCCATGCGTAAGTTTCGGCCTGATTTTTTAAATTGTTTGCGTTGGAAAATTGCTCAGGAATAATACGGAAATATCTGTCTGTGCCATTACGGGCGCGCTTGAGACAAGAAAAAATCAATTTTACAAGTTATTTAGTCTTTCAGGGGTAAACTTCATAGAACTTATTGCGCCCTATACGACTAAATAAGCAATCCTCCCGAAGTGATATTCCAATACAGAAACTTCGCATATGAATCGAGATTAAAAGTCTCTGGAACAATGTAATTTTTCTTGACCGAAAACATGACAGCATCAATCTATCTTAAACCTCATAAAGAGAAAAGTAGGGGATTTTACCGGTTATTCCTCCAAAAGAGGCAACATTCGCACGACATTCTCTCCTAAAGTCCCTGGACCATCACAAAACTGATAAATCTGCACGTTCCTACATATATTGCATCACTTTTGTGATGCAAACACAAGAGTTATAAATATACTACCACAGAGTTACAACTAAATTGTGTTTCATATGGATCTCAATATTAATAGAAGGAACTTTATTATAGCGGGTGCAGCAGTTACAGCAGCCGTTATCGCAGGCATCAACGCCGCTGGGGATGTCGCTTGTAGCGTTATTGACAATACGATTATGTCTGAAGTCCCGCTATCTCTTGATCCCTATGACTTTATCATAAAGACCGAAGAAGGATACGATGTCAGCCTGCTGCTGCATTCCACATATAAGAATGGCTGGTATTCAAAAGGCCCGGGAACATCCTTTACTGAGAGTGTTATTGAGTATGACAGCATACTGCGCAAGCTATTTGGCGATTATCAGGTGAATGCGGGGATAATCTCAGACGGCAGGAAAGAGAAGATTCTCTTCCTTTCAGACAAGGTTTTTGCTTCCAGATATTCGGCAGTCGATTCTTATGCTTCATCCAAAGGACCCGTTCCAAAAGTAAGGGATAGTGATCTCGAGATTGAAGCATACACTGATGCGCTCAGAAGCCCGGTAGACTTCAAGAGCCTTGAAGGCGGATTTAAGCAGGTTCGTGATTGCCCGGGCTTGTACTATCTGCTCATGGACATAGCTCCGCAAAAAAACGCATTATTTTCTACTCCTGACAATATCTATAACTGGTATTTGAAGCCCAAGGTTCATGCTGATGATCCTGATGCCTTGTCCGGTTTGCCGGAAATGGCAACAGAACAGGTACATACTGCATCGCCAGTGACAAAAGTTGATGTCGGATATACGCCCCAGCCGGTCCCAAGGCCGGTACCAACAGCACCTGTGACTGCTTGATGTTCTGATAGGTCGTTTATGCGCTGCATGGATGATATCTTTTTGTACCGTTCATGGCCTTATTTCCTGTCTTTCAGGCTGCGCCTCGTCAAGAAGGAGTTCAAGAATGTCATCATTTTTCTTTCCCCGACCCTTCATTTTATTGTTAAGACTTCTCCAGAAATCCTTTCTTAAGGCCTCGCGCCCTATGGAATAAAGCATCGCTCCGCCGGCAACATAATGGCCTTCTTCAGTTGACAAGAGGAATTGAAGCGAATCGCTCATGAGGCCATAGCAGGTATAGCCCAGGGAAATGACTGCGTTGGCCGCATCACCGGCATCGAGATATGATATTGCATCTAGAAGAGGATATTGGGCGTTCGAGGCTATCCTGCCTATGTGGTTCATGAAGCTTTTTTCCAATTCAGGATTGGTGATTATCCCGAGCAGCAGCCCTCCGGCTCCCCCTGTGCCCATGTTCTCGAGGAATTTTTTTGACGATTCGCTCTTTTTGTAGGGCCTGACATTTGAGAGGGCATTCATGAACCTTTCTTCATCCTTTTCAAGACAGCTTCTTATTGAAGATCCCTCTGGTTTTATGGCCATGAAGCGCGTCTTTTTCCTGTCGGTTGTGACCGCGAAATATCCTCCTTCATCGACATAGTGCTCGACCACCTTTTTGACATCAGGATGCCTGAGAAGCTGATGTATTGTTCTCGTCGGCTTTCTCAGGTCGACATTCTCGTTGCCCATATGATTGAGCTGTGCTTTGTCGACAATGACTTCAGCGATGTGGTACAGGTCATGTTTTTCAAGGAAGTGGTAATTCACGATATCAAGAAATATTTTGGTTGTGTAAAATTATTGGTTAAAAATATATTTGGAACCACCCCACATATAATTGAACACTTTGGAGGTGGTATCTATCCCAAACACATCTGTCCTTTCTGGACACAATATGGAATTTGAAAGTTATATGGCTTTCCTTGATGAAGAAGAAAAAGTTTTGGTTGAATCTCAGTGCGGGAAGAAAAGCATGCGGAACAACAGCAGTAAATGCCGTCGCTACAAGACGAAATCACGAAAAGTACATACCTTTTTCGGCACAATTGAACGGCGTTTTGTCTATGTAAAAAGTGATGATGGCATTGTTTTTTCGCCTCTGTTGAAGTTCCTCGAAATCGACAATCATCAACATTCAAGCATGAAATTCAAGGAGATGTGTGCAAAAAAGGCATTGTATTATCCCGAAATACTTTCCCCCCTACGATAGAATACATGAAAAAACTAAACCAAAAGAAGATCAGGTGGATAATAAACCAAAAAAGTAAAGGTATCAAAAACAAATATATAGCATCCGTTCAAAAAATAAGCATCAG